>NZ_JBSSNH010000018.1:0-961 GCF_053839645.1 Oceanobacillus sp. M60 | reverse complement strand
TTTGGAATTGCTTTATTTTCTGCTCCATAAAGCTCCCAAATAGTGTCGTAACGCTTATGTGACCATATCCAAGGCTGTTTAATTGCCGTTTGATTTCTGGAATATCATTATGACGTTTCCCTCTTTGGAGTGGATGGTTGTATATACTGTTCAGCTTATCTTTTGTCGCTTTGTTCATCTTCCCAGTGGCACTTAATCCATAGTAGGATTGGAACCTTTTTACTTGTGTTTCCATGAAACTTCCATATAGGTTGGTCTCTGTGATATAGCCGAACCCAATGGCATTTAACTGTTTTTTAAATTGGACAATTTCTGCATGCCTGTCTCCACGCTGATATGTGTCTTTAGGGGCAAGTTCTTTTAATTTACCGACTGTTACTTCATCTGCTATTCCGTTAACACGCAGACCATAATCTTTTTGGAATTGCTTTATTTTCTGCTCCATAAAGCTCCCAAATAGTGTCGTAACGCTTATATGTCCATATCCAAGGCTGTTTAATTGCCGTTTGATTTCCGGAATATCATTATGACGTTTCCCTCTTTGGAGTGGATGGTTGTATATACTGTTCAGCTTATCTTTTGTCGCTTTGTTCATCTTCCCAGTGGCACTTAATCCATAGTAGGATTGGAACCTTTTTACTTGTGTTTCCATGAAACTTCCATATAGGTTGGTCTCTGTGATATAGCCGAACCCAATGGCATTTAACTGTTTTTTAAATTGGACAATTTCTGCATGCCTGTCTCCACGCTGATATGTGTCTTTAGGGGCAAGTTCTTTTAATTTACCGACTGTTACTTCATCTGCTATTCCGTTAACACGCAGACCATAATCTTTTTGGAATTGCTTTATTTTCTGCTCCATAAAGCTCCCAAATAGTGTCGTAACGCTTATGTGACCATATCCAAGGCTGTTTAATTGCCGTTTGATTTCTGGAATATCATTATGACGTTTCCCTCTTTG
>NZ_JBSSNH010000017.1:0-1104 GCF_053839645.1 Oceanobacillus sp. M60 | reverse complement strand
GTAAGTAACTGGCATTCGGAGTTTGACTGAATTCGGTAACCCGGTAGGGGCCCCTAGTCCAATCAGTGCTCTACCTCCAGTACTCTCTATCTTGAGGCTAGCCCTAAAGCTATTTCGGAGAGAACCAGCTATCTCTGTGTTCGATTGGAATTTCACCGCTACCCACACCTCATCCCCGCATTTTTCAACATACGTGGGTTCGGGCCTCCAGTCAGTGTTACCTGACCTTCACCCTGGACATGGGTAGATCACACAGTTTCGGGTCTACGACCGCATACTCATTCGCCCTGTTCAGACTCGCTTTCGCTACGGCTCCGTGTCTTCCACTTAACCTTGCATACGATCGTAACTCGCCGGTCCATTCTACAAAAGGTACGCCGTCACCCATTAACGGGCTTCGACTACTTGTAGGCACACGGTTTCAGGTTCTATTTCACTCCCCTCCCGGGGTGCTTTTCACCTTTCCCTCACGGTACTGGTTCACTATCGGTCACTAGGGAGTATTTAGCCTTGGGAGATGGTCCTCCCGGATTCCGACGGAATTCCACGTGTTCCGCCGTACTCAGGATACACTCCGGAGGAAATTCCTTTTCGATTACAGGGCTGTTACCTTCTTTGGCTGACCTTTCCAGGTCGATTCATCTAAAGAATTTCTTTGTCACTCCAATGGAATGTCCTACAACCCCAAGAAGCAAGCTTCTTGGTTTGGGCTCTTTCCGTTTCGCTCGCCGCTACTCAGGAAATCGATGTTTCTTTCTCTTCCTCCAGGTACTGAGATGTTTCAGTTCCCCGGGTCTGCCTCACCTACCCTATGTATTCAGATAGATGTACTGTTCCATTACGAACAGTGGGTTCCCCCATTCGGAAATCCTCGGATATCATGTTTACTTACAACTCCCCGAGGCATATCGGTGTTAGTCCCGTCCTTCATCGGCTCCTAGTGCCAAGGCATCCACCGTGCGCCCTTATTCACTTAACTAAAGTTTTTGAATAAGATGGCTGATTACAGAATGTAATCAGTTGTGTCGCTATATCAATAGCTTTTTTGCCTTATTTTTAAAGTTTGATGTCGTTGTTACTCTTATTTAGTTTTCAAGGTACAAA
>NZ_JBSSNH010000016.1:0-1601 GCF_053839645.1 Oceanobacillus sp. M60 | reverse complement strand
CTCCTTGTATATTATATTTAAGGTTTTAGTCTTCCGACTGTAAAAGGAAAACCTTATGAACCTATGTCATTTCTTATTTGGTATTTCCTCAATTATTTGAGAAAATATATTTAATGGATTGAGAGGTTGATCGTGTCCTCCTTGAGCCGACGAGCTCGTTATCGAAAGACTGATCCCTCTCTCTGTTAAGCTGATTACGAATGAGTTAGATGTTGAAGGCACTTTGCCTTACTCCGTATTTAGCACAAGGTAGTGACGCTTTTCAGATGAGTGGCATTCAATCCAAATAGGTAAAGAAAAAGGTGAAGCTATGTTTTATCTTGGTATTGATATTGGCAAGTGTACACATGTTGCTTCTGTTATGGATGATACAGGAAAAATAGTATTAAAAGGCTTTTCTTTTCCTAACACTTTAGAAGGCGGACACGCACTACTCACTCGTTTACGTACTATTTCAGACAACCCCTCCCATTTTCTTACGGGAATGGAAGCGACGGGACATTATTGGCTCGCTCTTTTTTCCTTCCTAGATGATGCCGATTATTTTGTCCATGTCATCAATCCTATTCAGACAGATGGCTGGAGAAAAGGTACTGAAATACGAAAACGTAAGACTGACATCATCGATTCGGTACTAATTGCCGACCTTATTCGTTACGGGTCATTTGCAGATACTGCTTTAGCGAATGAAGAAATGTTCTCCTTACGTCAGTTAACCCGTTATCGATCTTACTTAGTTGGAACAGCTGGGGATTTCAAACGTAAAATCATTGCCGTTTTAGATCAAGTTTTTCCTGAGTATGATACGGTATTTTCAAAAATTGGTGTCTTTGGAAAAGCATCCAAGGCAGCGCTTTTTGAATATTCTACACCCGATGCATTTAACGAAATTTCTGCGGATACGTTGGCTGAAACACTTCGTTTAGCGAGTCGTAATCGCGTAGGTTTAGTTAAAGCAGAATCGTTAAAAACAGCTGCTTTAGATTCCTTTGGTATTCGATTTGCACAAGATGCATTTACATTCCAGCTCCGCTCGATGATTGAACAGCTAAACTTCCTGGAAACACAAATCAAACAAGCAGAAGAAGAAATAAACCAATTGATGACTTCCGTTAATTCTGTTATTGAAACCATTCCAGGAATCGGGCCAATTACTGGTGCGACGATATTAGGCGAAATTGGTGATATTCATAAGTTTTCTAGCCCTAAAAAGTTAGTTGCCTACGCTGGTATTGATGCCTCTGTATCACAATCTGGGCAATTTGATGCAACACACAACGTCATGAGTAAAAGAGGATCCCCTTATTTACGAAAATCACTGTTTCAGGCAGCCATTGTCGCCTCCAGAAGTGATCCTGTTTTAAAAGCATTTTATGAGAAAAAGCGCTCAGAAGGAAAACATCATCTAACAGCGATTGGTGCCGTTTCACGAAAATTGTGTTACATCATTCATGCGATTTTAACTAAAAACGAACCCTACGAAATTCGTCAGTAAGTGAAAAAATTTGATGCTCTGATGCTTATTTGGCATGCATTTAATTCGTATATTTTTCTCATCATTTATTTTCTTTTTCACTTGACTTTATATAGTTAGTCTTTCT
>NZ_JBSSNH010000015.1:0-1684 GCF_053839645.1 Oceanobacillus sp. M60 | reverse complement strand
AAATTGCTCTTTGAAAACTGAACAAAACAACCAGTACGAAAGAAGAAAGACAACCTCGTTTTTCTTAAAAAATAAGTCAGAAGTTGACTTCTGAAAGCTAATGTTTCAAACACTTTTATGGAGAGTTTGATCTTGGCTCAGGACGAACGCTGGCGGCGTGCCTAATACATGCAAGTCGAGCGCGGGAAGCGAACGGAACTCTTCGGAGGGAAGTTCGTGGAACGAGCGGCGGACGGGTGAGTAACACGTAGGCAACCTGCCTGTAAGACTGGGATAACTCGCGGAAACGCGAGCTAATACCGGATAACACTTTCTATCACCTGATGGAAAGTTGAAAGGCGGCTTTTGCTGTCACTTACAGATGGGCCTGCGGCGCATTAGCTAGTTGGTGAGGTAACGGCTCACCAAGGCGACGATGCGTAGCCGACCTGAGAGGGTGATCGGCCACACTGGGACTGAGACACGGCCCAGACTCCTACGGGAGGCAGCAGTAGGGAATCTTCCGCAATGGACGAAAGTCTGACGGAGCAACGCCGCGTGAGTGATGAAGGTTTTCGGATCGTAAAACTCTGTTGTCAGGGAAGAACAAGTACGATAGTAACTGATCGTACCTTGACGGTACCTGACCAGAAAGCCACGGCTAACTACGTGCCAGCAGCCGCGGTAATACGTAGGTGGCAAGCGTTGTCCGGAATTATTGGGCGTAAAGCGCTCGCAGGCGGTTCTTTAAGTCTGATGTGAAATCTTGCGGCTCAACCGCAAACGTGCATTGGAAACTGGAGGACTTGAGTGCAGAAGAGGAGAGTGGAATTCCACGTGTAGCGGTGAAATGCGTAGAGATGTGGAGGAACACCAGTGGCGAAGGCGACTCTCTGGTCTGTAACTGACGCTGAGGAGCGAAAGCGTGGGGAGCGAACAGGATTAGATACCCTGGTAGTCCACGCCGTAAACGATGAGTGCTAGGTGTTAGGGGGTTTCCGCCCCTTAGTGCTGAAGTTAACGCATTAAGCACTCCGCCTGGGGAGTACGGCCGCAAGGCTGAAACTCAAAAGAATTGACGGGGACCCGCACAAGCGGTGGAGCATGTGGTTTAATTCGAAGCAACGCGAAGAACCTTACCAGGTCTTGACATCCTTTGACCGCTCTAGAGATAGAGTTTTCCCTTCGGGGACAAAGTGACAGGTGGTGCATGGTTGTCGTCAGCTCGTGTCGTGAGATGTTGGGTTAAGTCCCGCAACGAGCGCAACCCTTAATCTTAGTTGCCAGCATTTAGTTGGGCACTCTAAGGTGACTGCCGGTGACAAACCGGAGGAAGGTGGGGATGACGTCAAATCATCATGCCCCTTATGACCTGGGCTACACACGTGCTACAATGGACGGAACAAAGGGAAGCGAACCCGCGAGGTCCAGCAAATCCCATAAAACCGTTCTCAGTTCGGATTGCAGGCTGCAACTCGCCTGCATGAAGCCGGAATCGCTAGTAATCGCGGATCAGCATGCCGCGGTGAATACGTTCCCGGGTCTTGTACACACCGCCCGTCACACCACGAGAGTTCGTAACACCCGAAGTCGGTGAGGTAACCTTTTGGAGCCAGCCGCCGAAGGTGGGACGAATGATTGGGGTGAAGTCGTAACAAGGTAGCCGTATCGGAAGGTGCGGCTGGATCACCTCCTTTCTAAGGAT
>NZ_JBSSNH010000014.1:0-1955 GCF_053839645.1 Oceanobacillus sp. M60 | reverse complement strand
GACATGAAAAAACTTAGATAAGTCCTCAATCGATTAGTATCCGTCAGCTGCACGTGTCGCCACGCTTCCACCTCGGACCTATCAACCTCATCGTCTCTGAGGGATTTTACTCACTTCAAGTGATGGGAAGTTTCATCTTGAGGGGGGCTTCATGCTTAGATGCTTTCAGCACTTATCCTTACCACACGTAGCTACCCAGCTATGCTCCTGGCGGAACAACTGGTACACCAGCGGTGTGTCCATCCCGGTCCTCTCGTACTAAGGACAGCTCCTCTCAAACTTCCAACGCCCACGACGGATAGGGACCGAACTGTCTCACGACGTTCTGAACCCAGCTCGCGTACCGCTTTAATGGGCGAACAGCCCAACCCTTGGGACCGACTACAGCCCCAGGATGCGATGAGCCGACATCGAGGTGCCAAACCTCCCCGTCGATGTGAACTCTTGGGGGAGATAAGCCTGTTATCCCCGGGGTAGCTTTTATCCGTTGAGCGATGGCCCTTCCATGCGGAACCACCGGATCACTAAGCCCGACTTTCGTCCCTGCTCGACTTGTAGGTCTCGCAGTCAAGCTCCCTTCTGCCTTTACACTCTTCGAATGATTTCCAACCATTCTGAGGGAACCTTTGGGCGCCTCCGTTACCTTTTAGGAGGCGACCGCCCCAGTCAAACTGCCCGCCTGACACTGTCTCCGAACCGGATTACGGTCCTGGGTTAGAATGGTCATACAGTTAGGGTGGTATCCCACGGATGCCTCCACGTAAGCTGGCGCTCACGCTTCAAAGGCTCCCACCTATCCTGTACAAACTGCACAAACATTCCATATCAGGCTACAGTAAAGCTCCACGGGGTCTTTCCGTCCTGTCGCGGGTAATGCGCATCTTCACGCATAGTATAATTTCACCGGGTCTCTCGTTGAGACAGTGCCCAAGTCGTTGCACCTTTCGTGCGGGTCGGAACTTACCCGACAAGGAATTTCGCTACCTTAGGACCGTTATAGTTACGGCCGCCGTTTACTGGGGCTTCGGTTCAAAGCTTCGCTCCGAAGAGCTAACTCTTCCCCTTAACCTTCCAGCACCGGGCAGGTGTCAGCCCCTATACTTCGCCTTTCGGCTTCGCAGAGACCTGTGTTTTTGCTAAACAGTCGCTTGGGCCTATTCACTGCGGCTCACTCACAAGTGAGCACCCCTTCTCCCGAAGTTACGGGGTCATTTTGCCGAGTTCCTTAACGAGAGTTCTCCCGCTCACCTTAGGATTCTCTCCTCGCCTACCTGTGTCGGTTTGCGGTACGGGCACCTATGATCTAACTAGAGGCTTTTCTTGGCAGTGTGAAATCAGGAACTTCGGTACTCTATTTCCCTCCCCGTCACAGCTCAGAATCATGTCAGACGGATTTGCCTATCTGACTTCCTCGCATGCTTGGACGCACATCCATCGGTGCGCACTCCTTATCCTCCTGCGTCCCCCCATTGCTCAAACAATCATGAGGTGGTACAGGAATATCAACCTGTTGTCCATCGCCTACGCCTGTCGGCCTCGGCTTAGGTCCCGACTAACCCTGAGAGGACGAGCCTTCCTCAGGAAACCTTAGGCATTCGGTGAAAGAGATTCTCACTCTTTTTTCGCTACTCATACCGGCATTCTCACTTCAAAGCGCTCCACCAGTCCTCACGGTCTGACTTCGCAGCACTTTGAACGCTCTCCTACCATTGTTCGTAAGAACAATCCGCAGCTTCGGTGATACGTTTAGCCCCGGTACATTTTCGGCGCAGCGTCACTCGACCAGTGAGCTATTACGCACTCTTTCAATGATGGCTGCTTCTAAGCCAACATCCTGGTTGTCTGTGCAACGCCACATCCTTTTCCACTTAACGTATACTTTGGGACCTTAGCTGGCGGTCTGGGCTGTTTCCCTTTCGACTATGAACCTTATCACCCATAGTCTGACTCCCAAG
>NZ_JBSSNH010000013.1:0-56842 GCF_053839645.1 Oceanobacillus sp. M60 | reverse complement strand
ATTTTTTAAGAAAAACGAGGTTGTCTTTCTTCTTTCGTACTGGTTGTTTTGTTCAGTTTTCAAAGAGCAATTTGTTTCTGTCGTTTTTAGCGACAAGATATAATTTATCATGTTTCGTTTTTGTTGTCAACACTTTTTTTAAAGTATTTTGTCGAAATAATTTCGCTTTATTTCGTTTGCTTCCGACAACAAAAATTAATATACCATAGAAAATAGAGAAGGGCAATACCTTTTTATAAAAAAATGACTAAACAAATCACTTTTTCTATTTTCTATGTAAAAATGATTGTAAAACCGCAGACTGAGCATCGTCATTTTAATCAGGATGAACAGTTCCAGTCACAATCAGTAAATGTGATACATAATTACAACGCTTTTAGCCGGAATGTTTCATCAGTAATAGTTTTGGTGAAACAAGTAACCACAAAAAGCTCCTTCTGTCTCCTCTCAATTTTAACATTATCTCTGCAAAATATACCTATACCATATATAACTTGCCGTTTCTTTCCTTCGCCAACACATCCGCTGCTCCTCTGGATACCAATTGTCTTTAAAAGAATATTGCAAGCTTGTACATATCTCTATAAACAGAACATATACATAAACTAGAACGAATTATTTCGCACTACTACAAATGCTTGTCATGGGTTGTACTACATTAAAAAAGGAGGAACAAAAGTGAATCACTTCTACACAATTCGTTTGAACCGGAAGAAAATTATATTAAGCACCGTGATTGTTTTAGCAGCAGCCATTCTTATTTGGACGCAAACCCCTTCTATTATGGCTATGTTCACGAAGGATGAGCCTGCTGCTCTTTCAAAAGGGAATGAAGATTTAGAAGATGTTGCCGTCACCTTCAATATCAGTTGGGGAGAGGAAAAAGTAGAAAGCATTCTTGAAGTACTGGAGAAAGAAGAAGTACAAGCTACCTTTTTCGTCAGCGGAGAATGGGCGGAACGTCATCCGGATTTATTAGAAGCAATTTCTGAAGGCACACATGAAATTGGGCTGCTCGGCTATCGTTATAAAAGTTATTTAGATCAGGAACCAGAACAAATAAGACAAGATTTAATAAAAGCACAAGAGGTTATGGATAAATTGGGGTATGAAGATATTCGCCTTCTCCGCACACCTCATGGCCATCTGAATGAAGAAATCATCGAATTGGCAGAAAGTATGCAATTTCAGGTTATTCATTGGAATGTCAACCCGGATGATTGGGAGAATCCCGGAGTAGAATCAATTATTGATGAAGTCATGGAGCAAACAGAAAATGGTGATATCATCCTGCTACACGCTTCTGATAGCGCCAAACAGACTGCCGAAGCTTTAGAGACAGTTCTTCCCGGCTTGAAAAACAAAGGGTATGGTTTAATTACTATATCGGAAATGGTCAACCAGGCAAAAGCAGATACGGAACTTATTGATTAATCCTTGTTTCCATTTCTCAATTCTTCCTCTTTCATAAGGAATTTCATTCACAAATTTAGACTTAGGCGATGAGCCGGTCTTTTAAATATAAATTATCAACACAGACGTAAACGTGAAAGGCAGCTCCCCTCATTATCTGAAGAGGAGCTGTCTTTTTATCATATAGAAGAAACAGCTTCGGCATACTTTTACATAAATCAGATAAAGCAAGCTGACAGAGCTCTTCCATGGTAAGGAAGGAAGGGCTCTGAGACTTACGCTTTCTTCGTTTGCCCTTTTTTTGGATTTGATGCCGATTTTTGCTCCTTTTTCGGTTCTTTTTCCACAAAAGGCAAGCGATGCAGCGTTAACATCTGGTAGGTGTTGCATACTAATAGCGGAACAACCATTAACCAGGCATAATCTGTACCATCTACCATTAAGCCGGGAACCCATTCGACAGTTGTAAAAACAACCATGAAAAAAAGTGCTGGAATAAAAGCTGTCGAATTCGTCCCTTTTGCTTTTATCTTTGCTACAATCCAGCCAATCAAAAGCATCGCAGCAGCAATCAATATAAACCAATAAATTGCTACCTCTCCATCTGTGGCGCGATATGGAAAATAGACCAGATCAAATAAAATAAAAATAATCAAACCAACCTGCACAGTAGGCCAGTATCCTTTAAAAACATTCAGCCCCATCCGATTCACAAATAAATATGCAAAGAAACCTGTCATACTTACCGCCGCAAAAGTCAGGCCAAGCCCTAAAAAGAAAACAAATACCCCAAATAACTCCATTGCATCAAACGGAGACATATATGTAAGATATTCCTCCGGCCGTATAAAAAAGCTCGCAATTAATCCAGCAAGCCCGCCAAGCCAGAATGCTTTCCAAAAGAAATTAACCAATATTCTTGTGTTCAATTCTTCACCCCCTAAAGAAGTAACCACTGGTATTTTATCATGAAGTGACCTATTTTTCTTCATTGCTTGTGTATATTTTGTTAAATTATCAAACATATTAAGAGTGTAGATTATATTCTTATCACTGAAGAAGTATCAACGACTGAAACACATGATTATTGCGGAAAATGTTGATTTTTGGCACCTGAGGCCAAGCTAATGTAATCCCAACCTGAAAATAAATTCATGAAAAAGGTATACTTTCTGATTCCATGAAGAAAGGAGCGTATATTATGAAACGTCACCTGTCCATTCTATTTCTACTCCTATTGTTTTGCTTTATCTCTGCTTGTGGAAATAATGATGAATCCCGTGAAGCAGAATACGAAACCACGAAACGAATGGTTGTCGATATCCTGCAGACTGAGGAAGGCAAAAAAGCGTTAAAGGATATACTAAACGATGACGAACTGCAGGAAAGCGTGGTTATTGAATCGGATGAAGTAAAAGAGGCAGTTACAAAAGCTTTATCATCTGAAGACAGCAAGGAAAACTGGAAAAAAATGTTCCAAGACCCTGAATTCATACAAACTTATGCGAAATCCATCTCCGCAGAACAAAAGAACCTGATGAAGGACCTGATGCATGATAGTCAGTTTCAAGAGCAAATGATTGAGATATTAAATAACCCTAAGGTGGATGAGCAAATGCTTTCTATCATGACGAGCCAAGCATTCCGTGCTCATTTGGAGAAAACAATTCAAGAAGCGTTTCAATCTCCATTATTTCAGGAAAAGATAGATCAGGCATTAAAAGAAGCTGCCAAGCAAAACGCTTCCGGCGGTGGTGGAGAAAATAGCGGAAATTCCGAAGAGAATAAAGAAGAAAAGAAAAACGAAAACGAAGGCGCAAATTCATCCGGTTAAGGAATTACTGCATGCATTTCTCTAAAACAAATAGGGTGCTGTTTATCTAAACAGACACCCCGTTTGTTTGCACCCCTATTCCTCTAATTTCGCAATGATTTTGGCAGCTACCTTATGATACTCTTTGCCATTTGGATGGTCCTCCTGGTAAACAGACGGCGCGAATTCATCCTCTTCTTCATACGGCTGTTGTAGTGACAATTGACCAAGAACCTTTGTTTTCAAAACATCGGCAAGCTTCTTACCTCCGCCTTTTCCGAAAACATATTCCTTCTCACCGGTTTTCTTGCTTTCAAAATATGCCATATTCTCCACAACACCAAGGATTTCATGATCTGTTTTCAGAGCCATTTGTCCCGCACGAGCCGCTACAAAAGCTGCGGTCGGATGAGGTGTTGTTACAATAACCTCTTTACAAGATGGTAAGAGTTCATGGACATCCATTGCGATATCGCCTGTTCCAGGTGGTAAATCAAGCAATAGATAATCTAATTCTCCCCACTCTACTTCTGTGAAAAAGCTGTTTAACATTTTCCCGAGCATCGGTCCGCGCCAGATAATTGGCGAATTATCTTCCACAAAGAATCCCATGGAGACGACTTTGACACCAAAGCGCTCAACAGGAATAATCTTTTCTCCGCGAACGACTGGTCTTTCCTCGATGCCCATCATATCCGGTACACTAAAGCCATAAATATCTGCATCAATTATTCCTACTTTTTTGCCTAGACGCATCAAGGAAACAGCTAAGTTAACGGTTACAGTTGATTTACCAACACCGCCTTTTCCACTTGCCACGGCGATAAATTGTGTATTAGTGGCGCCGCTAATCAGCGTTTCTTCTTTTTCTTTTTCTGCTTCAGACTGATATTTCTTCACTGTTTCATCAGGAAGCTGTTCAAATCGGAGACCAACTGTATTGGCACCATTCCGTTTTAAAACACCAACAATTTCTTGCTGCATCTGCATCTGCTCGCCAGTATTCATCTTGGAAATTCCAACCTTGACACTGACATGCTTCTTCTCTTCCTTAATGGTAACAGAAGTAATCGCGTTCAATTCCTTCAAGTTTCTATGTAAAAAAGGATCCTTTATAGAGCTGAGTAACTCAATAACCTCTTCTTGTGTTAACATATTTTCACCATCCCTTATGAATCTGTCCAAGTGCAAGTATAACATAAAACGAAACTTCATTCAGTTGGTTTGCTCTTTAACCAACTGAATGTTAGCTTGAGTTAATCAGGAAATGCAGCGTCCGTTTTTCTCCATCTATTATTTACATTTCTTTTCTGTCCCTCGTTGGAGAAATTACGGACGCTCATGCTGCGATAGTATTTATCCATAAAAAAGACCTGACATCTGCCAAAGCCTCTTCACGGGTCAAAGTTAAAAAGCCATCGTCATCCTGGCACTGTTTACTCACTTTCCTCTGCCTGCGGTTCTTCCGTAACGTAACGCAAGATTCCTTCATAAATACTAGCCGCCATTTGTCTCTGATACGTATCATCTTTTAATAGCTCCCGTTCTACCTCATTCGATAAAAAACCAATCTCTACTAACGCACCAGGAACCTCTGCATGCTTTAATAAATACATTTGGTCAATCGCAAGGGGCTGTCTATCCGTATTTTCTAAATTACGGATAATTTCCTCCTGAATCATTGTCGCCAGATGTTCTCCCTCCTCAAACCTTGGGTAATAAAAGGTCTGAGCCCCATGCCACTGGGAATCAGGTAATGCATTTAAATGGATGGAAATAAAAAACTCAGCTTCTTTCTCCTGAATAAACGCTAATCGATTTCGTATATCCTCTGATTTACGATTAGCCAGACCGCTTGTCCCCTCCGCTGCCAGATCCACATCCTCTTCACGCGTCAAATGAACAATCGCACCATGCTGCATCAAATAAGACTGCACAATTTTAGCTACAGACAGTGCAATATCTTTTTCAACGGTGCCGTCTGATCCTACCGCGCCGCCATCTGGTCCGCCGTGCCCCGGATCAATAACAATCACTTTTCCGTTTAACGGCATCGACCACGTAGAATTAGAAGAATTAATTGCTTGTTTGGTGGGATACTGTAATAAGAAAATAAGTAATAATAAACCAAGAAACCAGAAGGCCTGCTTTTTCTTTTTAGACATATTGTCTCGTTCCTTTCGTTCCCATCTTCAGGGATGTATTTTGGCACTATCCAGAAATAGTCGATATAAGGATGGCAATAATACATGTTAGTAACCTTTTACCGGGACGAGCAGCCGCTGTCTCAAGCTAATCTGAGAAAAACGGATTCTTCACACGTTCTGCTATTACAAAGCTGTTTCCTACAGCATGTACAAACGTTAAGGAATATAAACTGCCAAAGCCTTTATTAAAATTTATGGGCGCATCCTTAGGTTTATGACTTATCTTTTGTAGTATGCTAAAATAAAAATAAATGTTTGAAACTGTTCCTCATGTGATATTGTATATTTAGGAATAATGATTCGGAGGTATGATTATGGCTGATTGGATATTAATTGTATTAGGTATTGGAGCTGTTCTGATTGGACTTGGTTTATTGGCGGTAGCTGCTTTTCTTTTTCTAAAATTAGGAGGGGCGGGCAAACTCATCGCAAGTGCTCAAAAAACAACGGATCAACTGCCGGAGCAAGTAGAAGGCATCACCTCGCAAATAACAGATGTCCTTAAAACAGGAAATGAAACCTTGCAGCAAGTGAATCAACAAATCAAGGAATTATCTCCTTTATTCTACTTAGTTGGTGATGCAGGACGAGCTACACACAACCTGTCGTCGTCTGTACTTAAAACAGCAAATCAATTACAGGAAACTACAGAAGAAGCAAATATGACGATAGCCAATAAAAATTTGCAAGGCATTTATGGCTTAGCTACTATTGGATATTTTCTTGTAAAACAGAACAGAAAGTAGCTCCATTCAAAAACGCTTGGAACAAAGGTTCCAAGCGTTTTTTTTACTTTTCTTCTGCAATTCTATTTTCTACTTCCTGCCGTATCTCCTGAAGCTCTGTCGATTTTTGAAAACCATCATGATACAGACGCTGTTCAAAATCACGCAGACGAGTTAATAATGACGGATTTTCTTCTAAATTTCGTTTCTTATCTACATAAGAACTTGCTGCCCAGCCTAATACAGCACCAACAGCTGAACTGACAACGATACCCGTTTTAGATCCTTTATTGCTCATGGGTATATGCCCGTTTCTCGCGTTTTAAATCCCGCTTTTTCTTTAACCAATAATAACCAAGGGCAACTCCGCCATACACGCCGCCTAAGTTGTTTTTACCGGAAACTTCCTGACCAACTTCTGTTTTTGTTTTTACAGAATCCGTTACATCCACTAAGGAAGAAGATAGCTTCCGTGTTGCATTCCCAACATCACCAACGATATAAAACAGCGGGCTCAGCTGCTCCATCTTGTTATTAATATCAGCTAAAGCCTGGTTACTTTCATGCATAATACTTGTTGTCTCTTTTAAAATACCATCCATTTGCTCCGGTAATTGCTGTACTGTCTTATCGACGCCGCTTAATACACTTGCTAAGTTATTTAATAAATGAGCAATAAAAATAGCTAAAATAACACTTGCGACTCCAATAATAATGACGCCGACTCCGATTAATGTCATTTTACTTCCTCCCTCGTCTGGTTGACTTTATTTGTTTTACCTGCCTGGTAACTTTTATAAATCTGCATCGCAGCTTCACTCCACGTGATACCTTTCATTGCCAGATTTAATTTTTCTTCCAATTTCGCATCATCCAATGCTTGTCGTTTCACTTTATAAGCTTCATTTAAGCTCTGGACAGAGGTGCCTACATCTTCTAAAGACCCAAAGACACTGTCTGTTGCCTGCAGCTTCTCGTGCGTATCATCAATTAAATGGTTCACTTCTTGTAAGGATGTCGAAATTTCAGGTGTGATGTGATTCATTTCTTCTTCCATTTTTACGACTGATTTGCCGAGCGAACGAATATTATACGTAAGCCGATTTAACATAAAGGCTATATAACAACACACGACCGCAAACGCGATAGCAACAAGTAAAATCCCTACGGAAATAATAGGCATATGTAAAAAACCCCTCCTTCTTCAAAATATAAGCGCGTATAAGTTTGGGCTTGAATATTTCTTATCTAAGAACAGCTGCACCCGGCTCCTGCTTGTTCAAAAGGACCAAATGGCCTTGCCGATTCTCTTCGATTGCCGCCCATATTTCTCAATTTTTTCAATCAGACTTTTTGAATAGCCTCTTTAAACAATATTATACCACCTGCCAAAATAAATAAAACGTTTCTTCTTTATAATATCAGAAAACCCGGCATTCGTTAAAGGGAGTCATACAAGTACATGGTATTTTCTTCAAATTCTTTGCCCACTGACGCACAACTCTTCAGGCAAACAAACGCCTCCCCAGACAATCTTCCTGCGGTGATGAAAATCATCAAGGCTGGTGTTCGTCTTCTGTCATACGTACAGAAAGTTATCTTATTTCCCATTTACCAAGATTACATCTCTTCATTTTTGGGTATAGAATTTACATACCTTCATCTTTCCCTAATCGTTATGGATATATTTATTCCATTTTTCAGGGACTCCCTCTAAAATGGAAAGGTATGAAAAAATTTTATTGGAGGCGACTATGGATATTAAACAATTCGGCAAAGATTTTATGAAACGTTTCACCGAAAATAATACGACATTACTTGCAGCTGCGCTTGCTTATTATTTTCTATTAGCCGTCTTCCCGCTTCTTATCGTTGGCTTTGCAATTATCCCTTATTTTAACATAAGCCCGGAAGATGCTGTCGGGTTCCTCGGCTCCATCTTACCGCAAGAGCTTGCAGCAACCTTTGAAGAAAATATTATCAGCTTGGTAGAGACCCCCCGCGGCGGATTATTGACTGTCGGGATTTTAGGTACAATCTGGTCTGCATCCAACGGAATCAATGCTTTCATTAAGGTATCCAATCAAGCATTTGAAGTGGAAGAAACCAGATCATTTATTAAAGCCCGCGGAATAGCTATCCTGCTGACTATCGGCGTACTGTTAGCGGCCATTTCATCTATCATTTTGCTTGTATTCGGAGATGCTATTATCAATTTCTTGATTTCCTTTATCGGCATCAGCGAAGGCACCGGGTTTATTCTGCAAATCTCACGTTTAGTGATGGTCATTGTAATTGTTACCATTATTTTACTCGGCTTATATCGTTTTGCGCCCAATAAACGGCTTCCTTTCCGCCATATTTTACCTGGAACATTAACAGCAAGTATTTTATGGCTGGTGAGTTCTTTTGCTTTTTCCATTTATGTATCTAACTTCGGCAATTACTCTGCAACGTATGGAAGTCTTGGAGGAATTATCATTCTGATGATCTGGTTCTTCTTAACAGGTATTATTCTTCTGGTAGGCGCGTTATTAAATAGTATGTATCACCAGAAAAAAATAGATGATGCTACAGAAGCCAAAAAAGAAACGGCAAGCAGTAAGGAAGTCTAATGGAAAAAACCAAAGTCTGTCTTCTTGATATAGAGGATCGACTTTGGTTTTTATTGTAGTTTAGAAAAAATCTGCAAGATACGGATGTTTTTTCTTAGGGAGATACGTATCCAGCTTTATCATATTTTCTAATTCACCTGAGATAAACGCCTGCTGGTAAAGCTGCTCCAAGGTTTGTTTCCCTAACAAAATCATCGTTAATTGTTGAATTGTCACCGATGCTGTCACATTCTCTCCTGCCGTCTCCTCTGTTTTTTCTGCATAATGTGATCCGTTTTGAAAATAAATCTGATAAACGCCACTGTTTTCTTCCAAAACGCCATCTTCCACTTTCAATCTAAAGCTTTCTTCCTTTTCTGCCGGCGTCAAAAATGGATATACCTTTAGAAAGGCTTCTACATCAACAATTCTTGTCATAAAATATGGCTTTTGTTCTTGCTTTGCTCTCGGCTCTTCCAGAAAAAGCGGAAATAAATCATCATCCGGCAGTGTCATCTGTACTTCCTTTGCCATTGAATCATGATTAGCAATAAACTGAAGCAGCCGCTTTTTACTTTCCGGGGTAACCGCAGCCCATTCATCGATGTCCAGCTTACTATTCTTTACCTGATAACGGACATATCCGTCTGCCTTGCCCGCATCATCATAACTAATCGCTGTAATTAATTCTTCTTTACTGAAAATCTTGTGCTCCCACCAATGATTATCGCGTACCAGCATCCCTGTATACTGTTCGGTATAAGCATGATAAACCTCTTTTAAAATCGCTTCTTCACCCTTTTTCATCCGACGCACACAGCCTGTTATATCCTTGTATTTAGGCACATGTTCCATTGGAATTGTAAACTGCATTTCATTGATGGTCATTTCCCAGCCAAACTTCCGGTAAAACGGGACACTGAATGGCGCCAAATAAGAAACAAGATAACCTGCTTTTTTCATTTCACCTAGAGCGTGGATAAGCAGCTGCCGAACAGCTCCTTTCCTCCGATACTCCGGCCAAGTTGCCACAGAGGCAATGCCCCCTGTTTTGATAACCTTGCCATGGATACGTGTTTCCAATGGAATCAGATGGACCTTTGCAGCAAGATTTTCTCCTTCCACCCAGCCCCAAACTGTTTCATTCTTTTTTGCTTCTTTTTTCTTTTCTATTTCTCCTGGTGCGGGTGTAACTTGAAAGGCAAAAGCGGACAGATCATAAATTTCATCATTGGTTACTGGAATTTGTTTAATCATAACAGTCCTCCTCTTTGACGGATAAAATGAAACTTCATTCAGTGAAAATGATACGGGCGATTCCTCTTTTAAAGCCAATTATTTCTTCTGCTGGCGGTACAAATCAATCGATTTATACCCTTGAGACAAAATATCAAGCATTTGCTGTTTACGCTTGTCACGTGTTTTTTGCTGTTTCGCGGAAAAAAGATAGCGCGCCCAGTCTTTTTGATAGCCAGGTGTCAGACTCTGATAAAATGAAAGCACCTCAGGAAATGCTGCCAATAACGCTTCAATATCTTTCACATTCTCGGCATAATCTGCTACGCGCTGGCTCGACGAGGCGGATTTCTTCTCTTTTTGCTTCTCGCGTTTTAAGCCAATTACGGTAAACACGTCATCCATACTTACCATACGGGCAAATTTCAGATCACTTCCTGACACATACCCTTCTTCGTCCACCTTCATAGCGGGGAAAATCTCATCTCTATGGATAGAGGTTGTATACCGCTTATTTCCCTTTTTAGGGTAGGCAAAAAATAAATATCCTTTGGGAAGCAGTAATTGCTGCTCTAAAATTTGATTTGTATATGTAATCATCTCATCCAACGTTTCTACAAAAATAAATATCGCATCATGCTCTTGTTGCAATGCTTGATTTGATTCCGTGAATACACCATAGTCATTCGGCTGATTAATAACAGCCATACTGTTGTATTTATGAAGCTTTAATTTATCTATAATTGACATAATATTCACTCCCTGCCTTATGTAAATATATCATTTTTACCAAGAATCAAGAAAGCATATTGATGGGCAAATACGGTGTTCTCGTTCTTTTCTATTCAGTAAAGCACATTATCATTTTTCTCTAATTTCAAATGTTCAACCATAAAGGATACGAGTGTATCTAACGGGTTAATAATCGGCTTCGATGAATTACCCTCCACCTGCCGGGATGCCTCAACCATAGATAATTGCGCAACAGAAATAATTTTATTATTATCCTTTGTCATTTGATTTAAGAACTCGGAAATTTTTTGATTATATTCTTTTTTCATCCCCTGCATGATCAAGTCAAAAGTATCATAGATAATTTTAACTTCTATATCTAACGGTTGCTGATGACAATCTGCATGCTGCTTCAGACGTTCCATCGTCCCTTTAACAGTTGCAGGGTTTGAAAAAAGAATAACCTGAGGCTGATCTATCTGGCAAATGGAATCAAAAAAAGGTTCATCGATTTTTATAATCGGCACAGCTATAGAGAGCTGGTCTTCCTTTAAAAGGCCTATATAATTTGTACAAGTAATAAGGATGGCATCGACATCACATTGAGCCATCCACGCTATTTGTTCATTGACTTTCTTTTGAGCGTCGGATTCTTGGAATTTTTCATCAGAAGTAACTCGATACATTAATGCAGGATCAACAAAATGAATCAATTCGATATTAAATTCGGAAAGTACATCATCCAAATATTTTATATTGGAGTAATGAGCGTGTAAACATCCCATTCTTTTTCTCATCGTTATCCCGCCCCATCTTATTTTTTCATGCTGCTTACTTTACACGGAGTGATATTAAAAAGTCCCGGAATCAACCAATTGACTCCGGGACATCATAGCATTATTAAAAATCAAACATCTTTCTCACAAATTCATTAAAACCATTGTGAATGGAATACACCATCTTTATCCTTACGCTCATACGTATGCGCACCGAAATAATCGCGCTGCGCCTGGATTAAGTTAGCTGGCAGGTCCTCTGAACGATAGCTGTCATAGTAAGCAATCGCACTCGCGAACGTCGGTACAGCAACACCATGCTGCACAGCTAAAGAAACAACCTTACGAAGAGACGCTTGATATCCTTCAACAATCTCTTTGAAGTATGGATCGAGCATCAGGTTTGGCAGATCTCCATCGCGATCATATGCTTCTTTGATTTTTTGCAGGAAGTTTGCACGGATAATACATCCGCCGCGCCAAATCATTGCGATATCGCCATATTTCAAGTCCCAATTGTTTTCTTCAGACGCTGCACGCATTTGCGCAAAGCCCTGTGCGTAAGAAACAATTTTACTCATGTAAAGCGCCTGACGAATTGCTTCCACAAGCTCTTCTTTGCTCTCAGATACTTCCGTTTTAGCAGGACCGGAGAACACTTTGCTTGCTTTTACGCGCTCGTCTTTTAAGGAAGAAATAAAACGTGCAAATACAGACTCTGTAATTAATGGAAGCGGCACACCTAAGTCCAGGGCATTTTTGCTTGTCCATTTTCCAGTACCTTTTTGGCCCGCTTTATCAAGGATCACTTCCACTAACGGTTTGCCCGTTTCCTCATCCACTTTTGTGAAAATATCTGCTGTAATTTCAATTAGAAAGCTGTCTAGCTCTCCTTTATTCCACTCTTTAAACACTTCATGCAATTCTTTTGCATCTAAGCCGACCACATTCTTCATTAAATCATATGCTTCAGCGATTAACTGCATATCTCCATATTCAATTCCATTATGAACCATTTTCACAAAATGTCCTGCACCATTTGGTCCGATATACGTTACACATGGTTCGCCATCTACTTTAGCAGAAATTGCTTCAAAGATTGGAGCAACTAAATCATATGCTTCTTTTTGTCCGCCAGGCATCATAGAAGGTCCTTTTAATGCGCCTTCTTCCCCGCCGGATACACCAGTTCCAATGAAATGGATACCGGTTTTATCTAATTCCTCATTACGGCGCATCGTATTTTCATAAAGTGTATTTCCTCCATCAATCAACACGTCGCCGTCTTCTAAGTATGGCTGCAGGGATGCGATCGTTGCATCTGTCGCTGGTCCAGCTTTCACCATAAGCATTATTCTGCGGGGCTTCTCTAAAGATTGAACAAAATCTTCAATCGTTTCGGCACCATAGAAGTTCTTCCCTTTTGCTTCGTTTGCCATAAATTCTTCTGTTTTCTGGTAGGTACGGTTGAAAACAGATACAGCGAAGCCACGGCTTTCTATATTTAATGCAATATTTTTACCCATAACAGCTAAGCCAATAACACCAATCTCTTGCTTCATATATACTCGATCCTCTCTGCCTAAAAATTTAAAATGAACCTTTTCCTATTATAACGGATTTCTTCTAAAGAAACCAAGTCCCACGCTATTTTTTCTCAATACTATGATAACTTGGCCGATTTTTTGACAGAGAAAAATCACCAATCCGCAGCATCACATCAAACTGCGAATCGATGATTTTTCTAGTTACACACAAAGCTCCTTAGCATCCGCAAGGGCCTTGCGGCGGACAAGGATGATGCGGCTTTCCGCACATAACATGCTGTTCTTTAATATCATTTACAACAGATTCTGTATGAGGGAAATAGTGTTTGTGTGTTGTCATATGCTTATTAACATTTGTAGTGTGACTAGGATGGACATGCTTTACCTCAGTATTAGAAACGTTTGTTTTAACGTATTGCTTTGTTGGAGATACTTGTGTTGGGCCTTGTTGTGTAGGTGATACTTGTGGTGCACAGTATTCTGGCTGCATTTGTTGCTGCGGCATTTGCTGCATTGGCATTTGCTGTGGCATTCCATTGCAATTCCCATTCATAGAAGCTCCTTGTACCTGTTGATTTTGGTTCCCCCAGCCTTGATTAAATTGTCCTTGATGATGTTTGTTACTACCTCTCACCGTAAAGGACCTCCTTTCCATTTCTTTAATCTTTCTCTATAGACTATGTGTCCCCCCCGTACTCGGTTTGATATAATAACCTATTTTTCAGGAATTTCTCTTGGATTCTTATTTAAGTGGCGATTCTAAAAAGGAACAGAGAGCTTTATTCTCCTGTTCTTTGTATGAGAGAGGGATTAGGATAAAAGTGTCAGATTAATTACATCCAAAATCGGGAAACTTTATACAATAGAAGCGTCATATTTAGTTCAGTTACTGGAGTGATATAATGGAATTTTTAACAGGATACTTACCAATCATGCTTGGCGTTGCCGCTATTCTCATATTAATAAGTATATTTGTGAAAGAGAAACGGATTGTTCCACCGATGGTTGTCAGTTCAATCAGCCTTATTTCTATCTTTATCAGTTATTTCTTTGAGGGGGAAGATGCCGCTCTTATCGGCAATATCAGTCTGGCTGCCTTTATCAGTTCCGTCATTGTTCTGATTATAATGACAGCTATTTCCTGGTCTCGTACACGTCCAAAAGCATAAGATTGGCTGCCTATTACAGCAAGTCCGGCTGTGAAAATATTGCTTAAACAAAAATCCCAGAATGTCTTCCGTTCAAATAATAGAAGACATCCTGGGGTTTGTTTGTTTCCAAATCAAAAGTGTAAACTATCGAAAGATACCTTTCAGGTTACCGCCGGCATTTTTTGGTTAAAACGCTTTGCAATTTCCTTTCCTATTTCAATCGAGCACGTTGCAGCAGGTGATGGCGCATTCAACACATGTAAACTTGACGCATTTTCTTCAAAATAGAAATCATCTAGCATGGTCCCATCCGGTTTCATCGCTTGCGCACGTACTCCCGCTTCCATCGGCTTGATATCCGCTGCTGTTAATGAAGGAATTAATTTTTGTGCTTCTTTGACAAATGCTTTTTTACTAAATGACCGATAATATTCACCGATAGCTTCCTTCATGTTTTTTATGCCCATTCGATACAGCCCCGGAAAGGTTATGATTTGCGTTGTTTCTTTCAGGTTAAAACCAATTTTTTGATATGCTTCTTTTTTAAATCCCAACACGGCATTAGGCCCTACATCGACTCCGCCGCCAATCATATTTGTAAAATGGACACCCAGGAATGGCAAATCCGGATTAGGGACTGGATAAATCAACGTTTTTACATAATGTTCAATACGCTCATCTAATTCAAAATACTCGCCGCGAAATGGAATAATTTGAACATCTGTCTCGATACGCGCCATACGAGCCAGTTTATCACTATATAACCCGGCACAATTAATCAAATAATCCGCTTCATATGTCGTTTCATTCGTTACTACGGTTATTTTTTCTGTTTCCATTTGGATATCTTTCACTTCATTATGTAACCGCAGCATGCCGCCATTTTCTATAAACAGCTCGGCGTATTTCTCTGTAACCTTTTTAAAATCCACAATGCCGGTATTTTTAACGTGGATCCCGCCGACTGTATTTACAAATGGTTCAATCTCTTTTACTTCATCACGGCTTAAACGTTCGACATCTAATCCATTTTCGATTCCCCGCTCATATAGTTTATTCATATTCGCAAGCTGGGACTCACTTGTTGCTACAATTACTTTGCCACATTGGTTATACTCAATTTGATGCTTTTCACAGAACTCCACCATAGATTTCGATCCATTACGGGCAAATCTCGCTTTGTAGGAGCCCGGTTTATAATAAATTCCTGAATGAATCACACCGCTATTATGTCCTGTCTGATGCTTCGCTACCTCTGCTTCTTTATCTACGACTGCAATGTCTTTATCTGGATGCTTTTTCGATAGCTGGTAAGCGGTGCTCAAGCCAATAATCCCTGCTCCAACAATCACTATGTCTACTTTCACTGTGCTTCCCCTGCCTCTGCTTAAGTTGTTTGAATACCGCAAGCTTCCGCGACTACTTCCACAATATGCTTCACTGAAATCACATCCGATAAGCCTTCTCTTTCTACTCCCAGCTGCATTTGGATATGACAGCCCGGATTGGAAGTGATGATTAATTCCGGTCTTGCTGTTTTAACGTTTTTCATCTTCATATCTAAAATTTGCATTGATTCCTCAAAATGCAGGATATTATAAATACCTGCTGAGCCACAGCAGAGCGCTTTATCTTTTAACTCCATGTAGTTCAGGCCGGGAATACGTTTAATGATTTTTAACGG
Source organism: Oceanobacillus sp. M60 (assembly GCF_053839645.1). NCBI lineage: Bacteria > Bacillati > Bacillota > Bacilli > Caryophanales > Bacillaceae > Oceanobacillus > Oceanobacillus sp. M60. The sequence goes on along the minus strand of NZ_JBSSNH010000013.1, from coordinate 40,964 downwards.
GTCCTCAAACACCTGCTGTACATTCTCCAAATGACATGACGGCTGAAATACAGCATTCTTCGGAATTTCATATTGAAAATCCAAATCAGCCATTGCCATCAGTTCAGAAATATCCCTAACCTTTGCCGTAAACTTTAATGCCCGCTCATGCCATTCCGTTCCTTCCTGAAATAACTTAGGGTATTCTTTTAACGTCGCTCCACAGCCGCCGACGGTATTAACAATATAGTCAAAGTCATATCCCTCATAGGCTGCGATATTTTTCTTGGCTAGCTCTACCGTCTGATTGTGCTCTCCTGCATGATGCTGCAGGGCACCACAGCATGTTTGTGACGGAATATTCGTCACTTCCATTCCATGTCCGTTTAAAATGTTAACAGCTAGATCATTAATCCGGCTGAAAAATACGTCCATAATACAGCCTTGAAAGAAACCAACCTGAATTGCTGATTTTCTAAAAGGATTCGGCGGATTTTTCAGCCGCTTACTTAGTTGGACTTCCGGCATGGCTTTATTCAAGTCTCGGTATTTCTCCATCGGTTTTAGAAGATTACGCCGATTAACCACACGCTTCACTCCGGTCACCTGATAAGCATATAAACTCCTGTTCACCAGTCTCAGAATCTGTTTGTTTTTCAAAACCACTTTAAAAGCAGCTGTTCTGACTCCCTTCTCGAACAGTCCCATTTTTTTATTATCTTTCAGCACCTCGACGGCCGACATCAGAATATCGCCGTAACGGACATTGGTGGGACATACTGTCTCACATGCCCGGCAACCCAGACATAAATCAATCCCTTCCCGCATGTCTTCTATATCTATCTTTCCTTCCGCTGCCATCTGCACTAAATTAATACGCCCTCTCGGTGAATGCTTTTCTTTTTTAAAAGCCAGATAGGTGGGGCAAGCAGGCAAGCAGTACCCGCATTGCACACAATCAAAGGTTGCCTGATAATCCAATTTTTCAATTAATTGCTCAGTCATTTTTTAACACTAACCTTTTCTCTCCCGCTTCCGGGAATATTTTTCCTGGATTCAAGATATTCTTCGGATCAAGCGCTTGTTTAATCGCTTTCTGGAATACCATGCCGGCTTCTCCTACTTCTTTTGGGAAAAACGGTTTTTTCATCGTTCCGATTCCATGTTCACCTGATAAGGTCCCGCCTAATTCAATGGCGTAATGAAAGATTTCTTCGACCGCATCCTCCACTCTGGTAACTTCATCCGCATCCCGCATATTGGTATTAATCGTTGGATGCAGGTTGCCATCACCAGCGTGGCCAAATACAACAATATTCAGATTATACTTTTTCTTCATTTCATCTATCTTCCGAAACATGTCTGGAATCTTACTCAACGGGACGGTCGCATCTTCTGATATTTTGGTGTAGCCGCTTTGGACAATGGCAGGTGAAACTAATTTTCTCACCTGCCAGAGCCTTGCTTCTTCCTCTTTGGTTTTCGCAATTTGCACATTCTCTACACCAATTTCTAAAAGAGCCTGCTGAATAACATGCAGTTCCTTCATCAATACATCTGTATCCCCATCCACTTCAACAAGCAGAATAGCCGCGGCCGTTCTGGGTAAATCCAGTCCGGCATAATCCTCCACTTTGTTTATCGCATTCTGATCAAGAATCTCCATTTTAGAAGGTCTTACTCCCGATGTTAATATTTTGGAAATAGACTTTCCTGCAGTATACAAATCCTCGAATATAATCATTGCTGTCTTCGTATCCATCGGCTTTGGAATCAGCCTTAAAGTTGCCTCTGTAATAATTCCAAGGGTCCCCTCTGATCCGATTAAAAGCTTCGTTAAATCATAGCCGGTCACATTTTTAACGGTATTTCCACCCGTACGGATAACTTCTCCTTCCGCGGTAACCACCTCCAGCCCCAATACATAATCCTTTGTCACACCATATTTTACTCCTCGGGGACCGCCGGCGTTTTCTGCTAAATTCCCGCCAATAGTGCAGATCGAGGAAGAAGAAGGGTCGGGCGCATACATTAAGTTATACTTTTCTGCCAATTGATGAATATCTCCTGTTTTCACACCTGGACTTGCCTTGATTAACAAATCATCCGGAAAAATTTCCAGATACTGATTCCACTGGGAAAAATCCATTACAATACCTGCGTGTACAGGTAGAGGACCTCCAGAAAGGCTTGTGCTCGCTCCTCTTGGATAAATGGGAATTTCATAAGCATTCGCCAGCTGTACAATTTTCTGTACCTCTTCCGTTGACATCACTTGAACAACATAATCCGGCATATACTGCCCAAAGGACGCATCATAGCCGTATGAGACACGGTCATCCACATCTATTAACAAACGCTCTCCTACTATTGCAGTCAATTTTTCTATTATTTTTTCTTTCATTATTTAACCCACCTATATTCTGTCGTCCCCCAACTTTCTGCGCATGTTTGTCAGATGTAAGTACATCGCTTCCTTGGCTTCTGCTGCATTTTGGGATTTGATTGCCAAATAAATACGTTCGTGCTCGCTATAAACCTCTTCTCTTTTTCTAGGTTTTCCTACATTCAGTTTCAATGAATATTCCAAAGCATTTCTGTGTACACGCTCTAAATTTTGAAAGGTTTGAATCATATAATTATTCTCTGTGGATTGGATAATCGCTTGATGAAAATTATAATCCGCTTTTAAACCAATCGAATATTCATTGCTCGTTATTTCTTCAAAGTCCTTCAGCGCCTGCTCAATTTTCGAAAGTGCTTCTTGTGTATGCCTTACTGCACTGTAGCCTGCTGCTTCCACTTCCAATAGCGCTCGCATTTCTAACAGATCAAATAACTCTTTTTTTGTAAATTCGCCGTAAGTATATTCTTTAAATTCATCCGCAGCATCCAGGCGCTTGACATAACTTCCCTTCCCCTGCATCGACTCTACATAGCCTACTGAGACTAATTTACTGATTGCTTCCCGAATAGGAACTCTGCTGACATCAAAATATTTTGCGAGCTCATTCTCTGAAGGAAGCTTTTGTCCTTCAGCGTATTCGCCAGTTTTAATCATATTTTCTAACTGGGAAAAAATAATATCAGATAACTTTTCTTTTTTGAACGGTTTCATTTTATTATCCTGCCTCCAGGAGCCGCCTGCTTCTTATAAAATGGAAAGCAAGTACAATTACAAACAATGCCAGGCCGATGACGTCTAATAATTGACTCGTAGAAATCAAGAAGAAGGCCACTCCGATTAATATGATTCTTTCTACTATATTTAATTTTACTCGAATATAGTTTCCGAATCCAACAGAGAGGGCATAAACTCCTATAATCGCAGAAATAAATGCTTGTGCTAATAGGAAATAATTAATCGGTCCTTCGTCCGTTTGCAGCAGCAAGATTGGATCATAAACAATAATGATCGGGATAATAAACCCTGGAAATGCTAACCGTAAAGCTGTCCAAGCTGTTTGCATCGGATTCGCTTTCGCAATTCCTGCCCCGGTATAAGCAGCTAACGCTACAGGCGGCGTTACGTTAGACATGGCACCATAATAAAATACAAAAAAGTGAGCTGCTAAAGGATTAACGCCTACTTGGACAAGCGCCGGCGCAGCTGTTACAGCTACCACAATATATAATGCTGTTGATGGAAGCCCCAGACTGAGCACAATACAAGTAATCATAATCAGTATTAATATAATAAACAGATTTCCGCCTGCAAGATCTGCGACATTATAGGCGAGCATCGATCCGACACCGCTCATAGAAACAACGGCAATAATAATCCCTACAGATGCACAGGCAATAGCAACCTGAACGGAGTTTCTGGCTCCATCAATAAGTGCCTCAAAGAGCTTAGAGAAGGTAATCCGATTTGTTTTATCTTTGGTTAAGTAGGAAGTGATAATCGTAGCAATGATTCCGGCAAAGCCGGCAAAAATTGCCGTTTTTCCTAATAGAAGCACCCCCATCACAACAATAATCGGCAAAAGCAAGGCGCCTCTTTCCAATAGTACCTTTTTGATATCTGGAATATTCTCCTTACTAATTCCTTTCAGTCCAAGCTTCTTTGCTTCTGTATCAATCGCAAATACCAAAGCAATAAAATATAACAAGGAAGGCAGAATGCTGGCTAAAACAATCGCCGTATAAGGAATCCCTAAAAAACCTGCCATAATAAATGCTGCAGCTCCCATAATCGGTGGCATCAGCATGCCTCCCGTAGAAGCTGCAGCCTCTACCCCGCCTGCAAACTTCGGCTTTAATCCGATACTTTTCATCAGTGGAATCGTAAAGGCACCCGTTGTCGCCACATTCGCTACAGCGCTTCCGTTCAATGACCCTGTCAGTGCACTTGTAATAACTGCAACCTGGGCAGGTCCTCCCCGGCGCTGTCCTGCAATCGCCAGAGCTAAATCATTAAACAAATTACTTGCACCGCTCACAGTAAGGAATGAACCAAATAAGATAAACAACACAATATAAGTAGAAGCAATGGATAGCGTGCTGCCGAAAACTCCATCAGACGTCATGTAAATACGATACAGCATTCTTTCAAATGTAAAGCCGGAGTGAGCAAAATCAATAGGGAAGTACGCACCATAAATACCATAAAGCAAAGCAATAACACTCAAAATAGGAATAAACCAGCCGATAGCCCGGCGTGTTATCTCAAACAATACTAAAATACATAAGACAGCAAATATATAATCGACTGTATTCGCCTGGGATAACCGATCCACATGCAAATTTGTATACGTTACCGTAATATAGCCAATGGAAATAATCGACAGGAACAGCATAACGATATCTATTGATGATATTTTCCCTGTCTTCTTTTTGTTTGACGGATGAAGCAAAAATCCCATTACAAAGATTAAGATTAAAAAAATCGTATTTCTATAAAATTCCTGAATGTTTAGATAACTGGAAGTGAGTAAAACAAAGACCGATAGGATAATACCGACAACAGCGATAATTTTATTACGCAACGATTTAGGATCTGCAACTGGATTATCATTTGGATTTTTCTCGATATCTACCTTTTTTGCCTGTGCATTCGCCATTAATTTTCCTCCTCTCTTAACTCTTCTGGTTTCAGATGCTCTTCAATCTCTATACCTTGCTCTTCAAAATAGCGGTAAGCTCCAGCATGAAGCGGTGTATTCAAGCCTTCTAAAGCTGTCTCCACCTGCATTTCCCGGGCGGAATTATGAATCCCAATCATATATTCACGATTTTCAAATAGTATCTTGGTTAAGTTATAAACCATTTCTTCATCCATATCCGAAGTGGTAACTAAAATATTCGGCTGGGCAATCGTATCAATATCTTTTTCCTGCCTCGGGTAAGAACCAGCCTCAATGGTGTAGCGATACCATGTATGAACAATATCGTTAATATCCTCCATTTGTTCATCGGTCACCTCTAAAATAGCGGCATTCAACCCGCTTGCATACATATCTGTAATAGCAGATACGGGTACTCCTGCAGGAAGAGATCCGCCATTTAGCCGGCCATCCCTCATTGCCGAAATCGTATCATCATATCCAAGGTATTCTGTTCTGATATCACTTTTCCCTAACTCAATCCCTTCCATCATTGTTACGGTAGATTGTTCTGTTCCACTTGCCTGAGGGCCTACAGAAAACGATCTGCCCGCAATATCAGAGATGTCTCCAGACGCAACAAAATCTTCCATTAATACAAAATGCTCTACGTTTGGCCAAATCATCCCCACAGACCGAAGCTCTTCGTATTGGTCTCCTTCATAAATACCGCTTCCCTCTGCTGCCTGTGTCGAAATCAACCCTTGGAGTATGGCAAAATCAGCTTCTCCATTTTTGAGTAAATCAATGTTCTCAACAGAACCTGCGGAGGCCTGTCCATTAAATTTGATATTCTGATCCCGGTAATGCTCTGTCCAAAGCTGCCCCATTCCGACCCCGATCGGATAATATGTACCTCCGGTGGTTGCTGTTGCGATGTTGTAAATTTCTTTCTTCTCAAAATTACATCCAGATAAAACAAAGGTAAAAATAAGTACTGTAAATAAAAATAGCTTACCTTTCATTCAAACACCCCTTTGTATGCGCTTTCGTTCGAACTTGTAATACAATGTTACAACATTGAACATTTTGTGACAATACCTAAATATAAAATTCTGATAAATGATTTAAAATTTATTTTAAATTTCCCATTTTTTAAGGTTTATTCAATCCGCGTTCCGTATAGGCCCAAGCCTTGTTTTAGTAAGCATTAAAAAACAGGAAGAGATATCTACCCTTGTACAGAAATAGTTAAAAAGACATAACAGCAGGGAATCTGACACTTTTATTGGGCAAATCAAAAAACCAGAGTAATCCGAAGATCGCTCTGGTTTTTTGATTAAAATAAATTAAATTCCTCCAAAGTCCACGCCAACCAGGAAATACGATGCAACAATAAGCACCAGCTGATATACCGTTAATGTCCAAAAGACATCAAACCGGGATTTTTCCATAAGCGCTAAAAATAAATAAACATGTATAAAGCCGAAAAGTAATAATGAAAATACATATGTTACAATAAATAAATCAATGAATAATAAGCCAAAAAATAATGTCACGAGACAAAACACAAGGACAAACGGAATATTGACCACCACGTATTTTGTCAATAATTCCTTATGCTCCATTGTTTTATTCCCGAACTGTTTCAGCAGAATATAGAGCGAGAAGTAACCTATCGCAAAAGTAATAAGCCAAGAGACAAAGGTTTGTAAAACAAAAGTGAAATTAATGTCTCCCAAAAAGTAGAACAGCCCATCAAAACCATATCTATAAAATAAATAATGGCAAATACTTACAAGCACAGCTAATAAAGCGAAAATAATGAGACTGGTTTCCACTTTTATCGACCGGCCGGAATGAATAAGTGTATTTGGCCTTAATGTTGCGTCTAATGCAATTCCTTTGATTTCATTAAAGCTTTCTTGAAAATCAAATTGCGATCCCTTTGTTTTCTCCTTCTGCCCTGCTTCATTGGATTCGCCGGCAGCCTGCTCTAGATGTGTTTTTGCTTCGTTCGGCTCTTGCTCAAGCTGATTAGAAGGTTCCTGCTGCTGTGTCCCATGCTCCATACGCTGCTCTTCCGCTTTCTCTCCACCAGGTATCGATGCAGCATATCCCTCCTCTACACTTTCTTCTTGCTGTTTATCCTCTTTCTCCATCCTACCACTCCTTTTTTTTTGAGTTATACTTCATCAAACGAATTACCCTAAGCGTTCATTACGCACAGAATGAAAATGTTTGGTATTTTAGTATATACTTAACATTAGCACAAATTAATTATTTTCAAACTCAAAAGCTGCAGAATTAGGGTATTTAACAGAAAAACAGGAAGGAAGTTTCACGTTCTATATATAAAAGTCTATATTCCCGATTATTAAAATCTAATTTAAAACTAAATACTCACACCCAAATCATCATATTAGACATCTATGTTTTATCAATGAATATTACACGTAAGACACCTGAAATTGTTTGTAAAACCAGATGTCTTTAACGTATACTGTTAAAAAAGAACAAAGGAGGAAACTTTATGAACAAATTTTTCAGTTTTGAAGAGATGATTACACCTATTATCATCAAAGTATTATTTTGGGTTGGTCTTGCTGCATCCGTTATATTCGGCCTTATTACTATTTTTACAGGTATTATTGAAGAAGAATTTTTACTTATTTTCTCAGGTCTTCTCACGATTGTTATTGGAAGCCTCTTAGTGCGAGTTTATTGTGAGTTATTGATTATTATGTTCAAAATCTATGAAACATTAAAACAAATAAGGGATAAATAATTTATCAGAGTTAAAAAAAGAAAGGGAATGGTGTATCACATAAAGCGATACACCATTCCCTTTCAAGCTTCAAACAAAAATCTTATTTCGATTGTACTCCTTCAATAATTACCCCGCTCTCTGGAACAGGCGGAATTTCATTCATCTCATAATCCAAATCCTGTTCAATAAATGTAAACGAAAGATGGTTTACGAAAAAGTCGAGTGTCGTTTTTAAAACATCCATTGTCATCCATTCGCCGGCACAGCGGTGACCGATGTCAAATTCTCCGCCGCCCTGCGGAATAAAATTAAATGGAGATTCCTTCCATCCTTGAAATCTTTCCGGCTGAAACCGATCTGGTTCTTCCCAAATAGCCGGGTCATGGTTTGTACCATATAAATCCAATAGGGTTAACGTTCCTTCTTTAAAAGTATATTCACCCCAGGTAAAATCCGCTTTGACTCGTGCAGGAGCAACTGGGAAAAACGGATAGAATCGTCTTACTTCCTGAATAAACCGATGCAAATCTTCTTCTGTCTCCAATTTCACTGCTTCTTCTGGATAATCGTGTACAGCCAGCAGGACAAAGTCTATATAAACAGCAATTGCGACGATTGGACGCAACAAGTTCAGTAATTCAACGGCAACAACAGAAGCATCCAGTAATTCTTCGTTCACGTCCCGATGCATTGCAAAATGGTATACGGCACTATCCTTACGAACCTCTTCCGCCGTATTTTCGCGAACTCTCTCCACCAAGCCTGTTATTCGTTCTTCCGCTTTCGATCTGGATTGTCTGGCCTGCCAATGGCTCCATCCAACTGCACCGGCATCTTCAAACATGTCACTTAGCTGGTCTGCCCATTCGGGGATGTCTTCTTGTTCATAAGGAACCCCCGTCCATCGTAAGGCCGATTTCGTCAATACATATTTGGCTGTTTGATAAACCTGTATTTCTTCCTTAGAATTACGCTTCATTTCCTGCTCCCATTCTTCCCGGATGATAGCAGATATCTCGTTCAGCCTTTCTTCTGTCATCAGAGACATAAACATTGCTTTCCGATGATGGTGATCCGCTCCGTCTAATCCCTGAACGCCTCCCTCACCAAACAGCGTTTTCTGAATTCGCCCGGGAGAAGCATCCTTTCGAGAAAATTTGGCATTATCATAAAAAAGTTCTGCTTCCTTCTCACCTACCATACAAATGGTTTTCTCCCCTAACAGCCTTGTTTCAAATACACGAGATTCAAACTTATCCGAACGATTGGTTACAAATCGGTACCCTTCATCCAAGAGCTTCAGCGTATGATCCAAACCTTTGTCTTTTGGCATGTGTGTCTCTGTCATTTCGTTTCACCCTCCATAAATAATGTACTTTATTATATCGTTCCTTTTTTATTTCCTATTTAAACAAAAAATAGTGATTCTCCACCCTTCGGTGAAAAACCACTACCTGTTATCCAGCGTATATTTCTGTCCTAATCTTTTTTCCCGCTTATCTCTAAAACCGTATCATAAAGTACATTGGCGGCAATCACAATGTCTTCATCTGAACTGTATTCTAATGGGTTATGACTAATCCCATCCTTCGACCTGACAAATAACATAGCAACCGGAGCGGCCGCAGCGATATTCATGGCATCATGACCAGCGCCGCTGACTAAAGCATAAGGACGGATGCCCTGCTTTTCAATACTAGCGGCAAATTGCTGCTGCAGGGATTCGTCAGCTTTTGCAGGCTTCGCACGCTGCAGCTCTACTATCGCTGCGGTGACATGACGGCGCGCTGCTATGTCATTAATTTGCTGCTTCACTTCTTGTTCTATTTCACGGATAGTATGCTCATCAATATCACGAATATCAATGGTAAAGGTTACTTTTCCCGGAATAACATTGACCCCGTTTGGCTCTACCTGCAATTTCCCAACAGTGCCCACAGAATCATCTTTTTTCTGGAAGCATTGCTCCACTGCCAAAATCATTTCACTGGCTGCGGTTAATGCATCGTGTCTGATATGCATTGGCGTTGCTCCAGCATGCTCACTGATTCCATTCACCGTTACCTCTAACCACAATGGAGCGGCAATTCCAGTGACTACCCCTACCGGCAAGTCTTCTTTTTCCAGTACTTTCCCCTGTTCAATATGCAGCTCCAAATAGGCTTTGATATCCTCCCGCTTTAATTTTTCTAAAGGAAAAGGGGATAATCCAAATTGCCGTGCTGCTTCTTCGATGGCGATATTCGCAGCATCGGTTTTCTGTAATTGTTCTGGCTTTAACAGTCCTGCCATCGCGCGGCTTCCAATCAGTCCGAAACCGAATCGCGTTCCTTCTTCATCTTTAAATGCAGTTACTTCCACCTTTTTATGAAGCGGAACCTGCTGTTCATGAAGGGTTTGCACGACTTCAATGGCCGCCAGCACCCCTAAAGCACCATCGAATTTCCCGCCGTCCGGAACGGTATCGATATGCGAGCCCAGCATAACTGTTTCTTGCGCATCTCCATAAGAGCCAACAATATTTCCAATTCCATCCACATTTACCTGCATACCCGCTTCTTTCATATATTCTGTTACAAGGTCAATTGCCTGTTGTTCTTCCTTTGTAAAAGAGAAGCGGTTTATGCCGCCTGTTTCGTGGTTCCGGCCAATCTGGCTTAACTCATCCAGCCGCTGCAACAATCTTTTGGCATTTATCATGGACTTACTCCTTCATCTGAAACTGGAAGTGACATTGACCTTCACGCAATACATACTGGTCATGCACCACTTCAAAATTTTTATTATATCCTTTCGCCACAGAAGGATCGATTACCTGGCAGTAAAGAATGCCGTATTTGCCCATATCATCATCTGCCCACTGCTGACCAAACGGACAATACGTAAAGGTTTGTTCTACTTCATTTTCTTTATGCACGGTATCTACTTCAAATAGTTCACTGCGGGCCATATCATAGTTTTTCAAGTAATTATCCGAGTTATTTTCTAACCCATTGGCACGCGCACGCTGGGCAATCCCTTCTCCGCGCTTTCTTCCGTACCTTTCTACAGCACGCCGAATAACATCCTCTCCTTCTTCTTCATATTTGTCTACGACCTGCTTTGAAATTTGAGCGAACATTTTGGAAAAACGTGCAAAGGTTGTTAATTCTGCATATTTTTCTTCTTCCTCCACAACCTGTGGTAAATATTCATAAAAGGCATGATTTTGTCCTTCTGCTGTTGCTTTTTGTGCCATGGTTTCTGCATCTTTTAACCCGAATGCTTCCAAACCTTGCTGTACAAGCTTTCGTCCTTCTTTTTCACCATATGCTTCTATAATCGAAAGATGAAGTTCCGTAAACATTTTCGCTGTAATAATATCCATGGACAAAGCTTTCATCATCAGCTTTTCTTCACTCATCTTATCTATCTCCTTAAATTCTTATTATTTTACTTGGGTTTAAATCTATTATAAAATAAAATCAACTATAAATCGAATGAATATTTTAATATAGAACTATGAAATAAATTCATAGAAATACATTGAAAAGGGAGTTTATAATATGCCTACATTAGCGCAATATATTGCTCTTCATACGTTGATTGAAACCGGCAACTTTACAGAAACCGGTCAGAAGCTCAATCTGACACAATCATCTATCACCCATGCAATGAATAATTTAGAAAAAGAGCTGAACCTATCCTTAATCATACGGAATAGGAATAATATTATTTTAACAAGCAATGGAAAAATGGTCTATGAACACGTTTCGAAAATTCTGCAAGAGCAGCAAAGGCTTGAAAATACCGTTGCCAACTTAAAAAAATTGATTGGCGGAACGATTACTGTCGGCGTCCTTCCCAGTATTTCGCTTGTATTGCTGCCAAAGGTTTTATCCTACTTCGAGGAGCATCATCCAGACGTCACTATTCAGCTGATGGAAGGGGATTATGATCAAATTGAAAATTGGCTGCAGCACGGTGTCGTGGATATTGGATTTCTTGCGAAGCCTGTATCTGAAAATCTAGTATTTGATTTTATCTTTGAGGATGAGCTTCTGTGCATTATGGCAAAAGATCACCCGCTTGCTGCTGAAGATTACCTGACACTGAATCAGTTAAAGGACGAGCGCTGGATTATGCCAAAACAAAACATTGACCGCGATGTATTACGCATTTTATCCAAGCATAACATCACCCCAAATATCGTATATGAATTATCGGTCGATCAAGCCATTTTAACAATGGTAACGGAAAATTTAGGTGTTTCCATTGTTCCTAAATCTATTTTACACCATGCGCCTGCGAGTCTTGTTCAAAAGAACTTTTCTGAACACCACGCACGCACCGTTGGCATTGCTCATAAACGAAACACGTACCCATCACCGGCAGCAATGAAATTTGTAGAAATATGTAAAATATTAGCGGAGGATTTTCCAAATAAGGATTGACAAATCTTTAAAAACAGCATAATATCCGATAAAACTAATAGGTATTATCTTATTTTAATTGTAGATGGAGGAAAAAGCTTGTGCAAACGGTAATTTACGTAGAAATTATTCTCTATTTGCTCGCCATGCTTGCAATAGGAATTTATTTTAGCAAAAAAGATTTAACACATAATGATTATTTTCTGGGAGGCAACAAAGTCCCGGGCTGGGTACTCGCTTTTTCAGAACGTGCTACCGGGGAATCTGCTTATATGTTTCTTGGAGCAATTGGATTTATTTATGTCGCCGGTTTATCCGGTATCTGGGTATTATCAGGAATGTTCTTTGGCGTGCTCGCTTCCTGGTTATTCCTGTCCAAACGATTTATGATGGAACAGCAAAAATACAAGGTAAATAGTTTAACAGATTATATTGCAGTTAAATTTCCGGAGCATGCGGATATCATCCGCTGGTTAGCATCGATTGTCATGGTATTCTTCTTTGTCTGTTATTTAGCAGCCCAGTTTTCTGGAATGGGAAAAACCATTTATTCTATTTCCGGATTCAGCATTACCTGGGGAACGATTATTATCGCAATGATTATTATCGCCTATTCCTGTTTGGGCGGCTTTATGTCCGTTGTCTGGACAGATGCTGTACAAAGCTTTTTAATGCTGTTTTCTTTTATTATCATACCTATTGTTGCCTTTATGGAGATTAAAAACCAAGGCTTGAGCGTCTCTGCAGAACTCTCCTTAAGAGGCGGAGGTGCTGACAGCTGGACTGGCGGTCTGAACGGTCTCGCCTTAGGAGCAATGCTCTTTACCAATTTCTCTTGGTTTTTTGGCTGGCTCGGCGGACAGCCGCAGCTAAGCTCCCGATTTATGGCAATTACAACCGAAAAGGAACGGGTTACCGGACGAAACATGGCTATTATCTGGACAATGATTGTCTATGTAGGAGCCTTTCTATCAGCTATTTTTGCCTCTGCTTTATATTCACAAGGCACACTGGCTGACCCGGAAATGATTCTGCCGCATATGATATTTGAAATTTTACCACCATGGGTTGCCGGAATTATCATAGCAGGGATTCTGGCTGCGATTATGTCGACAGCATCTTCGCAGTTATTGGTTATCACCACCTCCATCAGCGAGGATATCATCCATAAAACGCTCAGGTGGAATATTACCAGTAAAAAACTCGTACATTTATCCCGTTTCGTGGCATTGATCAGCGGGATTATCGGCATTATTATTTCACTGAAATCAGAATCGGTTATTTACAGCCTTGTTTCTTTTGCATGGGCAGGAATCGGAAACACTTTTTCCGTCGTCGTGCTGCTCATCTTCTTTTGGAAACGCGTCTCAGGAATCGGGGTCATCGCGACCATTATTGTCGGCGCAGTCAGTGCTGTCGTCTGGTCTCTTTCACCGCTCGAAGCAATGGTATCTGCCAAAGCGGCAACCTTCTTTATCTGTTTGATTGTCGGGATTGTATTTTCTTTACTTTATCCGGGTAAAGAATCAAAAACTGCGGCTTAAAATAGGAAATAGATGTAAAAAGAGCTCATTCTTCAGGTTGAATGAGCTCTTTTTTGTCCTTATGTTACTGTTTACCCGCATGTGCCGCTATTCGGGAACAGGCAATTTTTTATCTTATTCAATATTATCCGGAAAAACAGATTCATCTAAATCATACGCATCTACCGCTTCTTGCACACTGATTTCCGTATCTATCAGCTCTGCTTCATAGAAGGTGTCAGCTAATTGCTGTTGGTTTGCAATCACTTCTTCTGTCATCCTTTGCACGCCAAACTGCCGTCGCTCATTTGCAACCTCCAGCGGTTCCGGATCTAATCCTAACTCTTCCGCCAAAATTTCAGCGGCCTCTCTTTTCTCTTCATTTGCCCACTGATCCATATTTTCCAATTCCTCTAAAATAATGGTGAGCGCTTCTGGCTGTTCTTCTGCAAAGCCATCTCTCGCTAAATAAAACGTACGGTTTTCAATGAGATCTGTTCCGTCAAGAATCGTATGTGTTTCATTTTGATCCTGAACAATCGCATAGAATGGATCCCATGTTCCAAACACGTCAAATTCATCGTTGGAAAAAGCCATCAAGCCTTCGGAGGCATCCTTATAAAACTTCATATCTACCTCATCCCAATCGATACCTGCTTCCTTTAGTGATTCTAATAGAAGGTAGTGCTGGTTCCCGCCATTGGTCACACCGATTACTTTCCCTTTCAAATCTTCTAATGTTTCAATGCCTGAACCATCTCTTGCCAGTAACGCAACACCTTCTGGGTAAGGGGACTCCGACGCTACATAATTGACGTTATGCCCTCCCGACTGCATCAGAACACTATGTACATCCGAGGAATGACCAAAGTCAATATTATCCGTATTTAACGCTTCGATTAATGGAGCGCCCATAGAAAATTCTTTCCATTCTACGTTATAGCCGGCTTCATGTAATGCTTCATCTAACGTACCATGCGCTTTTAATAGATTCATGGTATTCCCTTTTTGGTAGCCTAAGCGAATCGTTTCGCCATCCTCAGACGCATCAGAATCCGAATTCGCTCCACAAGCTGCCAGCACAGCTATGAAACTAAAAATAATCAGTGCAAAGAGTAATTTCTTCATCATTTATCCTCCTACTATCTGGTCCAGTATTTTCTTTTCGTAACTTGTAAACTTGTCATCTCGTTCCCGAGGCCGCCCTAAATCAATATCCTGATCCAATTTCACGCCTCCTTCATCCAGAACAATAACACGATCTGCTAAATAAACTGCTTCAGATACATCATGTGTTACTAAAATAGAAGTAAAATGCTGTTCTTGCCACAGCCCTTCCATTAAATGCTGCATGTCCATCCGGGTTAAAGCATCCAATGCTCCCAATGGTTCATCAAATAATAAAACATCCGGGCTGCTCGCCAAGGCTCTCGCTAGTGCTACACGCTGTTTTTGCCCGCCAGACAATTCATCTGGCCAATCCCCTTTTTTATCACGCAGCCCTACCTTTTCTAATGCTATTTCCGCGTCCACCTTGTTTACTCCGCCAATAGCAATATTCTTTAAAATATTTTTCCATGGAAGCAGGCGATCATCCTGAAACATAATGCGTATATTCGATTTTTTTGCTTCTGCACCTGTATAAGCTAAAGATCCGCTGGTCACCTCTTCCAGTCCAGCAATCACTCTTAACAGCGTACTTTTCCCACACCCGCTTTTTCCAACGATCGCTGTAAAGCTGCCTTTCGGTATGGATAAATCTA
The DNA here is from genome assembly GCF_053839645.1 of Oceanobacillus sp. M60. Taxonomy (NCBI): domain Bacteria; kingdom Bacillati; phylum Bacillota; class Bacilli; order Caryophanales; family Bacillaceae; genus Oceanobacillus; species Oceanobacillus sp. M60. Next base: position 25,472 of record NZ_JBSSNH010000013.1, on the reverse strand, counting down.
TATCTCGTAGAACCTCATTTGCCCCAAAACGTTTCCCTACATTCTTTAACTCAATACCAAACATGTAACCCCTCCTGACTGACCTTGGCAGTTAATTCTTCCGGTATGCCGGGTTCCATTTTAACAAGCGCTGTTCACAAACCTTTGCAATGAAGTCGGACAGCTTTCCTAAAATCGCATAAAGTACAATCGTTAACACCACAATATCCATTTGCATAAACTCACGGGCTGTGGTTGCCAAATAGCCGATCCCTGCATCAGCACCTATCGTCTCCGCAACAATTAACGAAATCCATGTCACCCCAAGCGCATAGCGGATTCCGACCAAAATATTTGGCATCGCACCAGGTAAAATAATATTCGTGAACAGCTGCCATTTCGACATGCCGTACACTTTCCCCATCTCAATTAATTTATAATCCACATTCTTAATACCGTTAAACGTATTGATATAAATTGGAAACATTACGCCAACCGCAACAAGAAATATTTTGGCACTCTCTCCAATTCCAAACCATAAAATAACGAGCGGAATAAGTGCTAAATGTGGAATCGTCCGTATCATTTGTATCGATGTATCAATTAATTTTTCTAAAAATAGAACGGTTCCATTAAAGAGCCCAAGCAGAAAACCAATGGTACCGCCAATAAAGAATCCAATAATAGCCCGCTCCGTACTTATATACACATGCTTCTGCAGCTCCCCCGTCTGGAATAAATTTTTCCCGGCCTCGACAACTTCAAGCGGAGTCGGCAGCATAGTAGACTTAATCAAACCACGGTCGCCAAGCACCTGCCATAAAAGCACCACAACAATTGGTAATAACCACGGAAATAGCTGGTTATTATACCACTTATTCTTTTTCACTCGTTCTGCCCCTTTCGTATGTATGAATTTTTTGATAAGTTTTTGTATCTCATCCCCGCATTCTGTTTCAATCAGATCAACGAAAATATGTAAACAGATTGACTGCATTTGGTAAAAGCCAAAAAGAAGACTCGTAACTTCATGATGATATATATCTATTTCAAAGCTTTAAATACCCTTAATTCATTGAATAACGCTTTAATTATAACCTTTCTTCTAGGAATTGTAAACATTCAATTTTATGTCATTTCAGCTTGTACAACTGTATCATATTATAAATGAATTAACATGATAAATTTATATAACAGGGTTTTTGCAATGAATAAAGGGAGTGTGTTCTGTTCATTTTGAAGCAAAATAAATGGTACGTTTTCTATATATTTAGCTAGTAAAAGTACACACTTCTAATTTATTGAGGAAGATTTCTCTAAAATTTACTTCATAAAAAATAACCTCTGACTACCAGAGGTTAAAGTATTTCGTTAAATAGAATAGTAGAAAGATTATTTATCCAGCAGCTTTCCTTCACTGATTAACGTGTTAAGCAAACCTGTAAATCGCATTCTTTACTTTAATTTGCTCCTGCCGATTTCCTCCCGAAATGGTAACGATAAAAGGTTTCTCACCTCTTTTTTTCAACGTATCAGAAACTATCCCTTCACCTTCAGGCTCATAAAACAAAATGTCTCCGCCTGGCAGCTTTAAACGATGTCCTGTTGCAGATAACCCTTCATCAAAGAACGATTCTCCCTGCTCCAATCCCAAATAAGTCTCCCACTTTTCGATAACAGCTTTTGCATCCTTTACAGCAAAGCCAACAGATTCTAAGGAAAGATTTCCTTTTTGATGAGCAGCAATCGTTCCTTGCTTTTTCAGGGTTTCCCTGCGCTCTTCATCGGTTTCTTCCCATTCAATAAAGAATGGCAAGGATAGCTTTTCTTCTGGATTTCCCGCAAATAACAACTTCCAATGTATCATGCTGCCGTCTGGTCTTTTTCTTCCTAAAGGAACTGGACCAATAACCTCCAGTCCAAGTGATTTAAAACGCTTTGCTTCCTCCTCCAGATTACAAGACCTTAATGCAATTCTGGATAAACCTGAAGCATAATCGTCTTTTTGAAAGGTATCTCTCAGACTATATTTTTCAGCAGGCTGGTCAGCTAACTGCTTATCAAACACGCCAATCAGTTCGATATAACTTAAATCAAAATGGCTAAGCGCATTATAAGTACCGCCATTATCATGCTTTCCTCCATCTACAGCATGGAGACCAAGCTTCTTTAACGCTTCTTTTGCTTCTTCCGGACTGTCAACAAAATGAACGAGATGGTCAAACTGAAAATGCATTTGTGTTCTCTCCTTTTTACATTTCATTTTATAGGAAATAACTAATGAATTAAATTATTATTCAGAAAAAAATTGAGGTTCTTCGTTATTTACAATTTCATCTGCTTGATTTACTATACTTCAGCGTGATTCCCCATCGCAATAGACAATCTATTCCATGTATTAATTTGAATAATTACCATTACAAGCTCCACATATTCCTTTTCATCAAAATATTCCCTTACCTTCTCATATAACGCATCACTGACTCCATTTTCTGAAACTAGCGTCATATTCTCTGCCAGTTCAAATGCAGCCCGATCCATCTCCGTAAATATTTCTTCCGTTTTCCAATGCTTCAGTGCATCTATCTGTTTGTCGGATACGTTTAACTTTTTAGCTGCCTTGGTATGCATATTTAGGCAATAAGAGCACCCATTAATCTGTGAAACCCTAACCTTAATAAGCTCCTTCAGTTTTTTATCAATGGAAGTCTTCCGTACATATTTCTCTGACTCCATAATAGTCTCCAATGCAGCTGGAGCAACTTTAAAATAGTTTATTCGATTATCCATTTTCATCATTCCTGCCGCTTTCACAATCCCTTTGTTGACCAGTTTTGCCATATCCATTCTCCTTTTTGTAAATGTTTTAAAATCCACGTACCTTCTTATTTCCCATCAAATAAGTGCAACATTTGTTGCATTGTTAAGGGTATCGTATACTAGCAGTAATAAAGAATCAATACAATTTAAGTAAGTCCTACAAACCCCCATTATATGTAGGATGTACAAAGAGGAGTGGAACAAGATGTCTGATACAAGTAATAATCCTTCTGCCATCAGGTCTCAAGAATGACTTACAGACGCGCTCTTATCTCTTTTGGAAGAAAAATCCTTCCATAAAATCACCATTAAAGAGATTGCTGAACAAGCCGTTTTAGACCGAAGTACCTTCTACCGGCATTTTGATTCGAAAAAATGATTTAGATAGTTTACTATTAAAGACTTTTAATAAACACCTGCCTTCTATCCATAGGCTCACTGAAAACAAATTTAGCTATATCATCAGTGAAGAAAATATGGAATTTGCTTTAGCTTTCAACGCAGGCGGAATGTGGAATATCCTGATGAAGTGGGTTGATAGTGATTTTCAGCATACGTATGACGATTTGATAAAAGCTTTTGAGGAAATAACCCGGTTTAACTATGCTAGGCAGGATATGGAAACAAAAGAAAAGTGAGCCGAACTTTTTAGGAGGGCTCACTTTTTTACTACAGTATAAGGAAGAACCAGCTTCTTTGATGGTGGATTACTTCAATTTATTGGCTGGGTTATTCTTGGGACATTAATGACTGTCTTCACACTAGGAATTTGTTATCCTTGGTCAATTACAATGATTTATGGGTGGAGAATAAATCATACAGTTGTTGATGGCAAACGAATGCATTTTTCAGGTTCAGCTGTCGGTCTTTTTTGCAACTGGATCAAATGGTGGGTTTTAACGATTATCACATTAGGTATCTATGGATTCTGGGTGTTTATTAAACTGGAAGATTGGAAAACACGTCATACTCATTTTATTAATTGATTTTTATACTGCAAACATGTTGGTTTTTTTAAATAGAAACTCCTCTCATTACAAATTTGTAATGTAGAGGAGTTTTGTTGAAGCAGTAAAGAACACTTTTTTCGCTTTTACCTTCAAGCTCTAGTTTACTTCCTTTTCATCTAATTTCTTTTCAATGGCAGCAATTTTACTGTCAAAAGTACTTTTATAGTAAGCATTGTTTACTTTGTACTCCAGGTTTTCGATATATTGCTCCATCTCTCCAAACTTGGAGAAAGGTTTTTCTGATGATTCATCCACGACCCGATTGATTTGGTGGTTCGCTTTGGCTATATTTTCGCGGCCCATCAATTCCATACGGCGCAGGTGCATATCCTTCAGACGATGCTTCATTTCTTCGTATTTCTGCTCCAGATTTTCCAGCTGCGTGATTGCCTCTTCTCTGGACGCTTTCATGCGATCAGCACGATTTTGATATTCTTCATGTTCTTTTAAAGCAAATTCATGCATTTCCTCTTCTTGCGCACGATCGGCAATTTGTGCTTGTTTTAAGCGCTTATCTGCAAGTTCTTGTGCTTTTATATACTCACGTGCAAACTCTTCTTTCAATTTATACTGACGGTCAATCAGCTTTCTTACTTTTTCTTTTTCCTGCTCACTTTGGCGTAAATAATGGTTTAGTGCTGCAATCGGATTTTTTTGTTCCTTTTTGTCCATCATCGTGTGTAAATCTGCTGAAATAGAATCCTTCATTCGCGTAAAAATACTTGTTGACATAGTCAATCTCTCCTTTAAATTTTTTTATTTATTTAACTCTGCCCACTGTTTTTCAAAATTCGTAAATGGATCATCATCTTCTTTTATTTCGTGGACAACAGAGTCTTCCGGTGTGTTCCAATTTTTATAGATAAGGTAAAGTGCATAAGCCGCTGCAACGCCTAAAACAGCATAAATGTTAGAGAATGTGATGCTTAATACGATTAACCCTAAAATCACCCATCCTATTTTTGCGGCAACTGAATCTGTTTTAATAAATTTTTTAAAGCATACATAAAGTAAGCCTACACTTAACACCAGCAATACCATCGGTCCTAAATTTGCAAGAAGGACAAGCACTGCAATGAGTCCTCCGATAAACAACATGAATTTTTTCATTTTGTTTTTCCCCTTTCGTTATCTTATCTTTATCTTATCGGTTCTAACGAGTTTTCGTAATGAGCCTGAGAAATATCTTTATCTACGCCTTAAGGTCTATTTGCATCTAATCCATTGTGGAAGGGGCGGCAAATTAAAGCTTAATCCAGACGTAAATACTTGCATGTCGTAGATATAAAATGGACAGATAAATGCCTTGAACAAGCTTATAACGTTTTGTAAAAGCTAAAAATGCTATTTTAAACTGGGAACTAAATTGAAGGTTATGGAAACAATAAGACCAAAGAAAATGAGGAGCTCCGTCAGAGCTCCTCACTTATGTTCGACAAATTATAGTTGATTATCTGATCAGCACGTTCTTTTATTCCTCCCAAAAAAACTCCAAACTAATTTCCATTCAAATGGTAGTTCAGAGTTTCCTTATTGTCTTTATTCTCAGATATACTTTACAAATTTCTTTTTCTCAATTTCTATTCCAAATTATTAATTTCATTTCCGTCATTTCTTCGATTGCATATTTGATACCTTCCCGGCCAATCCCGCTTTCTTTCACTCCTCCATAAGGCATGTGATCGACACGAAAGGTCGGAATATCATTTATAAGTACCCCTCCTACATGAAGCTTATCAACAGCTTCTAATGCTGTCTCGATATCCTTTGTATAAATACCTGCCTGTAGTCCAAACCTGGAATCATTAACAAAATGGATTGCTTCTGCTGCAGATTTTACTTTATTTAAAATGACAATAGGAGCAAAAGCTTCTTGGCAAGATACCTTTAATCTATTCTCTGCCTCCAAAATGACTGTTGGACATAACACAGTTCCTTCCTCTTTTCCACCAGTTGCTATTTCTGCACCTGATTCCTTCGCTTCACGAATCCACGATAGTCTGTCTTCCAATTCTCTTTTGGAAATCAATGCGGATATATCTGTATCTGAATCTAATGGATCTCCAATTTTTAGTTTATTTGCTGCTTCTATAAACTGCTCCGCAAATTTATCATATATATTTTCATGTACGTACATTCTTTGTATCGAAATACAAACCTGACCATTATTAGAAAAAGCACCTGTAATGCATCTATCTATTAATTTTTTATTCACTTCTGTATCCTTATCAATAATAACTGCAGCATTGGATCCTAACTCTAATGTTACTTTTTTTAACCCTGCTTTATTACGTATTCCTACACCTACTTCCGGACTTCCTGTAAATGTTATCATATTTATTCGCGAGTCCATCACCAATAAGTCACCAACTACACTTCCATGACCAGTGACTACATTAAATACCCCCTTTGGGAGACCAGCTTCTTCAAGAAGTTCTGCAAGATAGAATGAAGATAGCGGTGTTTGTCTTGCTGGTTTTAATACAATGGAATTTCCTGATGCAAGAGCAGGACCTATCTTATGAGCAACCAGATTTAGAGGAAAGTTAAATGGTGTGATTGCACCAATTACTCCTAAAGGCTCTCGGATTGTATACGATACTCTTCGCTCTCCTCCTGGTGCCGCATCTAAAGGAATTGTTTCACCATGTATTCTTTTTGCTTCTTCAGCAGCAAACTTGAAAGTTTGAATGGTCCTGGAAACTTCCATTTCGGCTAATCGAATTGGTTTTGCTGACTCCATAGCGATAATTTCCGCTGCTTTTTCCAGGTTTTTCTCATATAGCTTTGATAGTTTTTCTAGGATGCTAGCTTTTTCATGTGCTGGTGTTCTTGCCCAAGAATTTTTCGCCTTAAATGCTCCATCAATAGCCAAATTAACTTCTGCTTCTTTAGCAATCGGTATTTCTGCAATCTTTTCCTCTGTATACGGGGAATAAAGATATTCAGAACTTTGGGTCGTTACCCATTCCCCATTAATAAATAGTTTTTCCATTACATCTATCCTTTCACGACAATAATAAAACGCTTTCAAAATAACGTTAATTATTTTTTTCCATCATTAAAATTAAAAGTTAAACATGTCTAATCCCCAGATCATAGGCAAATAAATGGTTGCGATTAATAGAATTAAAAAGAAGGAAATAATATTTAGAACTCCTCCAACTTTTATCATTTCTAATATAGAAACTTTTCCCGTCCCAAACAAGATTGCATTAGGAGGGGTTGCAACAGGAAGCATAAATGAAGCATTCGTTGCAAATGCACTAGCCACCATTAAAATTATCGGGTTCATTCCAATAGCTACACCTAACATTCCTACAATCGGCATAAGCAGCGTAGCAGTTGCCGTAGTAGATGTTATCTCAGTAAGAATAAGCACAGAAGCAATTAGTACACTTAAAATCAAGAGGTAATGTGCACCTTCCAACAGTACCAGTTGTTGACCAATCCATTCAGCAAGTCCTGTATTTGTAAATGCTGCAGCTATCGCTAATCCGCCACCGAAAAGTACTAAGATTCCCCATGGTATTTTTTTCGTATCGTCCCACTCCAAAATTCTTTCCTTTCTGTTAGCTGCTGGAATAGAAAATAGGAGTATTACCGCTAACATGGCAATCATTCCATCTGAAACCTCTATTAAAATATTAGTCCAGATAAAAGATCTGGTAATCCACATAAAAGCAACAAAAGTAAATATAATAAGAACTATTTTTTCTTCGAAAATCATTTTTCCTAGCTTTTTCTTCTCATCTTTAATTATTTCAGAACCACCTGGGAAATATTTTATTTTCGTTCGATATTTTACTTTTGTTAAATACAACCAGACCAGCGTAATAAATATAGCAACAAATGGTATACCTACCATCATTATCTGCCCAAAAGTAATATCCACATCAAATAATTTCTTTGCCTGAGCTGCCATAATTGGGTTAGCCGTTCCACTAATCAACGTTCCTGAACCGGCAATTGTTGCCGCATACCCAATCCCAAATACAATTGACTTTTCAAACTTCTTTAAATCGTCTATGCTCTCGGGTTTATTCTCAAATGATTTTGCTGCTTGGGTAATTATCGCCAAACCAATTGGAATCATTATCATCGCCGCAGCTGTATTGGATATCCAAAGCGATAAAAAGCCTGTAGATACCATGAACCCTAATACTAGCCGATTCGAACTGACTCCTATCAGGTTGATAATAAATAACGCAATTCTTAAATGAAGATTCCACTTTTCCATCGCACCTGCAATTAAGAAGCCGCCCAGGAACAAGAAGATGATGTCATCTCCATATGAAGACACGACCTCCCCGCTTCCCAGCGCCCCAAATGAAGGAAATAAAATGATAGGCAATAAAGCAGTTGCAGGTATTGGGATAGCTTCCGTAATCCACCATGTGGCTATCCAGAGTGTTATCGCTAAAGTTGCTACCCCTTGAGAACTTAAATCTGATGGTTGAAAGAATAATAAGGTTACTAAAAATAATGCTGGTCCTAAAATTAATCCAATTAACCTTGCTTTTGTATATGTGGGTTTAAAATTAGGATCATTATTATTTGTTTTTTCTTCCTCAATACTGTTATCTTCAACTTCTTTTAAGCTTTCTTTCTTCTTCATATACGAAGAAAACTGAAACAATTCTTTAATTCTGTAGTGTTGTTTCCACAGTGAATTCCACAAATTGGCTGCAGTATTGGTTCTGGACATACATATCCTCCCTTACCCCTGTCTTTGATTGATTTTGAATGGAAGGATTCCCTAAACCTACCCCATTTAGGAAATCCTTTCATCAGCTTTATGAATTAGCGTTATAATCCTCAATAACTTCTTTTGCCGTTCTAAAAGCATCAATCGCAGCAGGAACACCACAATATACGGCTGTCTGCAGCAATACCTCTTTGATTTCATCTTCTGTTAAACCATTATTTAGCGCTCCTCTTACATGAAGCTTTAATTCATGCGGACGATTTAATGCTGTAATCATAGCCAAGTTAATAATACTTCTAGTTTTTTTGGGTAACCCTTCTCTGCCCCAAATCTCTCCCCAGCAATATTCTGTAACAAACTTTTGGAGATCCATATTAAAATCAGTTGCATTATTGATAGACGTTTCCACATACTCCTTGCCTAACACTTCTTTTCTAATTTCAAGACCTTTATCAAATTTTTCAGTCATTTATAACTCTCCTTCAACTTTAATTTTTTAATTACTTACATACATCGTTTTCTTCGCCTATTAAGTTAATTTTTCTTCACTAATACGTTCTAGAAATTTAATTATTTCTGTATGATCTTGTTTATCACCCCCTGTAATGCTAGCTGCTTCATAAATTTCAATTAAACTAGAGCCAAGGAGCATAGGCATATGAACATCTGAAGCCATATCCTTCGCCATATTGATATCTTTAAGCTGTAAGCCCAAAGAGAAATTAGATACAAATTCTCTTGGTAAGACATAGGTCGGGTACTTAAATTCCGACGAATGACTTCTTCCAGTACTCGTGTTAATGGACTCTAGAGCGGTTTCCGGGTCTATCCCTACTTTTTTAGCTAACATAAGCGCCTCTGCAGTGGCATACATTGTTGCTGCTGCTAAATAATTATTAATTGCTTTCAAAGCATGTCCAGTCCCTGTTTTACCAATCAACTTAATTTGACTGCCTAAATGCTTTATAACTTCATTTGCTTCTTGCAAATCTTCCTTATTCCCTCCAACCATAACGGTAAGCTCTCCACTTTTCGCTTTAGGAACCCCTCCAGAGACTGGTGCATCAAGCAATCGAATTCCCTCTTCCTCCAAAAGCGCTTTCATTTTTATTGTTTCAAAAGTATAAGAACTGCTCATATCTACAATCAAAGCATTTTCCCGTAATGAACTTATTAATCCTCCTTTCCCCAGAACAACATCTTGAACGATTGTTGAATTAGGAAGCATTAAAATGACAATTTCTGATTCTTCTCCAACCTCAGCTATTGAATTTGCCAAGTCAACATTCTCCTGCTCAAATACCTCTAACGCTTTTGGATTAACATCAAAAATGATTAGACTTTCCACATGATCAATCAAATTTTTAACCATCCAATACCCCATGGCACCTACACCGATAAAACCAACCTTCTTCATAAACCTCACCTCTGCTGCATGAATTAAAACATTTTTGTATCGTATTTTGATACAATGTATCATATTTTGAAATTATCTTACAACATTAAAATTACGATGTCAACAAAAAAATAAACCCATTTCATATTAAATTTATGAAACGGGTTTATTTTACTTTGTCGCACCTAAGATAGAAGAAATTTCTTTAGCTGTATTTTTTATATCAATCGATGCAGATTCTATTACTTCATTCGTAACTCTTGGTGTTGGCGCTGTCAGAATGATACTGGCTATTGGCTCATTATCCGAATTGAATATAGGGGAACCGATGCCTGAAGACCCTTCTAATCTTTCACTAATCGAATAATGATATCTTTCTTCTCTTATTTTGATCAGCTCTTTTTTTATAATATCTACTTCTTTTTCAGAAAATTTTTCAGCTTTTAAAATCTCATCAATTACATCTTCCTCTAAAAATGCTAGTATCGATTTCCCACTGCTTCCATAGGGCAGCGATTGCAATTCCCCCAGAGGTATAATATATTGCAGCGGTTTAGGGCCGTTTACTTTATCTGCCCAAAAAATTTCTCTGGTATCTTTTCTTAACATCAAAAGGCATATTGTCTCCTCATATTTCTTTACAAGTGTCTTCAAGAACGGTCTTGCTATACTTTGTAAACTAGATCTAGACGCCACTTTAGCACTTATTCTTATCAGTTCTGTTCCAACAATATATCTATTTTTATGTTCGTCATAATCTAAGATACTATGTTCTTTTAATTGTAATAAAATCCGGTGAGTGGTCGGAACGGTATAATCTAAATGCGCAGCCAATTCCCTTACTCCCCAGCTCTCATTGTGATCAATAAATGCTTGAATGATTTTTAATGATTTATCTAAAAGATTATCTTTTGCTTTTTTCTCCATTTTGTATATACTCTCTCCTTTATTTTCTTAGATTCAATAACAACTTTATTCCTGTTCTACTCGTAAATAGAAAGTAACTTTATTTTACTTTTAATCAACCATCCGGCAATACAGCAAATCATCCCGCTCAATAGAAAGGTAAAGAAAAAGCTTTTTCTGTCTACCATATCTGCGCTAGTAAATAGCACACTAAAAAACATATACAGCTGATAATCCCCACAAGTAAAGATAAAACTTATTCCTTTTTTTGAAAAGCAAATATCCGATTAAAATCAATAAATATAGACTTATCACAACCATGATAAGGAGATAGATTGGTGAATGTTTCGCTGCATATACAAAAAAACCCAAACAACTAAGTCACTTGCTTTTGTTATTATTCCATTAGATGGATTAAACATTGTAACAGAAGTATTCCATGCATCTAAAGAGATGATTATTCCGCTTCCTTCGTACCAGGAAAAAAAACGGCACACATAGCAATAAAACAAAAGCATAGCCCGATTTGTAATCCGATCATACTGCTTTTCAACTCCTTATTATCGTACTTCTAATTTTAGACGATAAAACGAATGGAAACAACGTACTTTTTCTTTTATACGCGCTTTTACTTCTACACTCCCCTCATAAAAAAACAACTAACACATCAACTACCTTTTTATATAAGATAGTTGACAATTATCTTTCATTCAACTATAGTGTATTATAAGATAGTTAAGGAGGTACGACATGTCAGTATCTGATCAGATGATGAAGGGATTATTAGACGGTGCAATACTAGGACTGATTTCACAAGGAGAAACGTATGGATATGAAATCCTTGAGAAATTAAAAGAACGAGATTTTCCGGAAATCAGTGACGGAAGTATCTATCCTGTCCTTCTTCGCTTAAGCAAAAAAGGGTATGTTCAAACCGAACTTAAAAAATCCGATACGGGCGGACCGAAACGAAAATACTACACCATTACAGATAAAGGATTAGAAGAATTAGCTGTATTTCGTAATAAATGGTCTTATTTGAATAATGGGATGAATAATTTGATGAGGAGTGTGGAGGATGCTAAGTAAAGAAGCGGAGAAATTCTTATTGAATTTGCGTCTGGAATTAATGAGCCGGGGAAAAAAGGATAAAGATATTCAAGAAATAGAAGAAGAATTGCGAGATCATTTAAAAGAAGCAGAAGCACATGGACAAAGTGTCGAAAGCATTACCGGAGGATCTGTCAAAGATTATATCCGTTCCATTTCCGAAGAACTGCCGCGGGATAAAGGCTTTATAAAATACAGTATTTTATTGCTTATCTATTTGCTGGGGGTATTTATCATTCCCGATTTAATTAGCGGGGATTTCGAGTTAAATACCAGTGTCATCCTTTATAACCTTGCAGTGCTGGCTATCGGAACAGTTGGTACAATTATTATTGTAAAAAAAATCGTTCGAAAATACGGGGATAGTAAAAAAACCTATATTAGCTATGGAATTTTCTTTTCCCTTTTCACAGCATCTATGGTCGGCGCACAGTTTATTATCCGAAACTACCCGGGATTCGTTATCGCAGAAAGTAATCAAACTGTAAACCTTATTATCGGGGCTATTCTCTTAAGCATATTCATTATCGTTCCGCTTATTATGAAACAAGGCTTTTTGGCTCTGTTTATATTCTTAATCTGCTTGCCCGAGATCATTGCTAAAATAGCAACCGGCGGCAGCAGCCCAGAGAGCGAATCTTATGTATGGATCTCTGCCATTGTATTTTTTGTTATCGCTATTACTGCGATAGGAATTTTAATATACACATCGAAAAAAGAGGATAAAAAGACCTCTAATTAATAATTTTATAACGAAGCAGCCCGTATAATACAGAAAACGTGCTGCTTTTTACGTTTATTTTTTTCATTTCTCCAATCGTTTCTCCATCTGCTCCCCAATTTCCTCAGAATCAGAATCCCCTTCCTTCTTCAAATGATCAATAATACGCTGATAATCTGTTTCGTTCCGATTCTGACTTAATTTATACGCAGCCTGCACCTCTGTCACTTTTATCTCAAAACCCACAATGGCTTTCAACTGCGCATCCAATAGCTTCGGCGTGTAACCCTCCACTGAAAAAGAAGGATCCCGATGGTTTTCATATGTATCCGATAACGTTTTTAACGACTCTCGAAGTTCATCTTCTTCCATTATCCGCGGCGTTCCATACATATGGACAGCCTGATAATTCCATGTCGGAACATTCTCATGGGAATACCATGTCGATGAAACATAAGCGTGAGGCCCTTGAAATATTACTAATGCATTATCAACGCTTTCAAATGTTTTCCATTGCGGGTTGGCATATGCCAGGTGTCCAATAATTCGATAATCACCATTCGCCCTGCTTACAGTTACTGGCAGATGTGTTGCAACCGGTATATTATTTTCTGTTGTCACCAGTGTTGCAAAAGAATGCTGTTTGACAAATTCCCATATTTCTTTCGTATCTGTTACTTTAAAACGCTTCGGTACATACATTGTCTGCCTCCTTTAAGCGTATACTTTCAGTGTTTTCGTCATGATATAATCCGTCTGTTCATCGCTTCCCATAAAAAAGGAATGTGACCCCGTCTGTACAAAACCATTCTTTTCATAAAAAAGAAGCGCCTGTTTATTATATTCCCAAACTCCCAGCCATACTTTTTTCTTCTTTTTGTCCTTCGCTATTTCAATTGCTTTATCCATCAAATAGTTGCCTAATCCCTTTCGCTGGAACCCGCTTCGAATATAAATCCGTTCTATCTCCAGGGTACCCTCTCCAACCTCTTCTGATTGCGCATCATCGGTATTCACTTTCATATATCCAGCAAGCTGGTCATTATAAAAGATGAAAAAGAATGTTGAATTACTCTGTGACATTTCCTTTTGAAGCTTCTCCAATGTATATGCATTTTCTAAATACGCTTGCATATTCTCCGGTGTATTCTGTTCTTGAAAGGTTTCCGTAAATGTTTCGATACTGATTTCTTGGAGCGCCTGCAAATCATCCTGACTGCAAACTTTTATTTTGATAGTCATCTTTCTATCTTCCCTTCGTCCCATTTAATACGCACGCTTATTCCCCTTCTTCACAAATTCCCAGTCTACTTCCATGTTTTTTCGAACCTTTTCGAGTAAATAAACAAGGTTTGCTGCTTCTTCCTCTGTCAGCCCTTCTAAGGCAACTTGATTAGAGTAATCATTTTCTTTTTTGATTATTGGATAAATACTTTCTCCCTTTTCTGTAGAGAACAGTTTTTTTATCTTTCTGTTATTCGCATCCGGCTTCTTGTGAATAAAACCATTTGTCTCCAATTTTTTGATGGCGCGGGCTGCTGTTGTCCGGTCCACTTTAATCATTTCAGCGAGCTTTTCTTGAATAATACCCGGATTTTCACAAATACGGACCAGATATAAATATTGACCTTTGGTAAGATTATATTCTTTAAACTCAATGTTGCTGATAGAATCGAGCGCTCTCGCAATCATTCCAATTTCACGCAGGATTTCAGCCATGCTTTCACCCCCGGCGATTTCTGTTATACACAAATTTTAATTTATTTTTGTTGTATATACAACAAAAAAACAGCGAGATTTAAGCTGTTCGTTGAGTCCGGATACTTATTACTCCATATTCCCTTCCCTGCCCACTCCTACAGTTAAAGCTACAGACTTTTTCTTTCAGAAAATCGATAATAGAATTGGCAAGTATTTCTAAAGGGGGAGGGTTTTGTTTAAAAAACAGGTGATGACTGTCAGCTTCTCACAGTCATTACCTGTTTTTTAAATTTCTATTTCACTGGACCATCTGTTACTTTAGTCAGTGTCTCATTGATTCCGAACACTTTTGCCCGTACATTCTCCAGCCCAAATTGTGCCAATCGTTTTGTATGCATATCTAAATATTTCTCAGCAGCTTCTTTTGTTTCAAAAACATAAACGCCGCCAGCTTCTTTTGCATCCGGATTTTCTGTCCATATTTTCCATTGGAAGCCTTCCTCTTCGCGAATGCTCATTGCTAAATCATGGAATGCAGTTGCCATCTCTTCACCAAAAGGTCCTTCCATCGTAAAATCGATTTGTAAAATATATGACATTCTTACGCACCTCTCTTATTTTTTAAGGGTATAATAATTTTCTCCAAGAAGATTATGAACCTGATAATCTTCCGCTTCCAGTTCTTTCTCAGCAAAGCTGCGGACTTGGCTGTGCTCCAGGTCATATAGTACTTCCACTTCTTTAGAGAATAAAAGGTTCTCCTGTTTTAATAACTTTGCAAATGCAGGAGTCTGTTTCGGCTGCAGTCTGTCTTCTGGAAGCACCTGCTGCAGACCTCTGACATAGTCATCAAATGCACGGGCACCGACTATTTTAATTCCTTGTCCTTCCTGATTCACCATAATAATCGTCGGGAATCCTCTGACACCAAGATTGTCTTTCAGGTTGAAGTCTTCCTCCAGCAATTGATGTCCCAGAGCGGAATTAGCCTGCTGAACAATTTTTTCTCCATCCAGACCCAACCCTTCTATCAGTTCAACAAGTATTTTAGAATCGGAGATGTTCTGGTTAAAAGCAAATAATGCTTCTCTTGCATGTCTCAAAAACGTATACGCCAGATTGTCATTGTATTCTTTTTGAATTACTTTAAAAACGCGGGACGGCGGATAAGATGAGGTAATATAGTCATCCGCCATTAATGACCCATCAATCGGCATTCTTGAATGCTGCCCAACCTCTTTCCAATGCGCTACGACGTCAGCTGGCCCTGATATGCCATTAGCCGGGTCAACTGGCGTATCACTCCATTTTTCCAAAAGTCCGCCCATCACAGTATGAAACTTAAAATACGATCCAAATTGCAGCTGAAAACGCCGTAATACCGGCTCGAGCGCCCAGCAATGAGAACAAATCGGATCTGTCACATAATAGATATCAATCTCTTTCTTGGGCTGGTTGAATTGAACTGCCTCCATTTCTTCCCCGTCAGCTTCTCCACACAGACCTGTTTCCACATCACATACCATATTTTTTTGACTCATTCTTCAATCTCCTTATTCTAAATTACTTTAAATAGCAGCTATTCCATACTAATTTCTTTTGTTTAGATGATTCTTATTCTATTATAGGATACAAGCAATAACATAAAAACCAATAAACTTCTCGATTTATCGTATATACAACATATTTTGAAAACTGTTGAAAAACAGGAGGGGATACAAGTGGCTGAAGAAAAAACAGATTTAAGAATATTACGGACGCGAAGACTCATTATGGATGCATTTATTGCCCTTTCCGAGAAGAAAGAGTTCAATGATATCCGCATCACCGATATTACTGAAGCAGCGATGGTCAATCGCGCTACTTTCTACTATCACTATGAAGATAAATATGATTTATTAGAAAAAGTGTTATCTGAAGTCCTGCTTTTTAATGTAGACACGAAAGCAATCCATCAAATGACATGGGGGGACCATGCTGCTACCCAGTTATTTATTGCGGTGGCAAACTTTCAAACCACTTTATCATCTCGCTGTCACCAAGGGTATGAGGAAACAATTGCGCGTATTATTAGAGAACATTTGGCAGTTATCATCTATCCGCTGCTGCAAAAAGAGAATCCCGCTAAAAAAGAAGACATCCTTCGTAAAATGGCAGCCATCCTAAGCTGGACCATTTACGGAGCTTCTGTGGAATGGAAAAAAAGTACCTTGTCTCCTGAAGCATTCATTCAACCGCTGCTTCCTTTTATTCTGCATAAACTGGAATGAGGACACAGGTGAAATGAGGTAAAATGAAGAGAATTAGGAAGGAATGAACTAAAATGCATAAACAAAAAATGATTTCTGGTTTACTTATTTCATTAGGCGGCCTCATATCCGCTATCCAGTTCTTTTTTATCTATTCCAGTTTAGACAGTTATGCGTTTTCCGGTATAGATACGATTTTTCCATTCTTCCCAATCATTGAATTGACTTTCGGATTCCTTGATCTCGTAAGCGGTATCTTCCATACAGGGTATATGATATATACATTCATTATTATGTGTGCAGCTATTATTGTCTTTTTCCTCGGGATTATCATGTCAGTCAAACCGCATATATCCGTAGCTGTCATTGCCATGATTTTTTCTCTGTTTCTTGGAAGCATTATCCCTTTATTGCTTACTTTATCTGGGGGATGCTTAGGATTATATGCCATTTTAAATGAAACGCAACAAGTCTCGAAGGACGATGAATCTAGAGCATAAATAACACCTGTTAACCGTCATTGAACCTGCCCATATGAAGTGAAGAGAGTAGATATAAAAGAAGAACCAATTTATAAAGGTTCTTCTTTTATAAAGCGTCTGCAAACAAGAGATACATATAACACTATCCTTTGTTGTTATCTTTTTAATAAAACATACTTGGTTTATATAAAATTCACGCTGTCATTTGCAAACAATAAGTTATTTTTTTAAAGAAGACAAGAAAACATCTTGCGCCGCCTTCACCCCGGCGCCGCTCTCGAATGAATACGAGAAGTCCTGCAAGCCCGCTTCAATCAAGGACACTGCTTGTAATATATCGCTTGGGAAGCAATACCCCATATGTCCAAATCGAAAAACTTTACCCTGAAGATGGCCAAGACCGCCTGCAAAATCAAGATGATACTTTTTCTTTAAATGTACTAAAAAGTCGGAAAGTTCCACTCCTTTTGGAGCGCAGATCGTTGTTAATGTTGGGGATGCATGCTCATCACTTGTTAACAAGTCAATAGAGAGAGCTCTCATGGCTTCCCGAACCATATTTTTCATGAGTTCATGACGTTCTACGGTTTTTGAAAATCCGCCCTCTTCCTCTATTAAATCGCAAACAGCAGATAATCCCATAATCAATGAAATCGCAGGTGTATTTGGGGTCATTGATTTTTCTGCCCATTCTCGGTAACTTAACAGGTTTAAATAATATACCGTCGTATCATTAGCTTCTATAACCTTCCATGCCCTTTCACTTACAGCCACAAAAGCAAGTCCCGGCGGAAGCATGATTGCTTTTTGCGAGCCTGTCACTAAAATGTCGATTCCCCATTGGTCCATTTCTGCCGGAGCGCCTCCAATACAGCTTACCCCATCCACAATAAATAGCGCATCTGAGTGCTCGTGTACTGCTTCTGCTAATTGCTTGACCGGGTTTAAAATCCCTGTAGACGTTTCATTATAAGTAACAATAACCGCCTTGATTCCGGATAAGGGTTTTAAAAAGTTTGCGAGCTCTTCTTTCGTACACGCTTCGCCCCAGTTTTTTTCAAGCTTATGAACATGCAGACCATGCTTCTCGCAAATTGAAACAAAATAATCCCCAAAAGCTCCTATCGTGACAACAACTACTTCATCACCAGCGGAAGCAGTATTGGCCACAGCCGCTTCTAAAGCTGCCGTACCGCCTGAAGGAAGCAGCATAATATCCTGTTTCGTTCCGAATAAGGTTTTCACACGTTCCGTTGTTTCCCGATATAGCCTGGTAAACTCCTCGGAACGATGGCTGATCATATTTTGTCCCATTGCCATTTCCACTTTTTTAGGTATTGGTGTAGGCCCGGGATGTCTAAGAATATTGGAATACATAACTTTTCTCCTCTCTACTCTTTCATTCTAATTTCGCATATTTAAGTAAATTATCAATTATCTGAATCTATATTAGAAATAGTATCATTGTTCCTTTATAAAGTATAGTTTACGCTTTCCATTTAATAATAAAAACTTTCCAGTTTAACTTTCATATCTTTTCCATTTTGAGAAGCAGCGGAAGGTTTACAGGCATTTTGGTATAGAAAAGAATCATTATCTAAAATAATTATTTACTCCAAGAAAATGATGTATGTAGATAATTGTCCATATTAAAACGCAGAGAGACATTGACAACAAAAATACTCTCTGTGTTTTAATATGGACTTTTTATTTAACCTCTGTTTTCTTCACTACAGCTCCCAGCGAGCCTTCAAAATGTCCCAGCGCCCAATCATGCCCTGCCTGGTTAAAGGAAGCAACCGCATCTTTATACACAATAATGCGAAAACCCTTATTATAAGCATCTACTGCGGTATGCAGCACACAAATATCGGTACATACACCAACCAGATGTACTTCTTCAATATTTCTTTCCCGTAATTTTATTTCTAAATCTGTGCCGGCAAAGGCAGAATATCTTGTTTTATCCAGATAATATACGTTTTCTTTATCCCGATTTGCTTCATATGTTTCCTGCAGCTGTCCATATAGGTCCCTTCCGCTTGTCCCACGGATATTATGGGGCGGAAACAGCTTCTGTTCTGGATGATAAGCATCGTCTTTATCATGCACATCTACTGCAAAGACGGTATAATCGCCTTCCTTGATAAATCGCTCCGTTATAGCAACCATCCTATTTTCCAAATCCTGACCGGGTTTCCCGCATGTTAATGCGCCGTCATCTGCCACAAAATCTACCGTATAATCAATATTTATCAATGCTTTTTTCATGAATTATTCCTCATTTCTTAAATGTTATGAAGCTGGTAATGATAATTAATGAATGCTATTTTATCTCTCCATCAGTTACTTTTCCCAATCCTCCAGTACACCCCAAGCAATATCCGGTTCTCCATTCAACGATTTCATCGTGCCTACATATACTTTATTTGTTGATTTGCCAATTTCCATATAGTGTTTCATCATTTCTTTCGTAGTGGCAGTGACTGCCTGATGAGCAATATCCTGCGCATTCACCCAAGATAACTCTCCTTCATCACTTTCAAGTAGATTAGAATGGACTGATACGCTTCCAAAATAGACATATTGGATTCTAATTTCACTGTTATTTCTCATTCTGTGTACAACATAGCGAAGTCTCAGATTGTTTAACTGCTTCTCTGTTAATCCTGTTTCTTCTTTAATCTCTCTTATACATGCATGATATGGTGTATTTATTTCCCCCGTTTCCATATGTCCGCCAATCGGAACTTTCCTCCCGGGGAGAAAGGGGCTATTTGATTTTTTCTGAATAAACAAAACTTCCTGCTTATCATTAAAAAGAAAAGCGACCTCCATTTGCCGAAGCTTCATTATATTTCCTCCCGCCCTTTTAATTTGATAAAGCTTCTATACAAATAATAACCGCCCTTTTTAAATCATCATGACTCCAGCTGGGGATTTTTCCATGCTCGATTGCAAGCTCATGGGAGGCAGGAAGATGAATAAAACCAGCAGGTAGATGGCGGTTATTTGTCTTCGCATAATGCAAAGCTTGATACATTACATGATTACAAAGATAGGTTCCCGCTGTGTTCGAGATTTCAGCAGGAAGACCTTGAGCTTGTAATTGTTCAACCATCCTGCTTATCGGCAATGTAGAGAAAAGTCCGTCTGCTCCATCCTCTTGTATCACTTCATTTTCCGGCTTGTAACCTTGATTATCCCTGGGTCCGTCATTCACATTAATGGCAATGCGTTCTGGATTAACCTTGAACCTGCCGCCGGCAAGCCCAAGCAAAATAATAGCATCAGGTTTCGTCTTCTCTATTAATTGGAGGAGCTGCTTCCCAGCCTTACGAAAATCTACAGATAGCACATGGGAGATAACCGTGTAATCACCCATCACTGCCCCGTTTAATTCTCCTGCAATTTTCTTCGTTGGATTCACAGAAAAATCGAGAAAGGGTTCAAACCCAGTTAACAACAGCTTTTTTGTCATCTACTGCACCTGCCTTGTTTAAAAATATATATTTGATTTCAGTATAGCATACGATATGTGATTTCTAATTGAATGTAATCACTAAACCCACCTCATCATAACCGTCCCGATATACAGACGCTGCCTCTTCCAACAATGCAGTAAACCATGATTTCAACTGCGATTCATCCACCTGTTGAAACCATAAAATGCTTTATCTTGACAGTTAACGATATATCGCTTATTATTACATTACGATATATCGTTAACTTTAAAGTAAAAAATAATAACAGGAGGAATATATTATGTTTCAACGAGAAGAACAACCCTTTTTCCAAAAGCAGGCTCATTTTAATCATCATCCTTTTGCTGGAGACAACACATTTCATAAGGATTTCTTAAAACGGAATAAATTTGGAATGGGGAATGAACATTTTGAAAGACGAGGCGGCCCTCATTTCTTTGCAGGACATGACGCTAGAGGCGGAGACCGTGGCGGCGAACGTTTTTTCAAACGCGGAGATATTAAAATTGTTTTGTTGAAGATATTACAAAAACAGCCAAGACATGGCTATGACATTATCAAGGTGCTGGAAGAAAAATTTAAGGGTTTTTATTCACCCAGCCCCGGTTCGGTTTATCCAACCCTGCAAATGCTGGAAGATCAGGATTTTGTAGAAGCCGTTAAAGAGGGCAGGAAAAAGGTATATCACATTACCGAGGAAGGCAATGCCTATTTAGACCAACATCAGAAGGAGGATCCGTTTGTTTCACGGATGAATCAATTTGAAAATGTAGATATTGAGGAAATGCAGCACTTACGATCTGAGATGCAACAGCTATTCCATGATTTCTTTAAGACAGGTCGCCAGGTTATGGACAATCCCGAAAAGAAAAAACAGCTGCAGGAGCTGCTTGAAAAAACACGGGAAGAGCTTTTAGAAATTGCCGGCGATGAGAAAACAACGGATGATGAATAATCTAAAACTTCATTCCATGGGTGCAAAAAAAACATGGAATGAAGTTTTACTTTATCATTTATTTAATCTATCTGCTGCAACAGCCAAGCTGAATACCTGTATAGATACAAAGATATTAGCTGCCATTGCTAGAATATACATACATCATTTCCGAAACCGATACCCCACGCCCCAAATCGTTTCAATAAACTGCGACAAGGACGGATTCTCCTCTATCTTCTCCCGGATTTTCCGGATATGAACCGTCACGGTCGTATTATCTCCGACAGCATCATATCCCCAAATTTGTTCAAATAAATGCTCTTTCGTGAAAACGATATTCGGATGAGATGCTAGAAAATACAATAAGTCATACTCTTTTGCAGTAAATATTTTCTCTTCATTATCCAAAAAAACCCGTCGTGAATCAGGATCCATCATCAAGTTCCTAATATGAATTTCATTTAATTTCTTATCACGTTTGGTTAAGCGGTCGTATCTTGCCATATGTGCTTTCACTCTTGCGATCAGTTCATTCGGATTAAACGGCTTTACAATATAATCATCCGCTCCTCTGCCAAAGCCGCGGATTTTATCAATATCTTCTTTCCTGGCCGTCACCATCAATATAGGCACATCCAATGTCGCCCGCAGCTTTTTACATAAATCAAAACCATCGATACCCGGCAGCATGAGATCTAATAAAATAAGGCTGTAAGAATTCGCTGCTGCAAGTTTCAACCCCTCTTCTCCAGTTGCAGCAATATCACTTTCAATTCCATTTATTTCTAAGTAGTCTCTTTCTAATTCTGCAATATCCTTCTCATCTTCAATAATCAATACACGTTGCATTTACTTCATCCTTTTCAATGTGAAATAGATACTCGTTCCTTGCCCACGCCGGCTCTCTGCCCAAATCTCTCCCCCATGCGCTTGAATGATTTTCGCAGCAATCGATAATCCCAGACCGCTTCCGCCGGTTGCAGAGTTCCTCGAAGCATCTGTCCGGTAAAAACTTTCGAAAATATAAGGAATATCCTCCTCCCTTATCCCGCTACCATTATCTCTCATTTCTACAAAGATTCTACCTGTATCAGACGTCAAATTCACTTGAATTTCCTTCTGCTTTTTATCGATATATTTTAAGCTATTTTGAATAATATTCATCACAACTCTTCGTAATTTTTCCCGGTCTGCTTCCACTATATAGTCTTTCTTAGGATCAGCTGCTAAAATCGCTTTTCCATGCTCCTTTTCCAAATTAAAGGCCAGTTCCTCCATAAAATCCGCATAAAAGGCATATAAATCTACTTTTTCAAATTGAAAGGCTTCCTTTTTTAAATCAAGTTTGGAGTATAGAAATAATTCATCAATCAGTCCGTCCATATCATTGGCTGTTCTATAAATCGTATCCATATACCTGTCCAGCTTCTCCGGCGTGTTCGCTACCCCGTCTTGAATCCCTTTCACATAGCCTTTGATGGAGGTCAGCGGCGTTTTTAAATCATGAGAGATACTGGCAATCAGCTCCTGCCGGTTCGCTTCATACCGCTTTTGCTCTCTATCCGCTTCTTTCAATTTAAGGCGCATGGTCTCAAATGTATTCGCAAGCTCGCCTAACTCATCTTTTTTATCCGACTGAACGCTGTATTCCAAATCGCCTTCACTGATTTTCTTAGCTGCAGTCGATAATTTAGAAATAGGGTTGATAATACTCCTGGACATAAAATAAGTCAATAAACCATTAGTCAGGATTAAAATAAGAGCAATCGCAATAAATCGAAATTGAACAAAAACCTTTAAATCATCCCCTTGCGGATTGCCATTAAAAACAACAAATAGGAGGTACCCGAGAACAATTTCTGCTATCAACAATAAAGCACCCGGGATAAGAATCATCGCTATATTAGATAAAATCAGCCGCTTTCTGATAGACAATGGAAACACCTTCTTTCCCTTCCATTATAATAAAATCCAGACAGCCATGCTGTAAAAAGCAGAAACAGCTGTCCCTTCTTTTATCCTTGACGAAATGTCTAGAATCTATAAAAGGACGCTTTTCCTTCGTTCGGAAAAACGTGTTTTCCAAGCAACTATCATTTTTTATATGGTATTGCTGCAGCAATGACACCCAGTACAAATCCCCAAACAATATTGGTAATAAAAACACTGACGAATGCAATTGGATTTGTCAATGGCCCCTGTAATCCGCCGTCAAGAACAGGCGACAGGATACCGCTGAGGATAATTGCAAAAGCTGCGTAGCTGATTCCTGCTAAAACAAGCACTGGAATTGGATTAGATACCCTTTTCTTTATGACAATAAGAATCCAGGCTATGGAGATTAGGATTGTCATCACAATACTTCCTACCGCTTCACTGCCAAAGATATGGATTAATCCGGTTATTTTCATCAATGGTCTAATAAGTGCTAACACACCTAACCCTAAAATAAGTGTTCTAGTTTGTTGCTTTGCTTGGTTAGTTGTCATTTACAGTCATTTCCTTTCCAAATATATTTTTCGGCTTGCTTTCATGCTCCCCGTTTAGTTGTTCCTTACATCATCCGATAGGATAGATAGTACATCCCATCTATTATCAATTTCTAAAGCATTTATTAAATTTTTCTTAAACTGCAGGGAAGCGTCTAGTTAATGAAAGAAATGAAAATCGATAAACGCAAAAATCCCGCTTTCCTTTATTGGAAAACGGGATTTTCATGTATTATGAAGCAATGCTAATGAAATTATGCCGGGTGATGCTGGACAAATATTTCAAATGTAGATATTTCCGAACCAAGAATCGGGTTGTCTTCTTTTTCTTGTTTATCCTGTGATTCATGGGCTTTTCTTGTTTCTCTGCTTTCTCTCCAAACTTCAAAAGAAGCGTGATCTTCCCATGTTGTGCAGACCTGCAGTTCATCATATTCCTCTGCGTTCTCTTTTATCAGTACCTCCATGAATACAAATCCATTAAAAGTATGCACCGATTTAGCCTTGCTGAATAACGCTGCGACCTCATTTACTTTTCCTTTTTTGACGCGTAATGTATTTACAACTTTAATCATCGTTCACAGCCTCCTTTGATTTGGATAATCATCCTTATATCTATTCTAATACCGTCCCTGCTTGTTTTCCACCCATTTCCGCATGCTGAAGGAGCGGGATGCCATGTGGATCTCTTGCATGAAGCGCACTTTGCTGACTTTCAACAAAATCATGAACAATAGCTAAACTCCCATTCCCTGATCAAAAGCTTATATTCAATACAAATCGCGAAATTATTCGAGCCAAATTATTGTGCAGGGATTTTCTATGCAAACTGCGTCTAAAAAAATCACATCAAAGGATATTTCCGGGGAAATAATGTCGAAAAAAGTCACATGTATCAGTTTAATGGATTGTAAGACTCCAAATGCAATGGATATACCGCATCATTCTGCCATATTGAAAATAAAAAGAAATATGTCATTTCCCACACCACAATAGAACAAAGTATGGCGATTTATGGAAGTAACAGCTGCGAGATGATATAAAACCCCCTCCTTTAAAACGGAAACCTAACATAAAACACCTCTCATCACGCAACCTGACAAGGTTAAAGTTATTTTGTGAAACATTTCACAAATATGTAACAGGTTTTTTTATCACAAATACGCCGAAAAATGCTATGCTTAAATCAGAAAAAACAAAGGGGTGATAAAAATGATTCTAAATGAATGGAAAGAGTTTAACACGGATGCTGAATCGTACTCACAAGAAATCTTTGAACAGCATATCGGCGACACTTTTGAAGCGATGTGTCTGGAAGAAGGTCATGATATACCAAATTATATTTGGACGAAGCATTATACCGTAGTTATCAAACCGAATACATGTCTCATTAAAGATATAGCTTTTGTCAAAGTCCCCCGTCACCCGTCAACAATGTAGTTTTATTTTTTTGGAATATCATGCTCAATGTTTCACAAA
>NZ_JBSSNH010000012.1:0-78477 GCF_053839645.1 Oceanobacillus sp. M60 | reverse complement strand
TACTGGTTGTTTTGTTCAGTTTTCAAAGAGCAATTTGTTTGTCGCTGTTTCAAATTGGCGACTTTATTAATTTATCATATCTGCAATTCGATGTCAACAACTTTTTAAATTCATGTTAGCTGAACGATCGCTCGAATTAGCAACGAGATTAAATTTACCATGCTGAAAATAGAAAGTCAACGATTATTTTAAAATATATCCAAATTAAATAACTTCATACTATGAATCAGTAATTCTATCAAACAGCATATAATGCAACAAAATGCTGATACGCCAGTCTTTCAGTGGTAGTAACTTATATTTAAAACGTTAGATAAATAATAGTTAGTCAAAAACAATTTCGAACGAAACTTTCTTTCCCCAATTCTATTCGAGCTCTTCTTTGATTTAAAAAAAGGTGCCCGATTCTGCTTTTTGTAATAACGAGTATAAGAATCATGCATATTTTCAACGGCTTTTTTGAGGCTAATACAATCAGCTTCTTTGAGGATGGGATAATGAACTCCCGAACCGTTTTATTCGACGCACAGTTATTAAAAAACTGGCCATTCAATTATATTGAAGGGGCTGTCCGTTTTGCAATATCTCATCCCATATTATTTTTAATTATTTCACTCAACTGAAATATTCCCTTTTCAATTTCATCCAGCGAAGCAAAACCATAGGACAGTCGTACAAATTGTCCTGCTTTTTCCTTATAAATACTTCCTGGATTGATGAGAATCCCTTTGGATAATGCTTTTTCAAATAGCTTTTTCACTTTAAAAGCAGGATTTATTTTCACCCATATAAAGAAGCTGCCTTTTGGAATATCCCAAGTGGCGACAGAACCTAAATATTTTTCCAATGCCTCTAAAGCTCTTTGTCGGCGAATCCTCAGTTGTTTTTGAACTTTTTCGATATGATGTTCATACAAACTGCTGGATAACCATTTCTCTGCTACAAGCTGAGATAATGTACTTGACCCGTAATCTAATTGCATTTTCAAGTCCGCTAACCGGTCAATAACAGGCTCTGGACCGACCAGCCAGCCGATGCGTAATCCAGGACTTAATGTCTTTGATAAGCTTCCAATATATAAGACATTGCCATGACGATCTTTGGCTTTTAATGAATCTGGAGGTGCATTATCCATCCATAAATCACGATACACATCATCTTCAATAACAGGAATCTGTTCTCTAATGCAGTATTCCATTAATTCTTCTCTTCTTCTGTCCTCCATTAAGATACCTGTTGGGTTATGAAAGGAAGGTATGGTATATAAAATATTTCTGCCCGTTTCCTTCGTTTGGTAAATAGAATCGACCTTAACGCCCTTGTTATCCATCGGCAACCCCTCGAGATCCATACCGGCTGACTGAAAAACAGATAACGAATAAAGGTAAGAAGGTTCTTCCAAGAATACCGTTGATTTATCCTTTAAAAGGCCAATGGAGATAAGATAGAGGGCTTGAAGCGCTCCAGAAACCACTAAGATGGATGATGGCGACACATCGATACCTCTTTCTTTCAAATAATTACTAATGGCCTCTCGCAGCTTTATATTCCCTTTTGGCTCTTCATACCCGAACGGGGTCAATTGTTTCGAAACTTTTTGGATGATTTCCTGCATTTCTTCTAAAGGAAATAACTCTGGTGATAATTCCCCTTTACTTAATTGAATGAAACGATTATCTGATTCCGTTTCATTGATTTCTTGTACTGTAGAGACACTTGCCTTATGAATACCCTGCGTGACATTCCCATTCCAGTTTGTGGAAAGATGGTCTCCCATCAATGTCCATGTGTTATTGGTGACAACAGTCCCTTTTCCTGCTTTTCCTTCTATTAATCCATCTGCCATTAATTCCTCTAACGCTATGATAACCGTACTTCGATTGACTCCAAACATTCTTGCCAAATGACGCTGGCTCGGTATTTGGCTTCCAATCGCCCACTCTCCTTTAGAAATTTTCTCTTTTATAAAATCAATAATGATTTGATATTTGGGCTTTTTCATAGATACTCCTTTTCCGACCCTATTTAAACTGGTTGGATTTTTTCTATTTAAGCTGTTGCAGACATTCTAACACACTCATATTACCATAGGAAACACCGTTCGAAACTGGTTGTACTTAAAATAAATGAGGTGTACTTATGATAAAATCTTTCCATGTAAAAATCGCTTTTGCTCATTTGGTAACCATTATTTTATGGGCATCTGCATTTCCCGGAATCCGAGCTGCTCTGACTGCTTACTCCCCAGAGCATATATCCCTTTTACGATTATTAGTTGGATCATTGATGCTGATTCTTGCAGCTTTTATCAAAAGAATTCGTTTGCCGGAAATCAAAGATATACCCATTATTTTATTATTAGGTTTTCTGGGGTTCTCCGTCTATCAAACAGCACTAAATTATGGGGAACAAACGGTTAGTGCAGGGATTGCAAGTTTATTGGTCTCTACAACACCTATATTCGCTGCATTATTGGCTTTATTATTTTTCCGTGAAAAATTTGGCCTGTGGGGATGGATAGGCTCCTTTATCAGTTTTTGCGGGGTAGCTTTTATTGCTTTCGGTGACTCCGCCGGCAGCTTTTCATTTAACGCTGGCATTATCCTTATTTTAATCGCATCCCTTTCAGAAAGTATTTACTTTGTTTTTCAAAATGCTTACTTAAAAAAATATGGTTTTTTCGCATTCACGATATATACGATTTGGGCAGGCACGCTTTTCATGTTGATTTTTATGCCTGGACTTGGAGAGGCAATCATGAACGCGCCAATGGACGCAACACTGGCAGTGGTTTATCTGGGAATTTTTCCAACGGTTATTCCCTACTTCACTTTGGCCTACGTTACGTCCAAAACCGGGGCTTCCGAGGCAACGAGTTCACTTTATTTAACACCAGTGTTTGCTTTCCTTATTGCATGGGTTTGGTTGAATGAGATTCCTCATTTCCTTGCAATCGCGGGAGGCATGATTACTTTATCAGGGGTGTTTATGTCAAATATAAAGAGAGAGGATGAGTTACAGGTTAGCCAGACACCGTTAAAAAATTTATAAAAGCACAAAGAGAGAACCGGAGCTAAACTCAAGTAAACAAGTTTAGCTCCGATTCTCTCTGTTTATTTACAGCCATCCCTCTTGTAAAATCAGACAATGATATAGCGATAAAATCAATGGAGGAATAGCGCCTTATCGATTAGACGGAATTATCTTTTTTCAGACATAGGATATAAAGGATATTCCCATTGGTGCGTACATTCTTCCAGCATATAATATCCGCGTTCCTTGTTTGGCACAATACGCGAGCATTGCTGTGTCGGAATGGCTCCAGCCTCATTCTCATTGGCTATGTCAATCCACTCTTGATTTGCAGCCGCATCATACCGTACTGTTAATGTATTTCCATTCACGGTGATGGTTTGTCCGCCCTCTTTCTTTTCAGCATTATCCATAAACTGCTCTATCGCTTCCTCCAGGTTTTCCGTCTCGTCTGTTTCAGATGAAGGTTGTGTAGAATCTAAATAAACATCCTCCGTCCCTTTCCAAGTATGGAAACGAACAGAATCTGCTGTTAACCACTCTACATTTCCTAACCCCAAAGCATTTTCAGCATTGAAGCTTTCAGACGGATAGTCCCTGCGTCGAGCAACTATGCTAATGGATTGGTCATCCAGTTGTTTGCCGATAAAGCCAAATTTCGTCTTGTAAAAATTATAAGAATAGGTTGTCTCCCCAAGGGTAAAGCTGCGATGCTCGATTACCAGCGACTGCTGATCGTATGGTGAATCGATTTTTGTGTAACTATATTCCATCAACAAGACCATGAAGCCATGAAACAATATGATTGGTATAAAAATAACAAGCCCGGCAATTGTCCATATTTTAGGAAGGTTTGAACGAATAGGGAGCTTTGCACGAAAACCGATTGCAGCAAGAACGATCAGGTTTATAACCATAGGAATAACATATCCAGTTGGTTTTAAAAAAAGAAAATAATAATCGGTATCATGCATCATGATAAGAACCAAATCCATGATTCCTAAAACAAGGAGCGCCCATTTTGTTTTTGTCATAAGATTCCCCGTTCTTAGTTCATTTCTTGTGGAATGGTTTTCTTTTAACCCATTCGCCTTTATCAAAAGATTCTACTGAAACCAATACCCATTTCGCTTATTACGTGATTAATTTAAGCCCGATTACAGAGCATAAAACCATAGCGATAAAAACCATACGCCTCCAGTCTTTTGATTCTCCATAAAATATCATGCCGATAAGTGCGCCGCCGACAACACCAATCCCTGTCCAAATGGCGTAGCCTGTTCCCATAGGGATGAATTGTAAGGAATAACTCAGCAAAGCAAGACTTGAACCAAACCCTAAAATAAGTAGAATGACTGTTTGCCAATTCCGTTTTACAGAGAGCTGATTAATCATGGCAACACCAAATGTCTCCAGTAAGCCTGCGATAATTAAAGTAAACCAAGCCATCAGGATTCAGCTCCTTTCTCTGCCTTATCTGGTGTGACCAATTTCAAACCCATCACTCCAGCTAATAATGTTGCTATGAGAATTACTTTTTCCCATTTAAACGCTTCTCCAAAGAAAAGAAATCCTGCAATAACAGTACCTGCTGTCCCTAACCCTACAAAAATAGCATAAACCGTTCCTGCCGGCAGTACTTGTGCCGCTGTAATCATTAAATAATTACTAACAATAATACATATAACTGTGCCAGTCCATGTCCAAAAATCATATGCATGCGTTAAACCAATCACCCAAAAAATTTCCAAAAAAGCTGCAACGAATACTTTCATCCAATTTCGATTCACTGCAAACACCTCCACTTTTATTATTTCCAAAAAACGAATTAAAAAAAGCCCTGAGAGGCAACTGTACATACAGCTTCTCCCGGGCTTTTATCCCTCCGTGACACAGTAATTCACTGTGTGTTTTCTCTCGGACCAGACCAGCATTTGATGTGCGGAACCCTAGAAAACATTTTTTTCAACGTAATTTCTTATCATAATAGACGTTTTTTTTCTGCCATAAAAGCTTTCATTTAAAAAACCATATCAAAAAGAAGAAATTGATGCAACATTTTTACATACGTCAACTTTCCCCATCAACAAAGCGCAGCATCCCTCTATCAACCGATATAACATCCTCCTGATTAAAAATAATACAGGCTTTTCCACCAACATATTTATCAGACTCGAACTCCCCAAGAACAGTTACATAGCCTTTTTCAAAAAGATAAACAAGCTGTTTGTCATTTTCCTCCGATTCAAAAGCCGTTAAATCATTATGTAAATACGCTGTTACCGGTTTATCATATAACCGCATGTATCTCTCTTCCTTCCCCTCATTTTGTCCCTTTCTTCCATCGCTTTCTAACACATTTATTCCCCTATTTTGCTGCTTTGTCCCGATATACAAATATAGTAATAGCATTTTAGGATGGTAACGATAAGCAGAACCGCTGCGGCAGAAACAACAGCACCTGCTGTATCCATCAGAGCAATCCAATCCTCTATTTTTACTAAATGATAGTTATAAGCTAACTGAAAACATAACGAAATAGCACAAGCACTCATGCTCGCAAGGGAAAACGCAGCCCAATTCTTTGGATTGTTTTTATCATATCTTGTGAGAATAATAACAGGAAGTATCCACGCAACGAGTCCAAGCAGAAGACTGCCTATATTAAGTAAACCGATCATAGCTGGTTCCTCTTTTCATTTTTCAAATGGGAGACGGGGCTTCCGTCTTGATATATGGAATAAGTCCACTCGCCATTTTATTACTTCATGTATAAAACATTGATAATCTTTTATTCATAACCGCCCTTAGCATCAGGTAACGCTTTATACGCATCCTTTTCCTTAACAACGCTAAATACATCATCGCGTAATCCGATAAATTCCTTTGTATCTTCAGTCGGTTCACAGTAAGCTCCAGAAACAGAATGTGTTATTGTTTCTCCGTTGACGATAATTTCCCACGCATCCTCTTCATGTGGTTCTACACTGCAAATCGTTCCGTCGACGGGTTCTGGAGTAAACTCTTTTGGTTCTTTTATATTGATTTCTTTCATTTTTTCATAAATTTGGTTCATTTCTTCCTCTGTTAAGCTGATTTCTGCAGTTGCTGTACCATTTTCTATTAAATCCTTCGTCACTGTGCCTTCGAAAGTGTTAATCTCATTATTTTTGCCCACACCAAACTGGATGGAAAAATCAAAGTCATCCGGCATACTTTCCGGCATATTGGCAACCGAATCAACGGGAGTCGTTTCAGGTTCGGGTTCATTTGTTTCCGGTTGACTGCACGCGTATAGAGAAAGCGTAAGCAGCATAAAAAGGAATAACTTCTTCATTAGATATACCCGCCTTTACTAAAGAATAGTATGGTATGCTCACTTATTTCAGTTCCAAAGCAATATTTCCCAAAGCTCCCGATCTTCTATGACTAAGTCATACGGATTTTTTATGTCCAGACAATGAATACTCCTCTTTTTAAAAAGAGCTAAATCTTCTTCGCCATTCCAAGATGTAAAATACTCAACAACTTGACTATTTTGAATTGCTTCGTCCATATAATTGTATAGTATAGTTAAACATTTCTCTTCTTCTGCAGGTCCTTTAATTTGATTGTTCAAAGGAATTTGATTAGCATATGCAGCTGCTTGATGCTTGTATGAAAAATGAGAACTATACGAAAACCTGCGTTTAATTGTGCTATCATAATTATTTTCAATTAAATAATCTTGGCTCATTGAAGTAAAGTCATTTAATTAATAATAGCCTATCAAAGATATAGATTAATAATCTGACATTTTAATATCCTTATTCGAACATTCACTGCAAATCACAGGAACGTTCTCCCACTCAAAACTTTTTCTAGGCATTGTTTGCGTCTTCAAATGGCTGGGAGGGAAATTCCACTTTATCCAGCACTTTTCACCTGTTTCTATGATTTTATCGCAATGATCACAATGGAATTTTTTATCTTTATTATTATACATAATGAAGCCGCTCCTCTCTATGGCGTCCTTTGGTTAAGAAAAATGATCCGCATTTATTTTCATCCTTTAGAAACTCCAAGGTGCTTCTATTGGTGTCTTGCTTAGAAGTCTTCCTGCGTATTATCGTATTCATTGCATTCGCTTCTCAACAAATAACAAAATTAATGTTGCTATCGGGCCTAATACAAGGGAAAGCAAGAACCAATTTAACCCTGTCCGATTCTTTCCCTGTGCAAGTCCGGCATTTATCAATGCCAGTGTGCCCCATCCTACAAAATATTGGTTATCCATCATTGATCCTCCCCTCTAAAATAATCAGCACATCAGCTGCCAACAACACACCACACTTTATTATTGTCATCACGTTCTCCTAAAATCCTATTAATGCATCCCATCCTATGACGGCCTCTTTCCCTCTATGTTAACTGTAGTCATGCTTTGCCTGTCAACTTCATAAGAAGCTGTCCAAGTACCTGATTCCCTCCCCTTTTTCCAGTGTTCTGTAAAGGTGACAATATACGTTTCATCCCCAATTTCTTCTGCATCTGTTTCCTTTGTAATGTGATAGCCTTCCACTGTACCTTCCCATTGTCCAATATTGTCAGGGAAGTCATCTGTTAACGTTCCTTCACCAGAAGTTGCAAAATCAACCGCATCTTCTTTGGTAAATGGGGGCATAGGCGGAGAGGTTACTTCTAAATAACCCCAGCTTATTCCAAGGCAAGCGATTGGGATAATCCAAAAAGGTTTAACGCTCTTTTTCTTCCTCTTTCTTCTGTCTAGCCACTTATCAAACATCCCATAGATGATGGCGGCTGGCATTCCGTATAAGGCAGCCATTCCATCTTGAAAGATGATGCCATTAGCCAGTCCGAAAAAGCCGAGAATCAACACATACAGCCAGTCATGTTGACGAAACCACTTACTTTGCAAATATTCTATTGCTATTGCCACCGCGTTTCCATAAATCAGGATAATCATCCCAATATACAGGGCATAAACGGTAAACCAGCCCATGAATTGATTTCCGCGATGGTATGCAGATTCAAACCCATTTATAAAATGAATAACAATAAACAATGCCGATAGAAAGATGGTGGTCACAAAGGTTGCGCTTAGCTTTCTTAGAAAGAGGCTTTCTAAATTATTTTCCATATGTATTTACTCCTGACGCTTCGTAATTCATTTGAGTTTCACACTGTAAAACCGCATTGCTTTGGGAACACCTTTTATTTCAAAAACGCCCTTCAAAATTAAACGTCTTACGCTATACTCCACAAACACATCGCTAATATATTGATCTAAATAGCAGATCACCTCGCCAATAAGACGTGCTGATAGGATGAATTCCGTATTCTTTTGCTCCTGATGCAGCATTTTTGCTTTGTTGATT
Organism: Oceanobacillus sp. M60; assembly: GCF_053839645.1. Lineage (NCBI taxonomy): Bacteria > Bacillati > Bacillota > Bacilli > Caryophanales > Bacillaceae > Oceanobacillus > Oceanobacillus sp. M60. The sequence continues at coordinate 70,066 of NZ_JBSSNH010000012.1, read as the reverse complement.
ATCAAGTCGTCATAATAGCTTTCATCTACACTTTTTATATCTCTATTTTCCCATATCCTCAGAGCTTCTTGTGTAGCAGCTAATGCTTGCCATTTCTGCTCGAATTTTTCCCGCTGCTCTTTGCTTAAAGCAGGTGTCTTACTGCTATTTTGATAAATCAACTGCAGCTTTTCAGACATGATTTCCCCGGTGTGCAACGGATAATTATCCTTTTCTGGAATATTGAATTGTTTTTTATACTGTTTCGTTGTGTTTATAGCGGTTATATCATTCCTTTTATCTCTCAATAAATACAGAACATAGCTTAAAGCAATCTGTTCATGAGCGTTTTCCCCAGTCCAAATGATAATAGACGCCGTTTCAGGGATAGCACTTATCATGGAGAGTGTACGGTTGAAATGATGTCGGTATTCATCTAGATAATCATCATCCAGGAGAAGATGGTTTTTTAGCCATTCCTCCCTGTAGTCAAGTCCCGCTTGATTATGCAACTGCCAAATTGGGCCGATTGAAAAGACATCTGAAAAGGAGATAACCATTTCTTCATCTTGTAATCCCATTTCTTTTAATACCCATTTCAAGCTTCCAGCCGCGGAATCATCAAAGAGGATATGCACAACTTTATCATTGGTACTATTTTTTATTTTTGTTTGGCCTCTTTTGACATTTAGAAAATCATGGTATGTTTTCTTCAAGTCTGCTACAAACTGCTCCTCCGTATATTGGTCTAATTCTTCAAGCATATGGATTCGAAAAAAGGTTTGAAATAAAAGGGACTTCACTTCCTCTTCCCCAGCATGATTAAGGGTTCCTTTTAATTCATCGATCAATGTATCTCCCACCTTTATAGGTTTTATTACGATAGCGCCTATTATCTCTTAATTAAACGTAACTGCTCGATCACATAAGAATTTTTTTCATAATCCTCCATCATTCATTTCAACTATTTCCATACATTCACGTTACACGAAATTGCTTATTGATGTAAATACTTATTAAAAGATAACCTCATACTCCCTTTTCTAACTAATAAAAAATCTTTATAGAACGGATCTGTTTCTATCAATACCCTTGCCTATTTTGCTTGTGCATTTTTAAACCAGCAAAATTGCCCGGCATGCTTTATCCGAGCATGCCGGGTAATTTTTTAGTATGTGTTCAAAAAGCAGCCACGTTTTTCAAACATCCTCCTTTTATCAAAACTTCTCCCGATAATTCGCCAAAGCAAGCAACGGAAACAAATATTCATAGCTATGGTAATGAATATAAAACCCTCCAGGAAGCCCCTGCCCCTTCGGATAGGCTGTTGTCCAATCCACTTTTTCCGCCGTCTCCAGCAAATACGCAATACCCCGCTTGATTTCCGGCGTTGCTTTTCCTTCTGCAGCAATCAGTGCATCTAACGCCCAGGCGGTATGTGTACGCGTGCTTTCCTTGAGCGGGACATACTTCTTCTCTATATCGCTTTTACACGACTCTCCCCAGCCGCCATCCTGATTTTGAATGGCGTATAACCATTGGATCGCTTTTTGCATCTGCGGATGATTGCTGCGTGTTTTAACCGCTGCTAATCCTGTAATCGCCGACCAGGTTCCGTAGATATAACAAATCCCCCATCTGCCATACCAGGATCCATCCTTTTCCTGATTTTGCAGAAGCCACTTCATGCCGCGTTTTATAAAAGGCTGATACGTATCTGTATGCGTGTCATTTCCAAAGAACTCCAATGTCCTCCCTGTTAAATCTACCGTTGATGGATCCAGCAGCATCGATCCTCCCCCTTCAATCGGCAGCCAGGAAAGCAATGTATTATCTACATTCTTCTCAAAGGCCGGCCAGCCGCCATCATCATTCTGCATGGAGACTGCCCACTGAATTCCGCGGTCCCAGGCTTGTCGATAGACGGGGGTGTGACGGGCAAAGGAACGAATAGACCTCAACGCAGCTGTTGTATCGTCCAGATCAGGATTGAACGTATTGATATGAGAGAAACCCCATCCGCCCGGTGTCACATCTTGGTTATGGATGCTCCAATCGCCGTACTTCATCTGTTGTCTCCCAAGTAAATACTGATTTGCCTTCTTAATTACCGTGGCAGAGGGGGATACACCAGCCTTTTGCAAAGCATGGCTGATTAAAGCCGTATTCCAGACGTTTGCTGTCGTATACTGCATGTGCGTTTGTTTTCCAATGCTGGTTTGAAAAGCTTTTAGTCCCTCTACTGCCTTGATAATAATCGGATCCTTTTTCGAATAGCCCCTGGCCATCAGAGCAAATATCATCAAAAATGTTGCACTGAAATAGCTGTAAAATGTCCCGTCTGATTCCCTTCGATTCAGCATATACTCCTCTGCACGCTGCAAGGCTAATTCATGGAGCTGTTCCGGCTTTCCTATCAGACTGCTAATTCCTCGTTGAAAAGGGGTTTGAAAGGAGCGCCAATCGTTTAACTCCGTTTCCCAATCGCCGTCATCTTCCCGTTGTAAAAATAAATCGGACAAATCAGGCGAACGCTTTGTCTTTCGGCTGAATTTATAATCTGCCGTAATTAATATAGGAACCAAATTGGACCGTGCATATAACGATAAGTCAAATAGATTAAGTGGAAAAGAAACTGGAAAAAGAATGAATTTAACTGGAACAGGAAGATAACGCGGCCATTTATACTGCCCTGTCAGAGCTAACATGACCTTTGCAAACATATTGATTTCTTTTAAGCCCCCATGCCGCTGGATAAACCTTGTGGCCAAACGAATCTCCCGGTCCTCCTCTTTTCGGTGGCCGGAATAAAGGAGCGCATAACAGGCCTCTACCGTTGCTGTGAGGTTCCCTTCCACTTCATCGTGGAATATTTTCCAGGCGCCATTTTTCCCTTGTTTACGAAGGATCCTGCTTACCAGCGCATCGATAAGGTCCTCATCATCCATTTCCAATGTACGCAAGAGGATAATCATATAACAATCTGTGGAAATCCCTGTTTCAAAGGGATACGCCCAGGAACCATCGTGCTCTTGTTCTTTTGTAAGCCTGTCAACCAGACGATTGATTTCTATATCTATCTTTTCCTTCATCAGAAAACCTCTCTTATAAGAACCGTTTTTCCTATACATATGAGACACCGTGTAAGCATATTCCTTAGAGAGGGAGGAGACTGGATGACAATTGGCTGTTTCAAAAAAAGAAAAGTGTATGAAAAGTCTGTTCTTGAGATAAAAAAAGAACTGAAGAATATAAGGAATCCAAAAGCAAACGGCCTATCCGTATCCATGCTTCCTAAAAGAGAGCAGGTATTCATTCAACGCATTCATCAACTGACAATTAAATGGAATAAAAATAATGTCACCCGGACACAAGCCTACTTCGATTTTTATATGCAGCACCCAGAAATCCATTGGGCTTTATTAGGGCATATGGTATCACGCAACGGCGGTTGGAACATGACTGATTTGAAAGGCGACCTCCTATCGCGTTTGTTATCCGAAAAAGAACAAAAAAACTTCTATTTATTTTTAGAACGGGGAAATTGGTTAATATTCCAGGATGTTTATCCGCAATTATTGCTGTATCAGCAAAGTGTAAGAATGCATCAAAATCTTTTTCACCTTCTTCCTTTCTTGAATGTCTCTGTATTTATGGAAGTGGTATGGAATCATTTTTGGGAGCATGGTGACCGTTATCTGTTAGCCATCGCAACCATTATTAATGAACAAAGCTATTTAGAAAAAAGAGTGGTGCATCATCCTTATTTTAAAGAAACGGTATTAGATACATTGGGTTTTAAGCTGTATGATTTTTTACGCTTTAATCATGTTATTTTCCCGCATTATCACCTTGGAAAAATAGAAAAGAAGCCCGTATTAATCGGTGATACCCTGCACCATTTCGGCTCTCTCCATGAGCGGATTATGCTGGGGAAACGTTTATATGCCATCCTTTTTCAACAGAAATCTGTCTTAAAAGATATTCTGCTATGGGCAGGGAAGCATCCGCATACAGGCTCCCGAGCCGATTATTGGAAAGATTTGTTTCATTCTGTGAATGAATCTGCACCGGGTACGGTCTATCGGCGAAGAACAAGGCATTGTGAACGCAGAAAAGGAGCTCCCCGAATCTATAGCCCTCCATTGAAATATGCTTGGAAAAACGTTAACCACTCCCCGGCTGAAAGAGGAGACTGGTTTAACGATGTAAGTGTGATTGATTATTTCGTAGAAGAAGAAAAAAATACAGGTGGGGAAATTCATGAAAAATACTGCAAGGCAATGGAAAAAATCGAGCTTATCATCATTGCAAAAAAGGCGATCTTCCTCAGACAGGAGTAAAGAACAGCAGGCGTATGTCATCGCAGCTCTCTTTTCTTCCATCGTCGGGACCTATTTAGATTTATTTTTTGTCGGCATCGGCATGTATCACTTTCCTATGCGGCTTTTCCCAGAAATATTTACAGTCAATATTGCCTTTACACTGCTGATTCTTCCTGTTTCCGTCATTTTATTCTTGTACCTGGCCAATCGGATGAGGACCCTTCCGCGGTGCATAATGATTCTTACGATTAGTACAGCGGTCATTTTTATCGAAAAAACCGCTGAAAAGCTGGGAGGATTTATGCCTCATCCAGATTGGAATCATGCCTATTCCTTTTTCGGGTATATGCTTTTCCTCATGATTGTTTGGATAATTTTTCGGTTTTTTCAGGTGAAAATTTGAAAAGCTGGTATTTACTCGTCCTCCTAATCATAGAAATGATGAGGAGGTGGCGTGATGCGGAATCGAAAAATTTCTATATTGCTGTTAGCAGCTACATATGTTGGAACGGTTATTGGAGCAGGCTTTTCTTCAGGGAAAGAAATTGTTACGTTTTTTAGTGTCTATGGAGCTTTAGGGACCGTCGGCATTGCAATCAGCGGAATCTTGTTTATTTGGATAGGAACCAAAATAATGATTATATCTGTCCGAATTGGAGCCTATTCTTATCAGGATTTAAATGAATACCTCTTTGGAAGAAAGATTGCCAAAGTGATTAATCTGTTTATCTTTTTCGTCGTTATCGGCGTTACTTCCGTCATGCTTTCCGGGGCAGGCGCTGTATTTCATGAACAGCTTGGCCTTCCGTTTCAAATGGGAGTGATCCTTACACTCATTCTCTCTTATATCGTTGTCATGAAAGGATTAAATGGATTATTTGCCATCAACTCCTATATTGTGCCATTAATGCTTCTTTTCGTCCTGTTTGTAGCAGGCTCTATCGCGGGAGAGCATCCGCATCTGCTGGCAGAAAAACTCCTACCTGTTCAGTTATCGGACAACCTTTCTTGGGCAGGCTCTCCTTTTGCCTATGCAGCATTTAATCTGATGACAGCACAGGTTGTTCTTGTACCATTGGGAAAGGAAATTCAGGATGAACACGTTTTACGCTGGGGCGGATTTTTGGGTGGAATGGCTTTATTTTTCATCCTATTATTAATCCATTTTTCATTGTCCGTCTTTCCGCAAACATTTCCTTATGAAATACCGATGGCCGAGATTGTCCAACATTTTGGAGCCCTTATTCATATTCTGTTCTTAATCGTTATTTACGGCGAGATTTTCAATACAGTGGTCGGGAATGTGTTTGGAATCACACGACAGCTGCAGTCGGCATTTCGTCTTCGTTATCAACATGCTGTCCTGGTAATTCTGTTTGTTGTCTTTTTAATCAGCCAGGTGGGATATGGAAAATTACTGTCGGTATTGTACCCGTTGTTTGGTTATCTGGGGTTGTTCTTTCTGTTGTGGTTATTGATTAAAAGAATGCCTGAGAAATAAATAGACTCTTTTATTGGGAGATAATAAAGTAAATAGGTGCTTCATTTTATTTTTAATAAGAATTCGCTTATAATTCAAATAAGGCTAGTGATTGAATTGCGTTTAACAGATAAAAATTTCAACACCCATAAAGAATTGGAAGTGAAACAACAAACCGATGAAGTATTAGTATATATCGATGGAATTATTTACACTTCTCCGCCTCTAAGTATAAAACATCAGAGGATATCGTCTTTTCTCTACGTAGAACTTCATAATGCATTAAAAAACAGCGGTTGTGACGCATTTTCTGCACCAACAGCTGTCTTGTTTGAACCAAACGAGAATAATCATAATAAAAATAAAAGGGTTGTCCCTGACTTATTTGTGACATGCCATCCCGAAAACTTCACTGAAAATGAAAATCTGTTTTTTGATTAAATAATAAAAGATGCCGAAATAACAGCAAATATCTCGCTGTTGTTTTTTTAATTGTGCTTATATACGATTAACATTTCCCCATTTATATGAAACTGTACGCAACCGTAGCCATACCAATAAAAATCCATATTCTGAGGTGCGGAAAATCATTTATTGCAATGACCATCACGATTAAATTTACCAGGTAGAGTATTCTCTCCCCATATTTATGTAGTCTGTTCACATATTTCCTACCTAAATCAGCTATTTGTATCTCCCATTTTTTCATGAGATATCGGTTGACAAAGTGATTTAAAATAAGAATGGCAATTACAAATGAACTAAAGAGATACATTAGCCTTCTAAAACATATAGCAGAAACCACTTAATTTTTACTAAAGTTAATATTTCATTCAAGTTCATTCAATTTATATAATATTTTCAAATTTTTTATTGCCTTCAAGCGCACTTCAAGGTTTATACTCTAACTGAATTATATTAAGGAGGTAATGAGCATGGCAAAATTTAATACATTGAAAGATAAAATAGTGGTTATTGCAGGCGGCGGAAAAAACCTTGGCGCTTTGATAAGCAAGGATTATGCAAATGACGGAGCAAAAGTAGTCGTGCATTATCACAGTTCTTCCTCTAAGGAAGAAGCAAAGCAAACCGTTGAATCAATTAAAGATAATGGCGGAGAAGCTGCATTATTTCAAGGTGATTTAACAAGTGCAACTAAAATAGAAGAACTGTTTGATTTTGCCGTAAGTCAGTATGGCAACATTGATATTGCTGTTAATACAACCGGCAAGGTTCTTCGCAAACCGATTGTAGAAACGTCTGAAGAAGAATATGATAGTATGCAGCAGATTAATGCAAAAACAGCCTACTTTTTTATCAAAGAAGCTGCGAAGCATATGAACGACAATGGGAAAATCGTTACGATTGTTACAGCATTATTAGCTGCTTATACGGAGGGATACTCTACTTATGCGGGCGAAAAGGCACCTGTTGAACACTATACACGAGCTGCTTCGGCAGAATTAATGAGCCGGGGAATTTCCGTCAATAATATTGCTCCTGGTCCAATGGATACGCCTTTCTTTTATCCGCAAGAAACGGAGGAAAGAGTAGCATTTCATAAGTCGCAAGCGCTTCATAATCAATTAACTCAAATTGAAGATATCGCTCCAGTAGTTAAATTTTTGACTACAGACGGATGGTGGATTAATGGACAAACTATATTCGCAAATGGAGGGTATACAACCCGCTAATCAAAAGGAGGAGATTTCTATGCATTGTTTTTTAGCCGAATATGCTCCAATAGAAACGACGATATCTATTCTGGCTTCTAATGGGGATGTAAACGCAAGTAGAAAAGTTTCCATCTCTAAAGAATCTTTCATTAACGATTTAACGAAAAAAATGATTGAACTGTCACATGAACAAGGTCTTTACCACCATGATATCTTTGCAATTGGTGTCGTAGTGGATGCGAAAGAAATGCTTGGACGCGGGTCGGAACAGCTCCAAAAAGAACTAGCATCTTCATTTGGTTTTACATCCGTTGTTGATTCGGACGAAAATATTGTTCGTAAAAAGCTACTGCAAAATGCCAAATAAACCATACGAAAACCTCTCAGGAATCTAAATCTGAGAGGTTTTTTTGGGTGACTTCTCTTCTTCTAGTATCTTCATTTTCTTGGTCAGCTTGTCCAATGCTATATCAATCTCCATTTTCTGTTTCTGCAATTTTTCCTGATGGTCACGAAAAATTTGTGTTCTTTCTTCTAAAGTGCTATCCCCTTTCATGTATAAGTGTGCCACATGCCTTAATATTTCAATAGACATTCCCGTTGCACGCATACACCCTATTAACTCCAGCCAAAATAAATCTTCTTCTTTAAACATCCTGTAACCATTTTCACTGCGCTCAAGAAATGGCAAAAGTCCTTCATTATCATAATAACGAATGGTTGATGCCGGGACTTCTGTTTTCTCGGAAGCCTCTTTAATTGTCAGCATATTTCCACACCACCTGTTTCTCATTTTCCTTTGTGTGTCATTTCAGCAAAACGATAAAATAAAACTTGTTAAATCTCCCACTAAAAAATATAATTTTTCATTCATTTCTTTAAATATACTATTATTATAAACATTCAAGTGATCTTGAATGCAACCAGAAGAGCAGCGAACATACATCTTCCCCTTTACATGTACTGAAATAATCTTCATTTTGCAATGAAACTTATGCTGGAGTCACCCTACTCGGCAGCGACGTTAAGCAATATGACCACTGGATTATGTACAATATAACATTCGAATGAATTCTGTACTGATACAGTTGGATTGCCAGGATTAGAATCAGCAGATGCAATGGCGGCTTTCAACCATGCCAAAATAATTTTATAAACTATTCTTATACGTTCTCTCGATTTGGCATCATAAAATTTATAATCTGGTTCAAACTCATAGTTCTTTGTGAGAGCGACCTCACATTAGTAAGGAACAGTCCTTCTATAGTAACCAGGTCAGGAATAATTCTAAAATAAAATACACGTCTTAACAGTGAATAGTTACTATTATTCATTGATTAGCTTAATTGAATTCGTTACCATTTAGTTATTAACATGAAATAAAAAGGTGGCGAAGTTATGAAAAAATTTAAATTGATGTGGATGGCAGTATTTTTATCAATTACACTATTAACTGCATGCTCCGGAAACACTGCAACTGAAGAGGGTTCTGCAGAAAAAAGTGTTGATGAAGCCGAAGAAGAAACTCACTCTGTAGAAGAGATAGAATGGTCCTATACAGGTGACACTGGTCCTGATTATTGGGATACACTGCATCCAGAATATCTCACTTGTGCTGAAGGACAGGAGCAATCACCAATTGATATTGATTTAGCAAAAGTTAAACTAGATGAAACATTAAACGATATCGAAATTAACTATCAGCCTACTGCATTTACATTAGAGAATAATGGCCATACAATTCAACTGAATGACCCAACTGGAAGTAACTCTATTATTGTTGAAGGTGAAGAATATAGCGTACAACAATTACACTTCCACATTCCAAGCGAAAATACCATTGATGGACGATTCTTTGATATGGAAGGACATATTGTACATAGTAATGAAAATGGAGATCTTGCTGTACTTGGGTTCATGATTGAAGCTGGAGAAGAAAACGAAATTCTAGCAGAAGCCTGGTCAAAATTGCCTGAAACAGAAACTAACAAGGATTTAGAACTAGATAATTTGATTAACTTACGTGATTTATTACCGGAAGACCTTACTACTTTTAGATTTAACGGTTCGTTAACAACACCACCGTGTACAGAAGATGTTAGCTGGCTTTTACTAGAAGAACCAATTCAATATTCTCAAGAACAGATTGATGCATTTGGTGAGCTTTTCTCACCGCATAATCATCGTAAACCGCAATCATTAAATGATAGAGATATTCACACGCATTAATTCTTTATCTAGTTTATAGTCCATACACAAGCCGTGGTCCTATTTTTAAGGATGGTTTAAAGCAGGGATTAATTTTGGATTTCCTACCTAATTTGAATATAAAAACCCGAAGGTTTGGTGGGAATATACCGAGAAGACCTTCGGGTTTGAGAACGTTACTTTTTTATAAGGAACGTTTTTATTATTTAAGCCGCTTTATTTTTATATAGGGACACTTTTGTTCAATGAAAATAAAGTCGTTTAATCTTGAAAGTCAAAAACCGCATTCTTCCGTTGAAAGGTTCGACTTTCTCAAAAAATAGTTGTTTAATTTTCATGTTCGATTCATAATTATGGACAGAATTTGTGGTAAAAAAGTTGTTTAAAGTTATTCTACAATCGCGCCTGTTTGAGGAAGATCTGATGAACTCTTTACCTTCAAATTTCGCCAAGTTTATTTGTCCTTTTTGACAGTTAAATTTCTAACAATTGGCTTCTATAGGTATCTCATACCTTTTGTTTACCTACTTATTTTTTAATGAGACTAAAAAAGCCTAGATACAAGAACAAATATGTTTAAACCATAGGTCAGGGTAGCTGCATTGACGCCGTTCTACTTACCCAAATTGCAGGTTTGCTGACCCTATTAGATGTCTTTGGCTTCATGACCAACGGGTCGGTGATAGCGTTTTTTAGATGTGTGCCTTTCTGACGCTATTTTTTGGCTAGTCTTGTCCCAGCCTCTTGCTTCAATCTTTGCTACTTTTCCAGGCCGTATAAGCGATTGTAAAAACGACGGCACCCAGAAACACCAACCACCCAGGATGCCAGGCATTCCAAATAAAACCGATTGCCAGAAAAATAACAGTCGCCAATGGCCAAATTACCGCATGAATCCAGTCATGTTTGCTCGATTTCTCATATTTCTCATATTCCTTTACATATTCTTCATTGTTGGTAACCAATCGCTCGCCCTCTATTGCCGACCCTGCAATAATGAACAAGTACACAGCAAATGCCCATGTTAGCGGCATTAGTGCTAAGAGGGGATCTCTGTCTGCATGACCTGTGTCGTTAGTCAAAAAAGGTATCCCAAAACTTAATATAATGATCACAATTCCGGTGACGATTAATATTCCATACCTTTTACGGTTGGCCAAGCTTTTCTGTCTAAAATCTTGAATAAAAGAATCATCAAAAATTAATGGCTGTGTTTCAAGTTCCTTGTACGCTTTTACGCTTAAGCCTTGCCACACCAAGATAGCCACTCCAACAGCAACAACCATCATAAACAACACATAGCTAAACGTTTCTTGAAAATACATAGGTAATAAGATCGAGGCTATAAGAATAGCTACTCCAGCTGCGATATTTTTTGCGCCCTGCTTCTTATTTAACAGATAGGCTTCCACAACTTCCTGACTGGCATAATAGCCTTCCTCAGTCGTTCCTTGTTCCCCAAAGGGCTGATCCTCATCCTTTAATAGGTAATCGAGCGAAACCTTGAATAGCCTGCTCATTTTCACCAGTTTTTCTGTTTCCGGAAAGCCTTGACCGTTCTCCCATTTACTTACCGCTTGTCTGGAGACTTGAAGCTTTTCGGCAAATTCCTCTTGGGACCACCCTTTTTGTGCTCTCAGTTTTTTTAGTTTTTGATAAAATTTCATCCTCTTCACCTCACTCTTATAGTAAACCGACGGCCATTATCCTTCTACCTATCAGAGGTTGCAACCTTGCCATTTTACGGTTGCACCTTCTTTTTTTGCGTAGCATCGCGATTTTTCTCGTTGCAAGCACTCGTTAAGTGAGCATTAATGGTGGGACACCTAGTTGAAACCGCTTCAGCATAACCTGGCATATCGAAAAAACTTCCGTCCCAATTAATTGGACGGAAGTTTTTTATTATTCCTCTTCACTAACTTCTGCTTCTTCATCATGATCTTCTTTTATGTCAAAGTACGTATCTAAAATTCGCGAACCAATTTTACTGTTAATCCCGTCTCCTGTATCTATTCCTACACTTGGCACAACTACTGCGAAAGCAACCTCCGGCTCATCAAACGGCGCATAGCCGACTAATGTCAGGTTATTGAGATCTGCCAACTTCTGTCCATCTTCATAAATTGAAGTCTGTGCTGTACCTGTTTTTCCAGCCGGGTTGTATGATTTACCATTAAAATAGCTATATCCTGTTCCTCCATTTTCTTGAAACACACGGCGGAACCCTTCCTGCACCCTGCTGATTTCATCGTTAGTCATTTTAATCCGATTCATTACCGTTGTATTTTTTGTATAATACAATGGTCCAAGCTCGTCTAAAGAGGCAATTGGATCACGGGCTTCTTTTAAAAAGTGCGGCTGGACACGGTAACCGTCGTTGGCAATGGTGGATACATATTGCGCCAGCTGCAGTGTTGTATACGTATCATACTGTCCGATGGCAAAGTCAAGAATATTTCCTGGATTTTCCGGTGTCTGGCCTCTTACTCCGGTACTTTCATATGGGAAATCAATTCCTGTCGATGCACCTAAACCAAATTGATTGAAATAATTTTGTAAGCTCTGCAAGGTTTCAGCCTTATTTATATTTAAATTGGCATTCCCAGGTAATGGATGGCGGTAATCTCCGCCCAGACGCAAGGCAACATAAAACATATAAACGTTTGAAGATCGTTTCAATGCATCCAGGTCAGTTACACTTCCCATATTTTGAAAAGATTTTTTCGTTACTCCTCCTGCCAGTGTTATTGGTGCATCATAGAAAAATGTTTCAGGTGAAATAACTTCCGAATCATATCCGGCAAGAACGGTGGCTCCTTTAATACTTGAACCAGGTTCCGTAGCATTGGATAAAGCCATAAAGGAAGCATCGGTATATTCGTCTTTTTCTTTATCATAATTCACACCGGAAATAGCCAGGAGTTCTCCTGTTTTGGGATTCATCACAACCGCATAAGCATTTGTTAAATACCGGTTATCATAAGGATTACTCGCTTTTGCTGATTTCAGCTCCTCCAGGACAATTTTATCAACTTCCTGTTGGAATTCTAAGTCAGTTGTTAAAACTAAATCCTTTCCACGCTGGCCCTCAACAATAGTCTCTGAACCGATAATGGTCCCATTCTGACGCGTCGTATACTGAATCTGCTCTTTACGTCCGCGCAGAAAGTCTTCATATTGTTCTTCCAGACCGTTTCTGCCGACGCGGTCATTCCGGCTGTAGCCTTTCGTCAGATAAGTGCTCATATCCTCTGCCGGAATTCCCTGTTCCTGGCTGGAAATGTTCCCTAAAATAGTTGATAATGTATCTCCGTTCGGATAAACGCGATTCCAGTCTGTTGTTGCATTGATTCCGGGAAGTTCATCCAGATGCTCAGCAACAGAAGCATATTCCTCTGCTGTTACGCCCTCATTTTTAACTATCTGCGGCGTCAGTGCATATGCTTTATCCAGTTCTTTTTTTGTAGCAATAATTTCTAATTCTTCATCGGTAAAATCTGCAATTTCTTCATCGGTAATTAATTCCAATGTGGCAGCATATTCCTCTGAAGCATCCATCTCCTCTGTATCAATTTTCAAGCCGATCCTCTATCTCCTCTTGATGAAGCAGTAAATAATACTCTCTTTTATCTCTATCTGTGATTCGATCGATTTTTTTCTCGTCACTCATATCGATGTATTTAACTAAAGCTTCAGCTACCTCTAATCGGTCCTTTGCCTGAACGTCCTTAGGGGGCGTATATGTAATGGAATACATAGCTTCATTATCGACTATGATGTTCCCATTTCTGTCATAGATTTTCCCCCGGGGCACCGGCACACTTGTTGTGTCTAAATTCGTTCTCTCAATTTCTTCCTGATAAGATTCTCCGTTTAAAATTTGAACAACACCTAATTGGAGTATGAGTGCAGAAAATAATAAGAAGATGGCAAAGAAAAGGATATTCATACGCACAGGAAGCTGGGCCCGTTTTTTCTTTTTCTTCTTGTCTACCACTTTTCTCCCCCTTTACATGTATTTTGGCCTTACATGGCTTAGATTCTATGATTTGTTTAAAAAGCAAAAAAAATGGAATGATGTATAGGCATCTTTTTAAACATTTCAGTTATCAATACTACTGTTTGATTTTATCAAACTTAACGACTTTTTTCGTCCGTGAAATCCTCTTTTAATGCTATTTTTTGTTTTTTTGCTGGTCCGATAAAAATATTACGGATACAAAAATAAATAATCGCATGTCCTGCTCCAAAAATCTTTTTTGATTTTTACAGCCAAACGTATATATATCTCTATTCTACATTATTCTAGGTATTCATTCACATGCACCTCCTAAAAGCTGAAAATAAAGTTGCGAAGTTTAACCTCCTTAGATATGATAATCTAAAAGGACGTTTTTCTAGAGAAAGCATATTATGCGATCAGACCAATTATTATAGAAGAGAACATACAGAATAACCAAACTTTTTAGGATAGAATGATTTAATTGCATATAGTAAAAAGCGTGTCCTTGTACTTTTCGCTAAAGTATCGTGTAGTTTTAATCATAAAAGAATGGATGTTTGATTATGCAAAAGAAGATATTAATTGTAGAAGATGACATGGAAATAAGTGAAGTGGTTAAAGGGCACTTAGTACAGGAAAATTTCACAGTGCTGACAGCTTTTGACGGTGAAGAGGCACTTGAACTCTTTGAAAATACGCCAGTTGACCTTGTATTACTCGATTTAATGCTTCCAAGGCTGAATGGAATAGAGTTGTTAAAGAGAATGAGAGAGAGAAGCTTTGTTCCAGTACTGATTATTTCAGCCAAAGAAAGTGATGTTGATAAAACGTTAGGTCTTGGTTTAGGTGCGGATGATTATATCAGCAAACCATTTTCCATTGTTGAATTAACGGCAAGGATTCATGCTGCTATTCGCAGAGCTACGCAGTATCTTCCTGGAGCAAGGGAATCTTCTTCACATATCATTCAATTTAAAGCACTGACGCTTGACTTGGATGCGTTTTCAGCAAAATTAAACGAGAAAAATATCCAACTCACGTCAAAGGAATTCCATATTTTAAAGCTTTTTATGCAGAATCAAAGCAGAGTTTTTACGAAAGAACAAATATATCAATTAATATGGGAAGAGGATTACTTTGGTAATGAGAATGCCATTAATGTTCATATTCGAAGGTTGCGTGAAAAGATTGAAAAAGATCCATCAAATCCGCAATATATACGGACAATTTGGGGGATTGGCTATAAATTAGGGGAGTAAGGTATGAGTTTTTTTCTAATAGTAATAATTATTTTTTTGCTACTCGTCATCGGATGGAAATATGTGTCCATGCAAAAATTGAAACGTGAACTTAACGAAATGCATGATAAATTATCTAATATTATCGAACAGGAATCAGCTAATAAAGTGTTAATGCAAACGAATCGGACATCTATTCAGCAAATGCTTATTCAAGTGAATCGTCTTTTAAGCCATAACCAAAAGGTGGTTGCTGATAACGTCAGAACAAAAGCAAGTATGAAAAAAATGCTCTCCAATATGTCGCATGATTTAAAAACACCACTAACCGTTATTCTTGTATACATAGAGAAGTTAAACAAGGATGAGACAGTTTCGGAAGAAGAGCGATATGAGATAATGACGCGCCTTCATGAAAAAATACTAAATGTCATCGGATTGATGAACAAATTTTTTGACCTTGCTAAGCTAGAGTCAGGTGACGATGATTTTCCAATCGGTCGATTATCAGTCAACGAAATCTGCCGGAAGAATGTATTGGAGTTTTATCACTTGTTACAAGAAAAAGGTCTCCGTGTAGAGGTAGACATTCCAGAACAGGATTATTTTATTCTAGGTAATGAGAACTCGTTGAATCGTATTTTGAGCAATTTAATTTCAAATGCGATTCATTATGGAAGTGATGGCGGTGTAATTGGCTTAACGATTCGAGAAGTAGGTGAGAATATTGCTATTGATATTTGGGATGAAGGTAAAGGGATTGCAGAACCACATCAAGATTGTGTATTCGAAAGATTGTATACGATGGATGATGCAAGAAATCCAGAATTTCAAGGGAGCGGCCTTGGCTTAAGTATTACTAAACGTTTAACTGAAGCAATGAATGGTGAGATTAAACTAATCAGCCGACCGTATAAAAAAACAGTGTTTACATGTATTTTTAAGAGAATAACGTATTAGAGACTTCCAAAGGGGTGTTCATCAGGAACAGCCTCTTTTTTGTAATTAACGCAAACTTAAGAAATTTGTAAGGAATGAGAAAGAAAAAAATTAATTTCAATTATTACAATAAGATATAGTTAAGGAGGGGCTAAATCATGGAATATATCGTTCAAATGAATCGTTTAACGAAAAAAATTAAAGAGAAAGAGCTTATATCCGATATAAGCATTCATATTAAAAAAGGTGAAATTTATGGGTTACTCGGTTCGAATGGGGCAGGTAAAACAACCATTTTGAAGATGCTTACGGGTATAACAAGACCTACAAAGGGAGAAATTTTAATTTTGAATAAGAGATTGGCGGAACAAACAAAATCCGTATTGGCAAGAGTGGGCAGTATTATTGAATATCCGGTCTTTTTTGAACATTTAACTGCATTTGAAAACTTAAAGCTGCATTGTGAGTATTTAGGTTTTTTTGACGAACATGAGATGAAACAAGCGTTACAACTGGTAAATTTAAAAGGAATTGAAGAAAAAACTGTAAAAGATTTTTCTCTTGGAATGAAGCAACGGCTTGGGATTGCGAGAGCGATTATCACAAAACCTGAACTAATCGTTTTAGACGAACCGACAAATGGCCTAGATCCAATTGGGATTAAAGATATGCGTCATTTAATTGGAATGCTCAATCAAGAATATGGGATGACTTTTGTTCTTTCAAGTCACATATTAGGAGAATTAGAGCAAATTGTTGACAGAGTTGGTGTGATTCATCATGGAAAATTATTAAATGAGATCACTTTGGCAGATATTCGAAATGAACGTTCTGATTATATCGAGCTTGTGGTGACGGATGTTAAACAGGCTGTTTATTTACTTGAAAACGATCTCCACCTTTCGAATATGAAAATTATTCAGGATCGTAAAATTCGCATTTATGATACGGCCTTTACTCCAAACGAAATTTCAAAAACACTTATTCTTCATAATATTGAAATTGAAGAAATAAAGAAACATTCCAATTCATTGGAAGATTATTTTTACCAACAAATAAATGGAGGAAATGGCGATGATTAAATTAATGCGATTAGAGTGGAGAAAGCTAAAACAAAAATCGGTGATTGGGGAAGTGATAGTCTATCCACTTATAATAATGTTTTTGCCCATTTTCTTTATAGAAGTCCTTAACTATGATTTTGGTCAGAGTTATGCTGCAGTTATTGAGTTGAATTTCTTCATTCAAATGGGATTTATCTTATTTGGAGCCTCTTTAATCAACCAAGTTTTTATTGATGAATATAAAAATAAAACGATTTCTTTATCCTTTAGTTATCCGTTCAGCCGAAAAAAACTGTTTGCAGCGAAAATACTTTTTATTGCAATGTTTGTATTTCTCCTTACTATGGCCTCTTATTTATTAACAGGTATTGTCACTTATTTTTATGATCAAGTCCATTCAATTATAAACGGTGATCCGACATTTTCAGATATCATCACTTTTTTTAGTCAGATGATTTTTCGCTCATTGATGATTACCTTGATTAGTTTTATTCCGCTCTTTTATTTGGGAGTTTGGAAAAGAGCGACAGTTCCAACTGTAATTGTTGCTATTGTTACGATGCAATCATCATACCTCTCATCAATGTTAAACCTTAATTTTAACCTAGTTCTTGTGGTGCTGTGTCTGTTAGGAAGTCTTAGTGTCTTTCTTTCTATTGTTACAGCGGAAAAAACCGGAGAGATATAATTTGCTAATATTACTAAATAAGATTCAAAAATTAAATGTATGGAGGGATTATTTTGGTTATTTCTTTTGTTTTGCAGTTTATACTGATTGTTATATTTGTAAGTGTTGGCATACAAAAAATATTGGGGCATGAACAACAGATTTCCATTTTTAAGCATCTAAAACTTCCTCAGTGGTTTCGGGTAGTAACCGGTTGGGTAGAGGTAGCTGGTGTTGTGGGATTGATTATTGGTTTTTGGTTACCGTGGGTTGTGGTCATCGCAGGACTATGGTTTGCAATTACTATGTTGATTGGAGTCATCGTACACATCAGAGTAAAAGACTCGTACAGTAAATCCATACCAGCGTTCATATTGTTGATCATCTCTGTTACATTGAGCACACTTAACTTTTTTGAATTACAGAATATGCTTCCGTAGATAGTGCCAATGTCACGTACAAGTATTTGGATTTTACAGATAAACTGAAAAAAATATTTAGGGGCTTAAGTCAATGATATTTTAATGGAAGAGCTTAAGTGAAAGAAAATCAGTCTTTTTCAAAAATGAATGCTTGTATTTTTCTGCAAAAATCCAAGTTTGCAA
This sequence comes from Oceanobacillus sp. M60, assembly GCF_053839645.1. Classification (NCBI taxonomy): domain Bacteria; kingdom Bacillati; phylum Bacillota; class Bacilli; order Caryophanales; family Bacillaceae; genus Oceanobacillus; species Oceanobacillus sp. M60. The sequence goes on along the minus strand of NZ_JBSSNH010000012.1, from coordinate 51,882 downwards.
GGCGTTTTGCAAAGCTGCAACTGGAATCATTTTAATATTTTTCTATCACTGTTTACAGTTCCGTTGAAGAGATCGAAAATGTTTTACTTGATGTGTGATTTAGCAATATAAAAGAAATTTCACCCTCAAACTACTGTTATAATAATCATGAGTGGATTCGGAATTTTGATTGTGAGGTGATTTAAATGTTATTTAAAGACTAATATGCTCTTTATACAGTCAACGCAGGATGGCAAGCAGCACGCCAGATGGACGTTTTTATAAAATTAACATTTCGCCTCTTTTTTATTGGCGTATTCTTGCAAAAAACGAACAGCCTGAGGGAATCAAGCAAAAATGGAAAGTAAGTTGTCAACCTTTTACTGGGGCTTAAAACTTTATTATTAAATGAAAAGAGGTTAACCAAATGACAAATCATACCGCTGATGGTTTTATTCAGGAATTGAAGCAGCATCAAAATGAAGCAGAAATAGAAAAAATGAAAAAGTTTTTTAAAGGTTCAGATGAAAACACGAAGTGCTTAGGTCTTAACATGCGTACGGTATTCCAAATTGCTAAGCAATTTACGGATATGCCTTTAACCGAAGTCGAACGGCTGCTGGAAAGCGATTATTATGAAGTGAGAATGGGCGCCGTGAGCATTATGGATTTTCAAGCCAAAGCCAAGAAACTACCGGAGGAAAACAGGCAAGCTTTGTACGAGCTGTATATACGGAGACATGATCGAATCAACAACTGGGATTTCGTTGATCGTGCCGCTCCTTCTGTAATCGGAACTTATTTGCTGGATAAACCGAAGGATAAACTATACGAAATGGCACACTCTTCTAATATTTGGGAACGAAGAACAGCTATGGTAAGTACGTATAGCTTTATCAAAGCCGGAAACACGAAGGACACATTTGCTATCGCTGAGATACTAATAAACGATCCGGAGGAATTGATCAATAAGGCCGTTGGCAGTTTCATTCGTGAAGCAGGTAAAAAAGACGAGGACAAGCTGAAATCTTTCCTGAATAAGCACACTCGCACCATGCCTAGAGTCACATTAAGATACGCTATCGAGAAGTTTGATAAAAATACAAAGGATTACTACTTAAATTTAAAAAAGAGTTAGCACTATGATAAAATCGATTATTAGAGGAAGGGAGGTCGCTAATTATGAAACCTTTATCAGGAAAAGTGGCGTTGGTTGCTGGAGGGACCCGGGGAGCAGGCAGAGGCATCGCAATTGAGTTGGGGGCAGCAGGAGCAACTGTCTACGTGACTGGCCGTACAACACGGATGAGTCCCTCTGAATATAATCGTCCAGAAACCATTGAAGAAACTGCTGAACTAGTTGATCAGGCGGGCGGCATCGGGATTGCGGTACAAGTCGATCATCTCGATCCCGTTCAGGTTCAAGCTTTAATCGCAAGAATCGAACGCGAACAAGGTCAACTGGACATTTTGGTTAATGATATCTGGGGCGGCGAATATATGGTGGAGTGGAATGTTCCTGTATGGGAGCATTCGTTGGAAAACGGTTTGCACATGCTGCATTTGGCCATTGATACCCATATCATTACAAGCCACTACGCGCTGCCGCTGCTAATCCGCAAGCCCAACGGACTCGTTGTGGAAGTCACGGACGGCACGAAAACCTATAATGAAACAAACTACCGATTGTCGTTATTCTACGATTTGGCGAAGAACTCCGTCATACGAATGGCCAAGTCTTTGGCACATGAACTCGCCCCCTACCAAGGAACTGTCCTATCCGTATCGCCAGGCTGGCTGCGCTCCGAAATCATGCTGGAGGAATACGGCGTAACCGAAGCAAACTGGAGAGATGCGCTCGTCCGCGAACCGCATTTCATCATTTCCGAAACGCCTCGCTTCATTGGTCGCGGGATCGCAGCATTGGCTAATGATCCTGACGTCGCGCGCTGGAGCGGACAATCCACCTCAAGCGGTGAGCTTGCAAACGAATACGGAATAACGGATCTCGACGGATCTCGACCGGATGCATGGCGCTACATCGTCGAAGTTCAGGATGTAGGCAAGCCTGCAGATGCTAAAGGGTACCGGTAGATCTCAACCTTGAATACATTGAGCAGTCTAAAATATACTATAAAAAATAATGACATCAGAACGATGAAGAGAATCCAACTCGGAGGCGTTTTCGTCAAGGGAAAGTCGTTCTTCCTAAGTTAATCGGACCCGCCTGTTACTGCGGAACTAAAGATATTAGACAGTTATGCTGTTCGATCAATTTGGGTGACACCACGAGAATAGCGCACTTCGTCCCAATCCGACGAGAGCGCTTGGGGTGTAGAAATGGCGGAAGATATTCAAATCGATATTTTTAGACAAGATAATCCTCTGGGTCAAGACTTTTTTTAGAATCGTTCTCTATTAATCATCGGCCAAAGGTGTAAGTAATTGCCGCCTTAATAGACACCCGGATGAACCCTATAAATAAAAAGGGAAAGGAAACGCCCCCGTTGTGGGGACATGAGCTGACTAGAAGAAGTGTGTGGAGCTTGTTCAATAATAATCAATGGAAAGCCCAAGCAGGCCTGCTCTATACTTATAGATATATTAGAACACCAAATAAATCTCGAACCTATGAAGATGATATCCATATAATCCTTGTCAATTTCCCCTAAGTAATCAAAATGCTGTTTCAAGGCATAACAGCAGTACGTCTTTTGAGTATCGCTACTCTTTCCAGTGTTATTTAAGAATTTGAGGTATCTTGCCACTGGCTTACAGGGATATCCTGTGATCCCATTAATAAATACCTTCTTTTATTTTCATCCAACCACACTTCTTGAGCAAATCTATCTGTATTTGAATTTTCCTCAAGCTAACTTCTTAATTCCCGTCTTGTCTTAACTCCAATCAAATTCTTAATTTCCATTTTGAACATATCCTTTCCACATCATTAAGGGTGGTTTTACCCAATAATCTTCACTTTCATGATTGATGATTTATTCCATAATACCAGCTAATAAGAAGTCAACCCATAAGTGTAAAGTTGCACACTATTCCAGCCAGAAACGGGTGATTTTTTGCAAATTAGAACGGATATTTTCATGTTATTTCGGCAAAAATCTGGCGTAATACACAAATAGATTACCATTTAATTGCAATTATGTGTTGCCGGCTTGACATATAGCCTCTGTGACCATGGGTCGTTGTGAAAGCAGATAACTGCAAAACACCGATTTCACAAGGCGTATAGCCTACCATGCCCACTTCTCTATGTAAAGCCGTGTCACCGATTTTTCTTAGCATTCTTCAATCTGAATTACTGTGCTAATGTGAAACTGAAATAATGTGGATATTTACACCATAAGGGTAAAAAAGTTCTACTATGATACAAGAGCCTTCCGGATAGGAAGGTACACTAGGGAATAGAAGTTCCCGTTGTTTATACCTCTACAAAGGCTTCTATACGCTTAAGCATGTAAAAAAATCAATGAATCAGCTTATTCATGCAGGCCCCCATCACAACTTTATGGGGTTTGTCTTCTACTCTCTTGTTATACGAGATCATCTGATAATCCCCCAATCAGCCTCACCCATGTTCCTGTAAGTAGAGGGTAACATTTTTGTGGACGGGATCAATTAAAGTCCCACCGGCTCCTTCGTTCCCCTCCGGCTACCTCGATTAAACCATTAAAAATGGCCAACCTGAAAATAAAGATCTGATTGACCTTATACTACGAACTGGTCCGGTTGCTAAAGAATATTAAGTTATTTTTACCACAAAAAGACGCTTTTGACAAAGGCATACATCAAGGGGATACAAATTCGTATCTTTTTTAAGAATGGCCGCGACTTTATTTTAAATCAACAACTATAGGTAGCATATTATCCTTTGGGTCCAATTCTTCACGGTCTCATTATAATGTCTGATCTTGTTGTGTACCTGATTTTTTAAGAATGAATTACTCCAACTTCCACTATTAAAAACCAACTTTGTTAATAATCCTTGAATATGAATTTCACTTTTATGGACTGATCCCGATGAGGGTATAATTAACGTTGATAAGGAACGATTATCTGGCACAGCCACTTCAACTATAAAGGACTCCTTCATTCCATTATTTACTTTAACAATAGCACAAATTCTTCTTCTCCCGTCTGGCAAATACGAAAACTTCCGTCCTAAAGGAAGGTAAACAAAATTTATGGATACACTCAAATGGCTATAATTAGCAGCAAGATACTTAATCATCGCAATGAATTTATCCAATCCATAGTTCATATGTGTATCTGCGATTTCCATGGATTTAAACTCTATAGGCGTTATTTTACCGCCAAATATTGATTCGTCTAATCCAGCAACACTCTGGTTCATTCCTCCCCCACGGCCAGAGTTTGAAATATATTCATCTCCTTGGTTCACATTTTGTTCTTGTTTTGGTATTCTATTTACTATAGTTGATTGACGGAAAGCTATCTGAGTGAGTTCTATATCAATGACCGGTTGATTTGCATCCTCTCGTGATCGCTCTCCGCTGTTTTCATTTAATACATGTTCCTGCGGCTGATTTTGTTTTGACAGTCGCTTTTTTCTTTTATCTGGTGTATACAAACGTCTTTTTATTGATTTATGTTTTATATTTAATTCTTTAAATGGTGGATCAGCAAGGTCTGATGCCAGCCATTCTAATATTAGTATTTCGTCATTTTTTCGTAATCCTCTAACGGTTAGGTTGAATTCTTCTGTATCTGGCATTGTCATTTCCATTGGAGTTCCTTTTAAATTTGGACCATTTATTATCATTGCATAAGCATTACTTTGAATGGAAGAATACGATTGTTTCATTTCAGGATGTAAATATAGCCATCCAAAATAACGTGCAAAATCATCTGTCATTATTGTGCCAGGAATTTCATCGGAAAAATTAATCGCTGCTTTTCGGTTTTGATTGATAGATACTTTATTTACTAAAAGATCTAGCCCGTTTGGTCGCAACAATGCATTTGTAAGGATCTTATTAATTGCAAACAATGCTCTTATCAATTCTGTTTGTGGAATATGATACGTTATACCACCTGATTGAAATGACCACATATGTTGATTCATTAACACTGGTTTCTTATAAAGAAAATAATTAAAGTTCCTACAAACATTAATCGCTTTCGAAATGAATCCATTTTTCAAGTTATCCACTTGAATTTCGTATAATGTACCTATCTTTTGTGTTTGTATTGGCAATCCATCGTGATAAGGAGTACCTATTCTTAACAAAGGTAGGGCTGCAATAGGTAGAGAAATAATTATGCAATCATTTCTATAAACAAACGCAGCTTGTATGCGCCATTGTTTATTTTCCAATTTTACATTTCCAATCCAATGCAATGTTGCTACTTCTTTTTTAAAAGGCCATGGTCTGATTTTTAGAATCTTGATCACCTGCTTTGTAGTTCAATATTTCTGTTTGCAATGCAATTTGTACTTCCTCGCTTACGTCATTACGGATTCCGGCTAAACGTCTTACTTTCCACTCTATAATTTCTTCCCCTTTAACTTCCAATTGTCCGCATGCCCATTTAATTCTCCTTATTTGAAACTGATATCTTGATTCAATATGATCTTCTATATACTTTTTCGTCTTTGGTAATTTTGCTAAATGCTTTTCAATGAACGATAACTGATTGATTTCTTTGCCAATACGAGTTTTATTCACATAAATTGGTTTATCATAAGCGTACAACTTATTGATTGTCTGCTGTACTTGAAGTAATATTTCTTCATCCCTTTCTGTCCAGTCCACTCTTCTTAAAGTGTCAGCTTTTCTTTCTTGTTTCGGTGAATGCTCTTTAAGCCATTTTCTATTGTTTCGATAATGCCAAGCATATAAGGCAGGTACTATTTTTCTTAATTGAGTAACTGATTTTTCTGGATGCATTTGTATCAAATCCAGCCATTTCTTTTGCTTAGTTGAAGTCATATCCTCAGTAGATTCTTCAAAAATGCTTACATCTTTAAAAGTGGGACTAGTTGTGTATTTCTTAACCGTCCCTATATCACACTGCAATTCCTTTGCAGCTGAATTCAAACTTTTCTTTTCTATATGAACTAGCTTATTTAATTTTGATTCCCATACATCTCCAAATTGTTTAATACGACCAACCTTTAATTTATCTTCTTTAACTTTATCAGGTCCTCGTCTTGAATAAACAAAACCACAGGAACAACTAAATGTAGCCACAGGGCGTCTTGTATCTGTGCATAAACTCATTCGCAAATCTGTAATGAATCTTTCCTTAAAGTGACCCGCAGCAGGGTTTAAACAATAATAGGGGGCTTCTCCGAATGGCTGATACTCTTTAGATGCAAATTTATAAAATGTCTCTATTGACTCACCAAGAAAATGAATAAATAAAATATGACGCAAAGGATGAAAGGATTTACGGTGCTTTCGAGTGATGTTTTTAAGCCAGCAAAATGAATTTTCATAACTGACTGAAGATTGGACGACACTCAAAAGCTCCTCGCCATAAAACAACTGAAACTGCTCAGCTAACCTTTTTTGATCGACTTTTCCGTTAATATTTGAAAAACCTTTCTCTTTTAAAAGATATTGATAGGCTTTTTGGATGCCTTCAAATGTAAACAGGAAATCAGACGATATAAGTTCCTGACTTTGTCTAGCAATCATGTTTAAAAAAGCTTTAGTCTTGTCCGAATATGAAGCCTGTAGAAAAATACTTGGACAGTTATCTTTTGTGGCAGCAACAAATTTATGTTTTTCAGTGTTTCTGTATCTTACTGTTGAATCACATAAATAATCACCGTGTTTCAAACAAGTGAAAACACCTGGAAATTGATGTGATACATGCCAGTAAGGTTCCCCCTTCTTTTGCATGTCTTCTTGAAGGCATGTCGGACAAAACCGGAGAAACGTCCACTCCTGTACCACACTCGCTGCTATTCCCGTCATCGTATGAATAGCACCCGGTTGATTTCCTTCAACCATTGCCTGATATACTTTCTCTCTTACGGACTCCGGTTGAAAAGCTGTATAATAACGAAACAGCGTATGATTCAAAATAAGGTTGTCTAATGACTGTATGTCAAAGTGCCTGATGCGGTCATAAACCTGCTTTAATTGTGTTGGTAAATCTGGAACAGCCACAGCACTGGTCGTTCCAAACAATTCCTTCATCGTTTGTTTTGGACTGACATTTGCGGAATGAACATGATAACGAGCAAACCAGCTGTACAACAACTCATCTTCATAAAGTGTTGGAAAATAGGCATGCATTTGTTTTCCCCCTTAGATTGCAAAATCATCCAGTGGCGATTTGATGAAACCAGCTTCTTTTAAAGATTCATAAACTGATTTCTGATTCCTTTTTCCTTTATCTATTATCAATTGTAATTCGTTCTTCTTAGGGTTATCTCTTTTGGTTTTCTTTGTCTCTTTCTTCTCTGTGAACATTTGTAATGCTCGTCCAGTAACTTCAGCTTCAGCACTGCCGGGCAATTCATTGATGGCTTTGACTGCATATTTTTCGGCAAGTGAAGGTTCGATATTTAGGTTGATTAACGTTAGTATCACTTTTTTAATCAATGACGTTTTTTGCTCTTTTCGATTATTCGCTATTTGTTCCTTTTTCTTTTGAATGGACGCACGCAAATCAATTTTAGACTCGTGATGTTTCAAATAATCAGCAATGTCCATTGGCATAATATCTTCATACCTCTCCAGTTCAGACAATTGACCATCTTTTAGTGCCTTTAACATTGGCTGTACTAGCTTAAGGTCATCTTTAGCTACTTTACTTATAAGTAAAGGTGTTATTGTTTCTACCCCCGTTTCAATAGCTCTCCCTTGCGATAAAGCAAAAAGTTTTACGGCAATATCAATAATGCCTTGGCTCTCTTCATAAATCGCTTTATTAAGTTCATCTGTCAACTCGACTTTGTTTTGAAGCCATTGATACTCCCACATGCTTTCAATCAGCAAATCCCAATCATCATTTTTCTCCATTTGCTGCCACACCATATCACCCTGACCACTGCCTCTTCTGGCTTGCCTAAAGTCCTGCTGTAGAACGCTTTTAGCACGCATCGTTCCAATCATCATGACAGGTATTCCAATTTCGTTAACAAGGGTTACAAAGAAATTCATCATTTTTTCCGAGTTATTATCCCGAGTTGCCAGTAAATGTTGAATCTCATCTATTACAAGGGCTCCTACACAATGCAATCTAGCAATTTGCCCCATCCTTGTTACCATCGAACTGATGGAGTTTCTTCTACTTCCGAATCGTTCATAATAATTTGATCCTAGAAGTTGATCCATTTTCAAGAAAAAGTCCATACACAATGATTTCAGTGAACCGTCGTGAGGACAATTTAACTTCAACCAGACAACCTGGGTAATATTTAAAGGGTGCTTGTGTATAATTAATTGTGGATATAATGATAGGACTCGCTCAATCGCTGTTGTTTTCCCTATTCCTGAAAACCCCATTAATGTCATACTTGATGCAGTAGAACGTATATCGTTTTTTGTTTCTAATCCGTGTAACTGTTGATGCCCAGTCGCAAGGCTTTTAGTAAATTCAGGAGTTAACGGGTTTCGACTTATATACCCATGCCTTAATAGACGAGAAAAGCGTTGCTCTAAGTCTAAATGCTGCATAACCGGTTGAAAGAAACGGTTAAGTCTCGGTATAGCATGGTAACGAATATGAGTAGGTAGGAACCTCTCTTGTTCATCATAATTAGGATAATAACTGAGTGCATCAAAGGCTTCTTCCGGAGATAAAATATTAGGCAATGCTTCGATTAGTTGATTACCCTTGAAATCAATTACTTGCTGCTGTCTATAATTAGCTACTTCAGCACTGACTAACCGCTGTTCTTCACTCATCCCTTTCTTCCTTTCTTCTATTAAATAACTCCCTTACATTCGGCCTTGAAAAGTCTTGATTGTTTTCTTTATTGGATTGAAAAGAGAGTATTTCCGTTTCTTTCATTTGTTCTTCTTTGTCTTTTTCCAGTTGAAAAGCCTCTTCAGATTTCAGACTTCGCTTTTCATTTCTGCGGTGCTCCTTTATACTCCCTACTTTCTCCGCTTTGCTTAATGTTTGATCTTTTAATTTCTCTTTTCTTTTAGAAGCATTAGCTACGATCGATTCTACCTCAGCTATATAATCAACGTCTTTTTGCAGTTGCTGGTGACTCACACTTTGGGCTAATTGTTTTTCTTTTTCCACTAGATACATTACTTCCTCTAAACTTGAATGTTCATATCGTTTAGATGGTTCAAGCATAAAGCATTTATCATATTCATTGGAATAACTATCAATCCAATAGGCAATAGACATATCCCTTGGGTCATATGCAATCTCAACTTTCCATGATCCTTTTTGTCTAGCAGTTTCAAACCATAACCCTTTTACTGCCCGTTCACAACTGTAATAAATCCCCTTCATTCGGATACCTTTATACGTAACAGTTGCGGTTTCTCTTGGCATTAAATGTAACTTTACAATGTCCTCTGGAAAATACTTGAGTTTGCCCGTCCGATTTTCCATTCCCCAATTCCAAAGTTTAAGTGGAATAGGCAATACATCATCATGAACTAAATCCTCATCACGTACGTAATCTTTCAAATAGTGCTTTTGATTGTAGTATAAAATTTGCTTTATAATAATTTTTGTAAATTCATCTAATGTCAAAACTGCATCTAAACGATAATCCCTTGTACCACGCTCTTGAAAATCTTTATCTACATAACCAGGAAGCATTGGCTTAACTTTCATCTGAATCAAATCAAAATGCTTTTCAACTACTCCTTTCCAGTCAGCACGATATGGTGCAGCATTCTCAACATGAAGATTAAATGCCTCGATTAAACGTTCTACATTAAAACCTTCAAATTCACCCCTATCTGCCAATAGTATTTCAGGTAAGTGCTCACAAGGCCAATCATCTTTCGATATTTCAATGCCATACTGGGCGCAAAATTCCTGTTTATCCATTACTGTATTTGCTAAAGCCATCATAGCGCCAATCCAAGATGGGCCTTCCAAGCCTATATAATTACCTACAACCATACGACTGAAAACATCCATCACTAAGTAGATCACAGGACGTCCAATTATCCAGTTTGGATTGTGTTTTGAAATTAAGTACACGTCCCCAATCGTTGCGTCAATCTGATAACGGGATCCAGGTCCAAACACTTCTGAAAGTGAGGAGCCTAACACAGCTCGGTGATCTTTATTGTATTTTTTCCTTCCTTTTCGAGCATTCAGTGATTCCGGTACAGTATATTCTTTCTCATACCAGTAACGGAATTGGCGAATACTAGGCATTTTTTCTTCGTCTTGAATAATCACCTTCTCAATACCATTTTCATAGTAAATATCCTTTGCATAAAATTCTTTTACCATCATTTTATAAGCATCAGTTAATCTATTTTCTTTGGAGGTTAAATAATATTTTTCAAGGGCAACACGAAACAATTTCTTTGTTTTTTCATCTACATTAACACCTGTCGCCGCATATTTCGGAGGTCTACCTCTCTTTTTTGTTCCAGAAGTTCTTTCCTTACCTTTAGCTCCTGAGTTTTGATAGTCTGGTAAAAGAGCATTAATTGTTTTCCCCCTTTGCCAGTATTTGCACAAATACTTTCTTACAGTAGGGTAAGAAACACCATAGGTCTCTCTTGTTTTTTTTATATAGGTAGCTCTTATATTTTTTTCATAAATCCCAGGCTCGTCTAGAACCATTTCTTTAATGATTTGCCATGCTTGATCACGAGAATCAATGTGCTTCTGCGTGTATTCTTCAATGGTATTAACGATGAAGGGATCCTCTTTAAGTTTAATTAGACTTCCAGTAACAATCTCTTCCCTTATTTCTAAGATCATTCGTTTAACAGGAAGTGCCTTATCGTCGTTTAAATCAATGATATAAGCTATCGTATTGTTATCATCTATCCACAAAATACGGGATATTTTATCATTCGTAACATCCTGTAGAATTTCATTAATAAAGAAATTCATGTAGCCCACCTCTCTTCTTCGGGATCAGAGATAATACCTTAATAGTTGATAGGTCAGAAGTTAAATCAAACTTTTGTGTCATATCTAGTTTGACTAACTTTTTCGCAATAGAGTGACGGTAAAGGGCTAAAGCTGTTCCCTTTTCAAGGTGATAGTGTTCATCAAACTCTTTTAAAGCATTTAAAATTGTTCCGTTACCTGTTTTTAGTCTTTCTAAAAGGATAGATATAAAGCTACTATCTGTAGTGTCAGCGAGTATATAAGAAGATCGCAGCCATTTTATATTTTCTCTAATTATTGTTTTGGGAAGATCTTTTTCTGTTACAATAGCCCAATCAACATCTTGATTTTCCCAATATGCACGTTCAATTTCAAATTTTTCAATAACTCCAGAACTATTAAGCTCTTTTTCTGGTTTAATAGTTCTGGCAATATACTTAACTTTTGAATCATACCGTAATGTAATAAGAAAATCTGTTGTCATTACGATCGGGGTCTGTGTTGTAGATTCTATGGGGTGCGTAATGTTCATGTCTTCAGCAATTTTTGTGGTGATTTCCCTATTGATGGGAAACTGCTCTCTAATATCTATTACATTATCTGACCAATCAAGTAAGCAAAAATAGTTGTATTCAAGATCAGATAAAAGATGATGCTCACGTTCTGTTTTCCAACCGATGTCTCGATGAGCGCGACCACTGGACGGAACATCTTGAATCGTTATCCAAGGCTTATAATTTCCTAATTCTCCTTGGCCACGACCTTCTTTATAATAACGAGCTATTTTCTTTTCAGTCCAACCTGTTTGGCGTTTAGGCATATTAGCAACCTCCTTCTACATTAATAAAAAGGTAATTATATATCCAACTACTCCCGAGAGTACAGCTCCTAAAAGGAATATCAAAAGATTATACCCCCAATTTTCCTTCATTAATTCATACAACCCTTGTGGAGTAAAACCATAGATTTCTCTTAAAGTAGCATCGGTTTCTAAGTTATTTTCAATAATTCTTTCAACAATAATATGCAGTATATCCACCTTTCTTAATGTTGATTGGTGAAGCTTTACGAACTCCTTATTTTCAAATGCTTCCGCCTCAGCTGCACCACTGAGAAAATCCTTCTTGGTTATGTTATTTTTTTCAATTAATTTTTCAAATCTTGGATGTTCTTTAATGTAGGTTCCATAAATATCAACCATTTTTCTAGCCAAGTCATACTTATTATTGTCATGGATAATAGAAGGCGTTCCACCAAGAACGCTATACCGATGGTTAATGGCCTCAAATCCAAAATTAATATCTCTCATATTCCAATGGATCCATTTAAAGTTGATATGAGTTGAAACAAATTGATAAAATTCATCTAACATGGATTTTTCTAATTCATTATAGTGATCTTCAATGCTATTCAATTTACCTTGTTTCTCCGCCACTTTATGAATTGAAAAGGAAATAGTTTGTCCTGTATTGAAATACCTTACTGCAATAGATGTAATACGTGGCGTTCTCCCATCTTTAATATTATAAAAACTTTCGCAAGAGTAATGGATAATTAATAGATTAGAGTGTCTTTCTACTAGCTCATTTAGCTCCTTCAAAGCATTTTTTCTTCTTTTGATCCTGTATTTAGCATTAGCCACGTATTTATCACCTCATATTTTAATGCAATAAAAAACACACGTTCGATTACATTAATTATAATCGATAACGCGTGTTTTTTAAACATCTTTATTGTAAATTAAACAACTTTATTTGTAATTAAACGACTTTATTGTCACTCAACAACTTTTTGTCATTAAGACTCTTAATTACTCCACCGTAACACTCTTCGCCAAATTCCGTGGTTTATCCACGTCACAGTCACGATGCAATGCTGCATAATAAGCCAGAAGCTGCATTGGAATCACACTTACCAATGGAGTCAATAGCTCATGCACTGCCGGCAGTACAAAAGCATCCTCATCCTGCTCTAAGCCTTTTGAGCTGATAATAAGTGCATTTGCCCCGCGTGCAACCACTTCCTGCACGTTTCCACGAATAGAATAGTTTACATTTTCTTGTGTAGTTAAAGCAATAACTGGCGTACCATCCTCAATCAATGCGATGGTACCATGCTTCAACTCTCCTCCAGCAAAGCCTTCTGCTTGGATATAGGAGATTTCTTTCAGCTTCAATGCTGCTTCTTGCGCAACATGATAATCTGTACTGCGGCCAATAAAGAAAGCATTGCGTGTTGTCGCAAAATAATCTCTTGCTAACTGCTCCAGCTCTTCTTTTTGGTTCGTAATGATTTCCATTGCATTCGCTACGATAGCCAACTCTTGTAATGGATCAAAATCTAATTTAATACCTTTTACCCTTGCTGTATCTACTGCAAGAACCGCTAAAACAGCAATTTGTGCTGTATATGCTTTTGTGGAAGCAACAGCGATTTCTGGTCCAGCATGTAAAGGCAAGGTATAATCTGCTTCACGAGAAAGGGTTGATCCAGGCACATTTGTTAATGTCAGTGCTGGATGTCCTAATTCTTTTACTTTAACTAATACAGCACGGCTATCTGCAGTTTCCCCACTTTGGGAAATAAAGATAAATAAAGGTTTTTCAGATAGCAGTGGCATGTTATAGGAAAATTCACTTGCAACATGTACTTCTACAGGGATATTAGAAAGCTTTTCTAGAAACTCTTTTCCAACTAATCCGGCATGATAGCTCGTTCCTGCTGCAATAATATATATGCGATCTGCTTTTTGCATGGCTTTACGAATATTTTTTTCTAGCTTTAATTCGCCTTTTTCATTCTGATATTCACGAATAATATTGCGCATCACAATTGGCTGTTCATCGATCTCTTTCAGCATGAAATGAGGATACGTTCCTTTTTCTGTATCACTTGCATCGATTTCCGCTGTAAACGGCTCGCGGTTGATAACTTCTCCATCTAATGTCTGCACTTCTACAAAGCTTCGATTGACAAGAACAATTTCTTTATCATAGATTTCCAAGTACTCGTTTGTTTCTTTCAACGTCGCCATAGCATCGCTGGCAATCAGGTTAAAACCTTCGCCTAAACCAACCAATAGCGGACTTTTATTTTTGGATACATATAAAGTTTCCTGATCTTCTGCATCAATCAGACCAATAGCATAAGAACCTTTCAGCAGGCTCATTGCTTCACCAAATGCTTTTTTGGTATTTTTATGTTTTTCATAAAGTTTTTCAATAAGCTGTACGATAACCTCTGTGTCTGTTTCACTTACAAAGTCAACATCTTCCAGATATTCCTTCTTCAGGTCTACATAGTTTTCAATAACCCCATTATGCACAATGGTAAAACGTTCTGTTGAGCTCTGATGTGGATGTGCGTTTTGCACACTTGGCACACCATGCGTCGCCCAACGCGTATGACCGATACCAATAGTCGCATCCTTGCTGTTATCTACTTCTTTGCGTAACGCTGCGATACGTCCTTTTACCTTTGTTACGTGTACGCCATCTTCCCCTAAAGTCGCAATACCTGCAGAGTCATATCCGCGATATTCTAATTTTTCCAAGCCTGTTAATAAAATTTCTTTCGTATCATTTTGTCCAATGTAACCGACGATTCCGCACATGTCGATGTCCTCCTTGTTTGAAGGGGCAGAGACAAAAGACCGATTCGAAGCGAAGGGGCCTTGTTCTGCCCCTTTCTCGTGTTAGTTTTTATAGACATCATTCTTTATCTCTTTGTTCATCAAGTCACCCTGATGGTTTAAAGATAAAGCAGCAGCTGCGATGGACAGCTGGGAGGCACCCGCCGAATAATTCGATAACCCCCGACCTCGTCAACTATTCTTCCTGACCGTCCGTAGAATAGTCCTGGCGCTTGTTATTATAGTTTCCTTTCGTGTTTCTCTGCTCCTCTCTCCTTTTATTTGCTCTTGTTAAACGGACTTCTTTCATTTGGAAAACAAGAACTTTCTATATTCTATCGGAAAGTCGTATTCAAGGTCAACCTTTTTCTTGCTTTCCGATAAGATAGTTTATGAAATCCTTCTAAAATGTTGCAGAATATCCATAAGTGTCGGGAGGTATCCGCCTTACAGAAGTGGATGGGAGAAGGTTTGAAGAGGGGTGAAGCAGAGTGATATAATGAAAAATAAATGAAAAGACTTTAAAGAAAATTTTAAAACCTCACCTGACAAAAGGAGCTTCCCCATGACAAAAATTATTTGGATCAACGGTGCTTTTGGAGCAGGAAAAACACAAACAGCATATGAGCTTCACAGAAGACTGGAAAACTCCTTCGTGTACGACCCAGAAAATATTGGTTTCTTCCTAAATCAGAATTTGCCTGACACGTTGAGAAAGAATGACTTTCAAGATTATGAAATGTGGAGAGAATTTAATTGCAAGACCATAAAGTATATCGCTGAAAACGATAAAGAGCCAATTATTATTCCAATGACAATCACAGATAAGCTTTATTTTAAAGAAATTACCGGAAGTTTGGAATCAGAAGAAATCCAATTATATCCGTTCGTTTTATCCGCATCAAAAGAAGTCATTGAACGCCGGTTAAAGAAACGGTTGGAAAGAAAGAATTCATGGAGCTTCAGACAAATGGACCGATGTATAACACGTTTAGCTGATGACGCATTTGGAGAAAAAATACAGACAGACCATTTATCCATTGACGGCGTTGTAGAAATCCTTGCAGCAAAAGCCAATTTAGTATTACAAGAAGATAACCGCTCCAATCTAAAAAAGCGATTGGACCGGATAACAACACAGATAAAACATATTCGATAATTTATAAACAAAAAACATCAGCAAAGCTATCCCATTCGCAGCTTCACTGATGTTTTTTCTACTTATGCTTTTCCATAAAATCTAACATCCGCTTATACACTTTAATCTCATTCTCTTTTTTAGAGAATCCGTGCCCCTCATCCTCCAGCACCAGGTACTCCACATCGCGGCCTTTATCCTGCAGCTTTTGGACAATTTGATCTGATTCTTCCTTCACCACACGCGGATCTTTTGCACCTTGGATAACCAGCATCGGCTTTGTCATGGTTTCCAAATAAGTCACTGGAGAATCATTTACAAAGCGCTCCTTATCACGCTCTGAATCACCTAGCCATCTTTCCATAATCGGCTTCCAATCCGCCGGTACAGAATTGACAAAGGTAAATAAGTCGGACGGGCCAAAGATATCAATCACTGCTTTAAAATATTCTGGATGACGTCCATGCAGGAGCAGCGCCATATAACCGCCGTAGCTTCCTCCTACTAAGAATAGATGATCCGGGTCCGTAATCTTTTGATCAAACAGCCATTTGATGCCTTCCACATTATCGAGGCGCGGTCCATGCCCCCAATCCTGCTCGACGAGTTTCACAAAAGAGGAACCATAGCCTGTACTCCCGCGAAAGTTTGGTGCGAAAATATGATAGCCGCGATTGAGGATGCTTTGGAACATCGCACGGAAAAATTTCCGTTCTGCTGCCTGCGGTCCGCCATGCGGCCAAAAAACGGTATACCCATTGGCATTTTCCGGTTTTGCCCTGAACAGAAGTGATTCGATTTCCATCCCGTCAAATGAAGCATAGGTCACAATTTCAGGATCCACGAGCTCCTCTTCCGATACACCCAGAACACGATTATCTGTGAGCTGCTCCCATTTCTCACCATTTGTCAGACGATAAATGTTATCCGGCTTTACTGCGGATCCTCCAAGGAGATATACTGCCCCTGATTCTGTTACAGTCACCTGATCAATCAAATCAAAAGGCTTTGTGATTTCTTTCAGCTCTCCTGATTTTATTTTATACTGATAAAGCTTATCGACAACACCCTTTTCTGTCACTACATACAATGAATCGGATGATTTATCATATTTTACGGTTTCAATCGATTCTTCCTCCAGCTCAAGAACTTTTGAAAACGTCTCTTGCTTCATGTCATACTTGGCTAAATACATATATTCGCCTTCATAATCCGTCGGGAAATAAATGCTGTGATTATCCGTAAAAACTGGATCATAGGATACATGCACTTTTTTCGGATCAGGAGTAAGATAGATTTTCTCTTCCTCTTTTTCGATGAATATATTATTATACGTGTTCGCAAACACGCTTTCGTATATTAGTGTCTCTTCATCTTCCGATACACCTGCCAGTGTAGTCGGCGCTCCTTCTCCCTCTGCTATCAGCTCATCTTTATCTGTATCCAGATGGCGCACATGTGTGTTTAAAAAGCTCGGATTATTTTTAGAGGTATTATAATAAATTCGTTTTCCGTCCTTGCTCAGGTATGCAAACAAGTATTTTTCGTCCTCTGCTCCCGTAATCAGCGGCTGCGGTAATCCGCCCTCTGGAGGCAGGGCGTAAATGTGATAATTTTCATCCCCATCTGCATCAAAGCTTGTTAAAACATACTTCCCATTTGGATCAAACTGAATAAATGAGGAGGATTCATCCTTTTGAGAAAACTGAAATGGATACGCATGCTCTTTACTCAAGTCTAATGCCCATAAATTACGTTTACCGCTCAAGTTCGTTGAAAATACCAGCTTTTGTTCATCTTTGCTCACTTGGAAATGATCGATACTATACGTATAAAAGAACTGTTCTACTTTCGGTTTTGGAAATTTTATCATTCTGCCCGCACTCCCTTTTATCTGTATTTTCTATATTATACCACTATTTATAAAATACACCATACACTCTGGCCTTTCCGTGCGGAACAGCAAAACTATCTTTAATTCAAGCTACTTTGATTGTCATTTTATCATTTGAATAGTAAAGTGATATAGAGAGGAGAATTTGAGACGATACATGCAGAAAATAACACGCCATTTTCCTATCTGCCTGTAGCTCACTTCCTCCCCAAAGCAATTTACTTCAAATACATTTTTTAATAGATAGGTTTAACCTTAAAATCTAAAACAATGGAGGAGCATAGGTATGGAACAATATCGCATTGACCAAAAGAAAGGATTAGAATTTGGGCTCTATACACTGGGAGACCATCTGGCCAACCCTTTCACCGGAAAACGGATTTCGGCACAGCAGCGTCTTCAGGAAATTATCGAATTAGCAAAGCTGGCAGAACAAGCAGGGTTAGATTTTTTCAGTGTCGGAGAAAGTCATCAGGATTATTTCACTACGCAGGCACACAGCGTGGTATTGGCGGCGATTGCGCAGGCGACAGAAACCATCAAGCTGGGCAGCTCGTCAACGATTATCAGCACTTCTGACCCCGTTCGGGTTTATGAAGATTTTGCTACGATTGATTTAATTTCGAATGGACGTGCCGAAATTATTGCCGGAAGAGCTTCCCGAATCGGGCTATTTGAATTATTAGGATATGACGTACAGGATTATGAAGCGTTATATGAAGAAAAATTTGATTTGCTGCTGCAAATTAATGAGAAGGAAAGGCTCAGCTGGGAAGGGGACTATCGTGCACCCTTAAAAGATGCCCATGTGCTGCCCCGCCCGAAAGATAATACACTGCCCATCTGGCGTGCAGTTGGCGGAACCCCGGCCAGTGCAATGAAGGCAGGCTATACCGGGGTACCGATGATGCTGGCAACACTTGGCGGACCGGCCAGCGCTTTTAAAAATGTTATTGATGCGTATCGGGAAACAGCTGAAAGAAGCGGACATCATACTGACGATCTTCCTGTCGGCGTCACCGGTTTTTTCCATGTGGCAGAAACAAGCCAGGAGGCACTGCAGCAAATGTACCCTTATATCAATGAAGGAATGAAGCTGACGAATGGACAAGGATTTCCAAAGCAGGCATTTGCACAAGCAAAGGATAAGCGCAGTGTCATCAATGTCGGCAGTCCGCAGGAGGTTATTGAAAAAATTCTCTATCAGCATGAGCTGTTTGGACATCAGCGCTACTTAGCGCAAATGGACTTTGGTGGCGTTCCATTTGAACAATTGGCTAAGAATATTGAAATGATTGGCACGAAAATTTTGCCTGCCATTCGTAAGCACACTGGCATGAATCAGGAGGATTAGCACATGAAGATCATTGGTTTATCCGGCTCCATTGTCGGTTCAAAAACACGGACAGTCATGGATGCTGTAGCAAAAGAAATTGCTGAAAAATATCCAGAAGCAGATTTTCAGCTGATTGATTTAAAAGATTATGATTTGCAATTTAGTGACGGCCGGAACTATCTCGATTATTCCGGAGACACCGCCTGGGTCACCAGGCAGGTGATGGAGGCAGATGTGATGATTATCGGCACGCCTGTCTTCCAGGCATCGATTCCGGCAAGCTTAAAGAATATTTTTGATTTGCTTCCTGTCGGGGCATTTCAGAATAAGACCGTAAGCTTTTTCGTAACCGCAGGCTCTTCCAAGCATTATTTAGTTGCTGATCATCAATTAAAACCAACTTTATCCTATATGAAAGCACAAATAGTACAAACCTTTGTTTATGTTGAGGAAAAGAGCTTTCAACAAAAGAAAATCGTCGATGACGATGTCTTCATTCGATTAGAGCGTTTGATTGAGGATACCATGGACACGTATGAAGCCAACGAAATCATCCGGAAAAAGAAAGAGGATTCCTATGGATTCTAGAAGTTAAAAAAACGCATGGATGGGTACATCCATGCGTTTTTTACTTTAGGTACATGATATTATTAAGCACCTAAATGATTTTCAATGACTTTTACGATTCGTTCTGCATAGGTCTGGCAATCTTCCTCTGTCTTCGCCTCTACCATGACACGCACAAGCGGTTCTGTTCCAGATGGGCGGACTAAAACGCGTCCATTCTCTCCCAGTTCTTCTTCCACAGCTTGTACTTCATCTAAGATGATTGGACTGGTCAATGCTTCATTCTTATCTGTAACCCGAACATTAATCAATGTCTGCGGGAAAATAGTCATTTCGTCTGCCAGTTCTGACAAGGTCTTGCCTGATTCACGCATTACATTCACAAGCTGCAATGCAGATAACAGACCGTCTCCTGTCGTAATATAATCTAAAAAGATAATATGGCCGGATTGTTCCCCGCCTAGGTTATAGTCGTTTTTACGCATTTCTTCCATAACATATCGGTCACCGACTGCCGTCTTATCGCTTTTCAGACCAGCTTCTTCTAATGCCTTATAAAAGCCTAAGTTACTCATGACAGTGGATACGACAGTGTCCTTACGAAGCATCCCAATTTCTTTCAGGTATTTTGCGCAGATGAACATGATTTTATCGCCGTCCACGATGTTTCCTTTTTCATCCACAGCAATCAAGCGATCACCGTCTCCATCAAAAGCCAGTCCGACATCCGCTTCTTTATCCAGCACATATTGCTGTAGTCCTTCCGGATGTGTAGAACCGACACCATCATTAATATTCAGGCCGTTCGGTGTAGAGCCCATGGAATGAATGTCAGCCTCCAAATCTGCGAATAGATGTGTAGCCAGGCTGGATGTTGCTCCATGTGCACAATCTACAGCGATACGTATTCCGTCAAAATCGTTATCAATCGTATCTTTTAAGAAGGACAGGTATTTCTGTCTGCCTTCAAAATAATCACTCACTGATCCGATACCAGCGCCTGTCGGGCGAGGCAGATCATCCTCTTCTTGTTCTAATAAAGCTTCAATTTCCGCTTCCTGAGCATCTGTCAGCTTAAATCCATCTGAGCCGAAGAATTTAATCCCGTTATCTTCTACAGGATTATGGGATGCAGAAATCATCACCCCTGCCTGCGCGCTCATTGCTTTTGTTAAGTAAGCGACCCCCGGCGTTGAAATAACACCCAGCCGCATTGCTTCTACGCCTGTTGACAGAAGTCCTGCAATCAACGCGCCTTCCAGCATATGTCCAGAAATACGTGTATCTCTGCCGATTAAAACGCGTGGCTTTTCACTGCCTTTTGTTAACGTATATCCGCCAAAACGACCGAGCTTAAATGCCATTTCAGGAGTCAGCCCTTCATTTGCTACTCCCCTGACACCGTCTGTTCCAAAAAATTTACCCATTATTATATCTCTCCTTTGACCATACAATATACAACTATTCTTCTGCTGTTTCAGCCGGATCGATTATTTCCACCGTGACCTCTTCCACATTTCCTGTGGCAGTGACATCCTCAGGAGCTTCAATGTCAATAGGCACTTCATGCTCTCCTGATTCTAAATCAGATAAATCCAGTACGGCGTTGATATCATCTGCCGTTAAACCATTTACCACCGAGGCATCCCCTGTCACTTCTACTTCTAATGCAGGGTCTGCATAAGATGCTTCCAATCCATTTGCTAAGCCTTCTTCTTCTAAAGCTACATTCTCGATTACATTTGTTCCTTCTACTTCTACCGTAACTTCTACCTCTTCCGTCTCCGGTGCTTGCACGTTTTCAGGCAAATCAAGCGGTACTTCAACTGTGCCGGATTCTTCAATCTCGGATAAGTCCAGCGGCTCGGTAGTCACTTCTGAAATATCCTCCAGCACGTCACTTTGAGAGTAAATCTCCACTTCCTCTTCATTTGGAGAAATAGAGTCCAGCTCAAGGTCTTCTTCCAGCTCACCTGTTGTCTCTACAGACAGTGGTACAGACTTGCTTGGATTGTCGACTTCTACGGAGACCTGAACACTTTCAGGGTCTAATCCGACATTCAATTCATTTCCTTGTATATCATATACACTAATCGGAAGCTCCCGATTGTTAATTGACTCATCGACACCTTCCATATTCACATAAGCCCTTACAGAGCCAATCGATTCAATGACGCTCGCTGAGCTTGTTATCGTTATCGTTTCCGGATCGACACTATAATCGACCACTTCGTAACCATCTGCCATCAGGTCTTGATTAATCAGATCAGCAGTTACAGTAAACTCTTGAGATGCCCGTTCTTCAATGGTGACTTCTGCTGTTTTCGGCTCAATAAATACTTCCACATCTCCTGCTATATTATGCTGCAGTTCAACAACATGCGTTCCTTCTTCTAAGCCTTCTAAGTCGACGTATACATCAAAATTACGTTGAAGTATATACGGTGTCATACTGCCTCGATTCCCTTGTAAAGTAACATCGACCTCTTCTGGAACATCACTGACAACATAGCTGTCGCGGTCAATACGGATATCTACTGGAATTTGTTCCAAGGTTTCTGTGGAAGTGGTTGAACCAGAAAATGTTGAATCGGAATTTGGTGTTTCGGACACATTGACAAAAGCATAGAGTGTTACCGCAAAAGCTAAGGAAAGGATACGGACAAACCACTTACTCTTAAACCAATTATCCACGCTTACCAGTCCTCCGTTTCCATGATTTTTTGTCAGAGGCTTTCGGGACGATTGATAAATGCGTTAAAAGCATTTCTCTTAATTTTTCTTCATCGATATCACGATGCAGCTCTCCATTTTTTGTACAAGAGACGGCACCTGTTTCCTCAGAAACAACAATCGTTAACGCATCTGTTACTTCACTTATTCCCATTGCGGCACGATGCCTTGTTCCTAATTCCTTGGAGATAAATGGACTCTCGGATAAAGGCAGGTAACAAGCCGCAGCTGTGATCTCTTCATTTTTTATAATTACTGCCCCATCATGAAGCGGTGTATTTGGTGTAAATATGTTTGTCAGAAGCTGGTGAGTAAGCTTTCCGTTGATTGGAATCCCGGTTTCCGCATAATCCCCAATTCCTGTTTCTCTTTCAATGGAGATAAGCGCACCAATTCTTCTTTTACCCATATAATTACAAGATGTAACAATAGCCTCAATTTCATTTTGAATAATTTCTTCAGCAGAGCTTCCCGATCTGGCGAAGATATTCCCTCGCCCCAGCTGTTCCAGTGCTCTTCGTAATTCCGGCTGGAATAAAATAACAATTACAATAACTCCCCAATTAATAACTTGGCCTGTGATAAATTGGATGGTTTGTAAGTTTAACAGCATACTTACTCCCCACACAACCATTACAACTGCTATTCCTTTTAATAGCTGAATAGCCTTTGTACCTCTGATCAGCATGATTAATTTATATAATACATACCAGACGAGAGCGATATCAACGCCAATTCGCAGCAGATCTAAAAAGTCAAATCCCCCATCAAGCATGTGCACACATCCTTTACCCAATAGAATTACCTGTTTGTTTTAAACATTATCTTAAAAGCAATTATTTCTCTCGGAGAACCGGCCGTAAAATTCCCGCCTTTAAATAGAGAATGAAACTCGATTTATTTAAGCAGAAGATAACGTGATGCAGCTCTCTGAATCCTTCAGCGGAGGGAAAGAATAAATTCCCGCTGAATGAAGTTTCGTTTTATATTA
Organism: Oceanobacillus sp. M60; assembly: GCF_053839645.1. Taxonomy (NCBI): domain Bacteria; kingdom Bacillati; phylum Bacillota; class Bacilli; order Caryophanales; family Bacillaceae; genus Oceanobacillus; species Oceanobacillus sp. M60. Next base: position 28,564 of record NZ_JBSSNH010000012.1, on the reverse strand, counting down.
TCATGAACTATTATGAATTACAGTCGATAATTATTATATCATAAATTTGTAAAAACAGACCTGTCTGTAGTTTTTTATTTTCTTTAGAAAATGGAACACCATTAAAATGTGTGTGTAGAAATCCTGCCAAATTTGACCACTTCAATACCCTGAACCAGCTGTTTTTTCATAATTGATGGAGCAGCTATGTTTTACTCCATTATGACAGTTTCTTTCGCCCAAAAAAAGAGAGCGACATCATCTCGCTCCTTTTTTCATTGTTTTATCTTAAAATGCGAATAATCCTTTAAAGAAATTCTTTATATGATACCATATCCACTCAAACGTTTGGTCTACGGTTTCCAGTTCTCCGTTGACTCCTCCTGCAGAGGCCATCAGGCCGCCGCCTTCCAGCTCCGATTCGCCGTCTAAAAGCTCTCCATTAAACAAGGTAACATTGCCGTCCACCGTTCCAAGCACTAATAAATCACCGTTTTTCACGTAGACATCTCCGGAAACAGTGACACCCTCGGGCACAATCACGGTGTCTCCATCAACGACAAGCTCTTCCTGTGCAGAAACAACAAGCTGATCCGTTCCTTGATTAAAAGTGGAGGAAAGACTGCCTATCATCAACAAGAAGAAAATAGCTGCTGCAACAAGGATTGGATGATGTTTAAACCAGCGCTTATACTTTACCGATTTCTTTTCTGTCGGCAATTTATTCATAACATTTTCTGTAAAACCAACCGGGGCTTCCATCCGTTCCGCACTTTTTATTAAAGCAATGGTTCGATGAAGCTCATGAAAATGCTTCTGACAATCTTCACAATCCTCCAGATGCCTTCTTAGTAAGCTTTCTTCTTCTGCGGAAATATCCCCATCTAAATAGTCATGCATTTTTTTTATATACTCTTTATTGCAGCTCACATCAAGCACGCTCCTTTACACATGTCGAAGCCTCTTTCTCAAGGCCTCTCTTCCACGATGAATCCGCGTTTTTACCGTACCAAGAGGAACATCAAGAATTTCACTGATTTCCTTTAGTGAAAATTCTTCCAGATACCTGAGCATGATAATACTCCGGTATTTAGAAGGAAGCTGAGAAATCTCATGATGAATATACCGCTGCAGTTCTCTGCTTTCCACTTCTTCTCCAGGCAGACGTTCCGTACTGGCAAGCTGAGAATACATATCCAAACCTTCTGTCCCTTTTACTTCTGCATCAAGATGAAAGTCCGGTTTACGCTTGCGCATGCGGTCAATGGTTAAATTCGTAGCTATGCGGTATAACCATGTAGAGAATTTTCTGCTCTCATCAAATGAATCAATATTCACATATGCACGTATAAACGCTTCTTGTGCAATATCTTCCGCTTCGTGCTTATTACCCAGCATACGGTAGCAGTGCTGGTATATTTTATCTTGATAAAAGGATACGACATCCGAAAAAGCAGATTGGTCTCCTTTTTTAACTTCTATAATCTTTTTCTTTATAAATTGGTCCATCTAATTACCTCCGCACTATGCGGTACTCTCTATACGAAACAACCGCTTGTAAGGTTTCACATTTTAAAAAAGAATGTTTATTTTTTTTCCGACAGGGTATATCTAACGATAAGTATACTAAAAAAGGAGTGAAATTTGTGGATAAAAAATCGTTATTCATGGAGATTGAACAGTGCAGGCAAGAAATGCTGGCATTGTCTGAGGAGCATGGATTAGACTCAGAACCTGTTCTGTCCACAAGCGAAAAATTGGATGCATTAATTTTTGCTTATTTAAAAAAAACCTCTTAAATCATCCTTACTCAATTTTCAAAGACATCTTCTGTGTATGTCTTTTTTTGTTACATTTCCTATCCACAAACATCTCTATGTAATCTTCCCCTCACCAACTATATCTCTATGAATAATAATATCTTATTTTGTCCTTCACTTCATTAAACATTTTTTATTTTTTATAAGAAACTTGAAAATATTTGAAGATGGTATCAGAATTCCTTTGATTTAAATGCAAAAATAAAAGAACCGATTTACAATGCATCGAATTGCAAAACGGCTCTCCTTTATCTTTTCTAATATTTCTTAAACAGAATGATTCTCTTCCATCACCGTCTCTCCGCCGGTAGAAGGAGATAACGTCAAAGCTTTGATTCCTGCTTCTTCCCACGCATGCGCTAGTTGTTCCGCAGCTTCCTGCGAAGGCATAAAAGCAATCCCGCAATCTCCGCCTCCAGCGCCAGAAGGCTTTCCTGCGCCACCCAAATCCTCTGCCAAGTTACATAAGACGGTTAAATCGGGTATCTCAATATTTGTATCTGCTGCTTTCCCAACTTGATTCAACGCTTTTCGGTTAGCTGTTATCCCAGCAAATAATTGATTGATATCATTGTCTTTTGAGCCAGTTAAAAACTGAGATACGGCATGTTCACTGTCTTTCAGAAATGAAGTATAAGCTTTCGCATTGTTTATTTTCAATAAGCGCACCTGGTTCACTAAATCTTTCGTAGATGCAGCACTGCCTGTCCAGCCTACACAAAAGTAAACATTTTCTGGCAGCGTAATCGGCTTCGTTTTATAATATTTCCAATCCTTCTCTACGACTTCTGTGACAGACCCCGCTTCCTGGTATGCTTCGAGAAGCCAATCTGCCTGAAAAGAAGAGAATTGAAGCAGCCCGCCATAAGTGGATGCAGCGATATCTGCTCCCGATCCGTTTCCTTGCGTAATCACATGCGATATCGCAGCCAGACGGAAAATGGTATCTTTTTCAGCCAATTGCGGAGCCTGAAAACGTAATACTCCCGCTACGATAGAAGTAACAATCGCTGCACTGGAGCCCAATCCATATTTCACGCCAGAGGCATCATCCAGCTCACTGCGTGTAGAAACATGCATCGGAAGAACCGGCAGTCCTTGTTCTTCTAAATAACGATATGTAATCCGGAGTGCATTCTTAACAAAAGACAGCCTGGGATCGTCTGAATCAATATGTATGTCTGTCTCTCGCCAAGACCATGGAACCTTATGAAGAGAAAAGTCCGAAAGAGTCAGCTGGTGGCTATCCGCTTCCGCTACCGTCGCATAGACAAAACGGTTCACAGCCATCACTGCCAGATTCTGATAAGGCTCTAATACGGCAAATTCTCCCGCAATCATTAATTTCCCTGGTACTTTGACCGTGATTGATTTTGCCACCATATTATCCTCCTATCTATAGCTTATTCCGCTTCCGGGTTTACTGATTATAATATCCTCCACGCCTTCTGTTGCCTGCAGGCGTTTTTTCACCTTAGCTTCGTTTTCTGGTAAATATAAAACTTTTACATTCGGGCCGGCATCAATCGTAAAAAAGGCAGGAATCCCTTGTTCTCTTAAGGTTTGTACCGTCTGCATCACTCGCATCGTGGTATCCTGCCAGTATGTAAACGGAGGATTCGCTCCCAAAGTTGTAGCATGCATGCGCATGCAGTTCGCTTCTGCAACGCTTCCCATCTTCTCAAAATCCTTCACTTTAATGGCTTGTTTTATTTCTTGCAGATCCTTTGCTGTCTGCTCCAGCCAGCCTGCATAAAAAGGAGAGGTTTCTACGGTACGGCGCATCCCCTCCCTGCTTGAGACCTTTTTCTCTGTTTTTGACAAAACCACAGCAGCAATGCGAATATCCCAGTGTGACTTGTCAGCAATTTGCACGGCAAACGAATCGGATCCATCTTCCCGTTCCCCCATCTGCCATTCAACAAAACCGCCGAAAATCGAACGGGAAGCAGAACCAGAGCCTTGACGAGCCAGCTTCGATAATTCCGTATCATTTAGAGAAAGTCCGATTGCTTTGGAGCTCGCTGCAGCTAATGCTGCAAGACCAGATGCAGAAGAAGCAAATCCGGCAGCAGTAGGAACATGATTCACAGATTGAACCTGTGCATAGATTTCCTTTCCAGAAAGAGCACGCACCTTATCTAAAAATATCGCTACCTTTCCAAGCGCATCTCCTTCTACATTCTGTTCATTCAAATGAAAGGAATCTTTTTTTAACCCTTCCTGAAAATGAACGGTTGTCTCTGTAGAAAAACCATCTAATGTCACGGAAAGGTTACTGTTGGCAGGAAGAATCAATGATTCATTCCGCTTCCCCCAATACTTGATTAAAGCAATATTCGTATGCGCTCTTGCTGTTGCCTTCATATTATTTGAATCTCCTTTTCTACAATCCCTGTCAAATCATTCTTTTCATGCGGCTTCATTCAGCCGGGGAAAAGCCCCGCCGAATGAGGCATCGCTTTATTTCTTCAAAACAAACGGCCAGACTGCTGCTGCACCAAAACGGCGTAATTTCTCTGCCAGCTGCTTTGAATGAACTTCATTTTGCGCAAGCGCAATGATACAACCGCCATTTCCGCCGCCTGTCAATTTCGCACCTAAAGCCCCTTCTTCCCGGGCAAAGCGAATCAATTTATTTAAACCGGCATCACTGACTCCTAATGCTTCCAGTTCTTTTTGTGCTTCATTTAACAGTTGACCTAAAAACTGTTTACTAGCTTTTTCCAATGCATCTTTTGCATGATGCGTTAACGCCCCGATCCGTTCTATTTTGGAATGGATACGCTGCGGAGCTGCTTTTAACAGACTTGCTACCGATTCAACTGATGTACGTGTATCCCCAAATCTGCCGGAGTCTGCAACAATAAAATGCAGGTCTTCTCCTAATTCAATGTGCTCAACAGGACTTCCTTTTTTATACCACACTGGTTTATCGGAAGTGATCGTTAAGGTATCCAGCCCGCTTGGTGCTCCATGCGCATAGGTTTCTGCCACATTCGCTAATTGCAGCAAATCTTCTGTCGAGCATTCCTTATCGCAATAATGGAATAAAGAGCGAATAATAGAAATAGCGACAGATGCACTTGAACCAAGACCCTTTCCTGGCGGTACCGAGGAATTAATCCGTATTAACAAATCCTTATAAGGAATCCCAAGATATTCACAAGAACTAGAGACACATTCCACAATTCCTTCCAGCTCTTTCGGGGCATGCCGCAATGGGCCATGATAAAAGGTACTGTCCATTTTCACCGCTCCAGGAACATACTCAATTACCGTCTCTACGCCAATTAAAGGAAATGGAATAGCAATTGCCGGCTGCCCGTGTACAACCGAATGCTCTCCAATTAAAATGACCTTACTATGAGCTACGCCAATAGCTGTTTTTTCCGATGCTGTTACTTTTTCTGCACTCATTGTTTATACTGTTCCACCAATTCTTTAGCTTTTCCCACACGGATTTCTTGTTGTTCTACTAATTGTTTTGCTATCACATCAATCATCTCCCCAGTTGCTCCGCCAGCTATCGCAACAGAACGTGAATGAAGCGCCATATGCCCTTTTTGAATCCCATCGGTCGCCAACGCTTTGAGCGCTCCAAGATTTTGAGCAAGACCAACTGCTACAATTACCTGCGCAAGCTCTTCTGCTGATTCAATTTGCATAACGGATAAAGAAAAATCAGCTAATGGGTGCACGCGAGTCGCTCCCCCGACAGTTCCTATCGACATTGGCAACTCAATTTCACCAACGAGATTACCTTCTTCATCCTTTGACCACGTAGTCATGGAGCCATAATGACCATTTCTGGCAGCATAAGCATGTGCCCCCGCCTCTACTGCCCGCCAATCATTTCCTGTCGCAATCACAACAGGGTCAATGCCGTTCATAATCCCTTTATTATGCGTTACTGCACGATACGGGTCAGAGGCAGCAAATTCATACGCATGGATGACACCATCTCTGACCTCTTCTCCAGCAAACGAACCTGTTTTTAGCAGATGCGGAGGTATTACACATTTTGCTGTAGCCAGGCTGCGATCGGCATAGTTCGATAAAATACGCAAATGCACTTTTCCTTTGGTTATTTCTTCCACGATTGGCGCAATCGATTCCACCATGGTATTAATCATATTCGCTCCCATGGCGTCACAGGTGTCTACATAGATATGCATGACCAGCATTTTGCTATAAGACGATGCATCGTTCTCATTCAAAACCCGTACATCTAAGTCTCTCACACCGCCTCCGCGGCTGACAATGCTTGGATAGGCATCATCGGCAGCTTTCATTAATATATCTTTTTGACGAAGGATTTGCTGCTTTGCTTCTTGAAAATCCGGACATCCAACCACTTGAATCTGCCCAATCATCAGTCTTTCTTTTGATTCTGTCCGAAAACCGCCAGCCTCTCTGACTATCTTCGCAATATGACTGGCAGAAGCAACAACAGAAGCTTCTTCAATAGCCATCGGTACTACATATTCTTTCCCGTTTATTAAAAAGTTTAATCCCAATCCGAATGGTAATTGATAGGTGCCAATGACGTTTTCAATCATATTATCTGCTTTTCCTACCGTAAGCGCATCGGCGTTAGACAAATTTTGCGTTTCTGCATCTGTTAAAGTAAAGGCCTCACGTAATAATGCCCGCCTTTCTTCTACCGTCATATTATAAAAACCTGGTATCCTTGAAGAGGTCATGCCTAGCTCATCCTTTTTATTTATCATATCTGAAATATGCTTTTTTATTACAATGTACTAAAATAAACTATTTTGATTATAACACGAATTCTATCGTTTTTTCATTCAGAAGATACTTATTTCGTGACTGAAACTATGTTTGCAGCATTACCGTAATGCATTGGTATTTCCAGCTTCTAACATATACAAAATCGCTGGACTGCTCAGACTATGGCAGGCTCTTTACTAACGTCGAACTGTTGTTCAAATAATATGAGATTTTTATGCTGATAAAGAAAAAAACGAGATAAAATTATCCCGTTTTTCTGTATTTTATACTTGTCATGCTTGTAGTGAGCCATGAAGGATTCGAACCTTCGACCCTCTGATTAAAAGTCAGATGCTCTACCGACTGAGCTAATGGCTCGTTTTATAAATAGAATGGTACCTTATTTCGTGCTTCTTTATTTGGTGGACCCCTGCATCTGCAAGCATTTGCTTCGAAGTGAATGCTTCGGGGTTACTCGAAGCTGATTCGGCAGAAGTTTCGCTCGTTGCTCTACCGACTGAGCTAATGGCTCCTATGATAAGACAGGTTATTATATATAGCCCTGTCCATAAAAAAATACTATTATCAGTAATAGTATTATCATGTATTTCTTCTAAAAAATAAAAATGGCTGGGCCACCAGGATTCGAACCTGGGGTACACGGGATCAAAACCCGATGCCTTACCGCTTGGCTATGGCCCAACAAAAACATGGTGGAGGGGGGCAGATTCGAACTGCCGAACCCTGAGGGAGCGGATTTACAGTCCGCCGCGTTTAGCCACTTCGCTACCCCTCCATATTATTGTTAACCATATTATCAATTATATACATGAAAAAATGGTGCCGGCCAGAGGACTTGAACCCCCAACCTACTGATTACAAGTCAGTTGCTCTACCAGTTGAGCTAGGCCGGCGTGATGGTGGAGGATGCAGGGCTCGAACCTGCGACCCCCTGCTTGTAAGGCAGGTGCTCTCCCAGCTGAGCTAATCCTCCATTTGGTGACCCGTACGGGATTCGAACCCGTGTTACCGCCGTGAAAGGGCGGTGTCTTAACCGCTTGACCAACGGGCCATAATGCGTTTCTGAGAGGCTTTTTGAAAGCTTCTCTCGCAAACTGACGAATTTTATTATATCGAGGAACCAACCGTTTGTAAAGGGAAAAATGAAAAAAACCTTATTTTATTTTTCAAAAGTCGATAAATCACTCCACCAAACCCGTTATGACACTATTTCCAAGGCTTCTCATTTCTTATTTCCTCTCTTTTCTTCTATAAATATAAAACCAGCGTGAGTATCTTTTTTGACAACAAGAATTCTCCGGCAGGAAAGTACCGTATATTTTCCCGACTGCGATTACCTGGGTTCTGAATCGGCAAAGCGGTCCAACTGAACTGCTTTTTTACTTATCACACATACTTCTTATAGAAAAGAAAAACAGTTTATAACTTTATCACCTGGTACTAATCCGTTATAATAGATGCTAAGTTAAATGTTGAATGGAGGATACGTATGACAAAATTATTAGAAGGTAAAAACATTGTTGTAATGGGCGTCGCTAACGAAAGAAGTATTGCTTGGGGTATTACAAAATCTCTACATAATGCCGGAGCGAACCTTATTTTCACCAATAGACAGGAAAGATCCTACAAAAAATTAGTAAAACTTTTAGAGAAGCATGAAATTGAACCAAAAGCAATCATCTCTTGCGATGTTAAATCCGATGAAAGTATTCAGGGAGCCTTTCATGAAATAAAAGAAAAAATCGGCGTGATTCACGGCTTGGTTCACTCTGTTGCCTTTGCTAAACGGGAAGACCTGCAGGGTGAATTTGTCACTACTTCCCGCGATGGTTTCCTGCTTGCTCAAGAAATCAGCGCTTATTCCTTAGTAACCATAACAAATGCTGCGAAGGAACTGATGACTGAAGGCGGTTCGATCGTGACACAAACTTACATCGGAGCAGAACAAGTCGTTCCTGGCTATAACGTGATGGGTGTTGCTAAAGCTTCTCTGGAAGCAAGCGTCCGCTACCTAGCTGAAGATGTGGGCAAAGATGGCATTCGTGTGAACGCTGTGTCAGCCGGCCCAATCCGTACACTCTCTGCAAAAGGAGTAGCTAATTTCAACGAAAAATCTCAAGTTGTGGAAGAAAAAGCTCCGCTGCGCCGCAACATCGATCAAGACGAAGTTGGAGATGCAACATTATTCCTTCTTAGCGAACTGGCACGTGGAATCACCGGCGAAGTATTGCATGTAGATGCCGGATTCAATATTATTGGCGGCTAATCTCTCAAAAACTGTCTCTCTTCATTATTTAAGAAGAGACAGTTTTTTTATTGGCTAAATCCATGTTCTCTACTACGTTTAATCACTTTTTATTGCGGGAACAAGTAGTAATGGATATTCAAAAAGGCTGATAACGTATTATTGAATATTCTTTATTGAAAAACAAGCAAAGGGGTGGAGAAAATGTATAACTATATACAGCATTATATTAACGGTCAGTGGGTTGATTCCACTGGAAACGAAACAATTGATGTAATCAACCCTGCAACCGAAGAAAAAATTGGTGAAATCAGCTCTGGTACCAAAGAGGATCTTGATAAAGCAGTTCAAGCTGCACGGGATGCTTTCCCGGCGTTTTCACAAACAACCAAAGAAGAACGTGCTGATTTATTAGACCGAATCGCAGATGAATATGAAAAACGAAAAGATCAATTTATTGAAGTTATCATGGCAGAGCTTGGCTCTCCAGTAACATTTACAACCAACGTACAATATCAGATGGGATTAAATCATTTCCGGACAGCGGCAAAACTGGTACGTGATTTTGACTTTACTGAAAACCGGGAAAACTCCTTTATCCAAAAGGATGCGATTGGCGTCGCTGGTTTAATCACGCCTTGGAATTTCCCGACAAATCAGGCGTCTACAAAGCTGGCTAGTGCGTTTGCAGCGGGCAGCACCGTCGTATTAAAACCATCAACAGAAACACCTTTCGCGGCTGTCTTATTAAAAGAAGTGTTCGAAGCTGCCGGTGTTCCAAAAGGCGTATTCAATCTGGTAAACGGAACAGGCTCTACCATCGGTAACGGCATCAGCTCTCATCCAGATATCGACTTTGTATCCTTTACAGGATCCGGCGGCGTAGGTACGAAAATTATGGAAAACGCCGCTCAAGATATTAAAAAGGTTTCCTTAGAGCTTGGCGGCAAATCGCCAATTGTCGTATTGGATGATGCAGATGTGGATTATGCTGCAAAAACAGCTATTTCCCATATCGCTGGCAATACAGGTCAAGTATGTACAGCAGGAACGCGAGCATTGGTCCCAGAATCCATGCATGATGATTTTATCCAAGCGATTAAAAACCATATTTCCGAATATCCTGTCGGCGATCCAAAAGACGAGTCTACTTTCACCGGACCACAGGTATCGGAGGATCAATGGAAAACCGTTCAAGACTATATCCAAAAAGGAATCGACAGTAACGCAACTCTAGTTACCGGCGGAACAGGTAAACCAGAAGGCTTGGAAACCGGATATTATTCTAAACTGACTGTATTTACTAATGTAAAACCTGAAGATACGATTGCCCAGGAAGAGATTTTCGGTCCTGTACTTTCCGTTATCACCTATAACGATTTAGATGAAGCAATTGAAATTGCCAATGGTACAATTTATGGGTTAGCAGGCTATGTTGTCGGTAATGATCCGGAGGCGCTGACCAAAACAGCAAAAAGCCTTCGCTCCGGCAGAATTGTAGTCAATAATGAACAAGCTGACTTTACCGCTCCATTTGGCGGTTTCGACCAGTCTGGTATTGGACGCGAATGGGGAGATTACGGCATCGAAGAATTCTTAGAACCAAAAACGATTGTCGGCTTACCTTAATAAATACCACATCCATTGTCAGCAGCAAATGAGCTGCTGACAATTTTTTTGTAAAAAACTCCTTGACAACCCCTCTAAAAACCTGTAAATTTTAAATCGTAACGATTACGAATAATAAGAATTACAGGTTCATTGTTTGTTTTTTACGAAGCAAACCATAATAGTAAGGATTACTTATTTTTCTTTTTTATAAGAAATTCAAACGCACTATATAAATTAATGGAGGTTCAATTCAATGAAAAAACGGGTCATTCTCTTTTTCGGTTTATTCCTTCTTTTCCTTGCAGGCTGTCAATCCGCAGAGGACAGTCAGGATGGAGATCAGGAACAGCTTGAAATTTCTACTACTATTTTCGCATTAGAAGATTTTATTTCCAAAATCGGCGGCGATTATGTCGATGTAGAAAGCATCTACCCGCCAAATGCGGATGCACACACATACGAACCAAGCTCACGTGAGATGGTCGATTTAGCTAAGAAGGATTTATTTATTTATTCCGGTGTCGGCATGGAGCCTTTTGCTTCCAAAGCGGAGGATATTTTAGAAGGAGAAAATGTAGAGGTTTCTGCCATCGGTGAAGATATCCCTCTTCGCGGAGAAGCGGAGCACGCTCATGAGAATGAAGAAGAACATTACAACGAGGAAGAAGCAGAGGACAACGGCGACATTATCATTGACGGCATCAATGACCATTACCACAGCGGCGATACAGCTTCCATAGAAGCAGAAGCAAATGTCGATGAAGACATCGCGGGATGGAACTGGTATTTCCGCACAGAGGGTTCAGAGGAATGGGAATTGGATGAAGAAGCGGACGATGCTTCCTTTGAAACACAAATCAACGATACGTTAGAAGTAAAACTGGAGCTTGAAGATGCAGATGGAGAAGTAATTGCCGAATCAGGCGTCGTTGAATTATTGATCGATAATCATGACGGCGAAAGCGGTGTGGGTGATCCGCATGTTTTCCTTGACCCTGTCATCAGCATTCAATTAGCTGAAAATATTACCGATCTTCTTATCGAAAAAATGCCAGAACATGAAGCATATTTCACGGAGAACTTAGAAGAATTAGAAGGACAATTGGAACAGGTGGATCAGGAATTAGCACAAACGATTGAGAACGCAGACCATCCGCAAATGATTGTCTCCCATGCAGCATATGGCTATTGGGAAGATCGATACGGCTTAGAACAAATCAGCATCCATGGACTCTCCTCTTCGCAGGAGCCTTCTCAGTCTGCTTTGGTGGAAATAGTGGATACTGCCCGCGAATATGATTTAAAGTATGTTGTCTTTGAACGAAATATCAGCAGCAGAATTAGTGAAATTATCCAAGACGAAATTGGCGCTGACAGTGCTGTACTGAGCAATATGGAGACTATTACCGAAGAGGATATAGAAAACGGCGAAGATTACTTCAGTCTAATGGAAAAAAATATTGAAACGTTAAAAACCGTACTAAATGATTAAAAAGAAGCTTTCAGCCAGATATGATTTATCAGGTTGAAAGCTCCTTTTTTGTTCTATTATTCAGAAACCGGATAAGCATAGGCAACAAAACGATCCGGCGCACTGCCCACAAAGTGGAATGGATAACAGGTAGTGACAACTAATACCTCTTCCCCCATCTCACCGATGACAGAAGTGTCATCCTCAGGCACAATTTCCGTTTCTCTTATTTCATACGTATACTCACCATAAGGCATCTGCACCACAAATGTATCCCCTATCTCCAATTCACCAAAATCACGAAAAACCGTATCCCGATGCCCGGATAAGAGGATTTGCTCCCCCTGCCCAGGAAAAACGGAATTGGATAAGTGTCCGACTCCTTTTTGCAATGAATCTGGGTCTGTCCCCTCCACAATAGGCAACGTTTTTCCCAATTTAGGTATCTCTAATGTAGCAAATGCTTCGTCCTGGTCCGCATCGAACGCTTCTATTGATTTTTCTGTATCCTCCCCGCCTGCTTCACCCTGCTCATTGGCGCCTTGTTTGATTCTTTCCTCCGCCTGAATCAAAGACTGCTTTTGCGATTGTTCGTGTCCTATAATTTGATAGCCAAAAACACCAATACAAATGACACCTGCTATTATAAAAAGGATTCCTATCCGTTTCATTGAAGCCGCTCCTTCATCAACCAAAATATGTATCTCCAACACTGAATCTATAACAATTATACTATACTTTCGCTTTTCTATCCAAACCTCGCCAGAAGTTATTTTTCACCGTTTTCATATGTTATAATTAATTTCTAAAATAGAAATAAAGAGGTGCGCAATGAATACCGGTCAACGAATCATTCAATTACGGTCGCAACGAAATTGGACACAAAAAGAGCTGGCTAAACAAGTAAATATGAACGTCAGTGTCATGAATCGGATCGAATCTGGCGAACGCCCAATTAAAGGAGAAGAATTAACCGCTATTGCCGATACATTGAAGGTTACTGCAGACTATTTATTAGGCAGAGCAGAAGAAGCTCCTTCTAGTGCAGCTGACCACGAGAATGAATTGGTCCAGCACATTCAAAAGATAAGTCCCGATGCCGAAGCGATGCTCCGTGATATGGCAGCTCTCACTCCCGAGGAAATGCAAGATGTGTATGATTATATGCTATTTAAAAAAAGCAGAAGAAAGGATTGAGAATCCTGTTTCTATCTGATTTGCCCCATGACGTTGGCACGATGATTTAAAATGCACCCAAGCTGTTGAACAGCTATTCTTTTAAACTTCTACCTGAAAGGGGTGATGTATTGCCAAAACCCGAATTCGCCTGCCCTCCGGCGAATGTACAGTTTCTTTGTAAAAGGTACAATGAAATACCTATACGATAGAGGGAAAAATACAATCATAAATAGAAACGCATTCAAAAAGTAGAAAGCGAGGATAATAATATGAGAAAACCAGTCGTTGGAATCAGCTATAAAACATATGTTAACACAATCGACAAAGCAACGGAATTAGTAAAAGCCTTAGCAGAAGTGGCCAAAAACGAAAACGAAGTAGAAAAATTCGCCTTCCCATCTTTAGGTGTCCTCTACCCAGCAGCACAAGCCTTAAAAGGGTCTGAAATTGCCTTTGGCGCACAAAATATTTCACCCTATGAAAATGGCGCTTATACCGGAGAGGTTTCAATTGAATCTATTATCGACATAGGCGCAACCTATGTGGAAATTGGCCATGCAGAAAGACAACGTATTTTCCACGAAACACTGGATATGATTCATTTGAAAACAAAACTTACGCTGGAAAAAGGACTGACCCCCGTTCTATGCATTGGTGAAGAGGAGTACTTAGAGAATAAATTGGAACGTAAACAGGCGTTGAAGGAACAAATCCTTACTTCCTTTGGTGAAGTCGACGTAAAACATATTGGAAGGACCATCTTAGCTTATGAGCCAGTCTGGGCAATCGGAAAGACAGAAGCAGCCGATGCAGCATATGTGCATCAGACACATGAACTGATCCGCGAAATTGTTAAAGAAGCATATTATGCAGAAACAGCGGAAGCCATCCGTATCATTTACGGCGGCTCGGTGAGCAAAGACAATGTCTATGAAATTACCGCCCATGACGATGTAGACGGGGTTTTCATCGGCCGATTCGGACATGACCCTGCAAATTACAAACAAATTCTTCATACAGTGAAACAAGTAAAAATAAAATAAAAGCAAATGAAATAAAATAATAATTGATATAAAAAATGATTGAAACCTTCAACGTCCTCTCGTATATCTAAAATATATACTTTGAATCAAAAGAATCTTTTTCTGTAGAATTGTACACAGTCGAAAAAGATGCTTCCATAAAGTACGCAATTTTATTTTCATTTTTTATCAAATTGATTAAAAACGAAAATAAAAGTTGATAAAAGAAAATTAGAAGTATATAATGAAAGTAGATTAAATATACGAGAGGAGTTTGCAGAATGAAAATTGGTATTGGTGCAGACCATAACGGATATGAATTAAAAGAAACGTTAAAGAAATTTATTGAAGAATCAACCGATCATGAAGTGGTGGACTTCGGAGCACATTCCTGCGATGCTGTGGACTATCCTGGGGTTTCCTTCAATGTAGCAGAAGCCATCAGCGAGAAGAAAATAGAACGCGGTGTGCTTATTTGCGGAACTGGTCTCGGCGTTGCAATTGCAGCTAATAAATACCCGGGAATCCGCGCAGCGACAGCGCATGACACGTACTCTGCAGAACGCGCTCAATTAAGTAATAACGCCCAAATCATCGCAATGGGAGCCCAAGTCATCGGACCAGAGTCCGCTAAAAAAGTAGTGGAAGCCTATCTGAATGTAGCATGGTCCGGCGGATCTCAACGCAAAGTAGATCAAATCACTGACAGAGAAAGCCAATTTCTTGATCAGAACTTCAAAGATGCAGCAAAAAGTTCTTGTTAATGTTTTCGATATTATCATAAGGAAAAGCACTGTACGTAAGAAAATTCTTGTACAGTGCTTTTCCTTAAAGTATATATAAACAAAAAATTACTCGCTTTACAGCGCCGAAATCACTTGAATATTATGATTCACAAGAATCCGCTCTGTATCCGAATCGATGGAATCATTGGTAATAAGTACATCTATCTGATCTGTACTTGCAAATGGCGCACTAGAAGTCACCCCAATTTTAGAATGATCAATAACAGCCACAATTTTCTGCGCTTTCTTCACCATATGTTGTTTTAATTCAACCTCATACAAATTAAAATCGGTCATTCCATTTTCTACAGAAAACCCATTGGCAGAAGTAAAAAGAATATCAATATTAAGCTTGTTTAATAACTCCACCCCTAATGTGCCTTCCATTGTCGTAGAACCCTTCGTCACCACACCGCCAATTAAAATAACCGTAATATTCGGGTTATCCTTTAACTCCAGCGCTGTTTGAATCCCGCTCGTTACTACTGTCAGCCGGATCATTTGTTCATTAAGATAACGTGCTAACTCAAGTGCTGTCGAACTGGCATCGAGCAAGATACATTGCTTTTCTTCAATGAACTGAAAAGCTTCCTTAGCAATCAATGATTTTTCTTTACGGTTTTGTTTTTCACGCACAGAAAAACTGGTATCATAATCAACCTCGCTCTGTTGATTTAACATTGCCCCGCCATGTGTACGAGTTAAAAGACCGTTTTTCTCCATTTTGTTTAAATCTGTACGCAAGGTTGCTTCAGACACACCGATTTGCTCCGACAATTCTTTCACGGTCAGCCGCTGCTTATCATGCAAGAGTTCCATTATCTTGTTTCTTCTTTCCGTAACAAACATTTTCATCATCCGTCATCCTCGCAAAAAAAAGTATCTATTCCTATTCCTGATTAGTCCATAGTTGTCTATGGTGTATTATACCATAAAATGAATGAATAAAATAATAAATGAAAGCGATTGATAATTTTACTTTAAATAATGAATTTTTTTATTAAAAGTTATGTATCCATGCTCCCTTAGCAGAAACAAAGGAAATGAAATATCCTCCATCTATCGGATTCGGTTTGCTCCCGATTCTTAATAGATGAGGATATTATGAGTTTGGCAGAACCAAAATTGGGTTCACCAAAAAATTAAATCTCTGCGGATTCTAAACAAATAAACGCTCCACTTGCGCCACAATATTATCAACACAGAATCCATATTCTTCGGTTAACTTATTTCCATTCCCAGAAGCCCCAAACGTATCTATACCAATCATTACTCCATCATTCCCAAGATAACGGTCCCAGCCAAATGAAGAGGCCATTTCAATAGCAACCCGCTTCTTCACGTTAGGCAACAAAACACTCTCTTTATACGATGCCGTTTGTGCTTCAAAACGATCCCAAGATGGCATACTTACGACAGAAGCATCTATATTTTTCTCCCGCAATACTTTTTGAGCCTCGACAGCCAGCTGAACTTCAGAACCGGTTGCCAAAAGAATAGCATCAGACTCACCTTGAGAAGAATCACTCACCACATAAGCACCTTTCTTCACGCCTTCATAAGCACTTTCCTTTGTTCCTGGTAAAGTCGGCAGATTCTGCCTCGATAATACAATAGCTGTGGGCTGATCCGTTGATTCCACAGCAAGTCTCCATGCTGCCTGCGTTTCATTTCCATCCGCAGGTCTGATAAGAGACAAACCAGGCATTGCACGGAAAGAAGCTAGATGCTCCACTGGTTCATGAGTCGGTCCGTCTTCCCCGACCGCAATAGAATCATGTGTCCAAACATAGGTGACTGGCAATTTCATTAAAGAAGACAATCTTACTGCCGGACGTAAATAATCACTGAATACAAAGAAGGTGCCGCCAAATACGTTTAATCCGCCATGAAGGGCCATTCCATTAAGCGCTGCCGCCATTGCAAATTCACGCACTCCAAACCAAATATTTTTCCCGGCGTAATCAGCCTTTGAAAAATCAGATACATCCTTTATCGTTGTTTTATTAGATCCCGCCAAATCCGCACTGCCACCGATGAAATTAGGTACATTCTTCGCGATGGCATTTAGCACTTCTCCAGACGAGGCTCGCGTTGCCAGAGAAGAACCAGCTTCATAGACCGGGAGATTTTTATCCCAATTAGCCGGTAATTCTCCTTTCATCACTGATTGCAATTGTTTCCCCTCTTCTGGATACTTATCAGCATAAGCTTCTACCAGTTCATTCCAATCACTTTCTGCCTTGGCACCTTTTTCTGCAACTTTATTTTTAAAATCGTCATATACTTCAACGGGGACGTGAAAAGCACCATATTCCCAGTTATAGTTTTGTTTCGTAAGTTTCGCTTCCTCTTCACCAAGAGGCGCTCCATGCGAAGAAGAAGATCCTGATTTATTGGGCGACCCATACCCAATTACCGTTTTCACTTCAATTAGTGTCGGCTGTTCTGTATTTTGTTTCGCTGCTTTCATTGCTTTTCTCAAAGCATCGACATCATTTCCATCTTCCACCCGAATGACTTCCCAGCCATAGCTTTGAAAACGCTCCTGCACATTCTCTGAAAAAGATCTATCTAAATCACCATCTAGTGAAATATCATTTGAATCATACAAGACAACTAATTTCCCTAAACCAAGATGACCGGCTAAGGAGGCAGTTTCATGAGAAATTCCTTCCATTAAATCTCCGTCACCCACAAGTGCAAAGGTATGATGATCGACTACATTAAAACCTTCCTTATTATAAGTAGCAGCCAGGTGCGTTTCCGCTATCGCCATTCCAACAGCTGTCGCAATTCCTTGTCCGAGCGGGCCAGTTGTGGTTTCTACCCCATCCGTATGATGCACTTCCGGATGCCCTGGGGTTTTAGATCCATATTGACGAAAATTTTTAATATCATTTAATGATACGTCATAGCCTGATAAATGCAGCAAACTGTACAAAAGCATCGAACCATGACCAGCCGAAAGGACAAAACGGTCACGGTTAAACCATTTTGAACTTTTCGGATGATGCCTCATAAATTCCGTCCATAGCGTGTAAGCCATTGGTGCTGCCCCCATCGGCAGACCGGGATGTCCTGAATTTGCTTTTTCAATGGCATCAATGGATAATGTTCGAATTGTATTAATAGATAATTGTTCTGTTGATACGTTTGTAGTACTTGTCATTTTAAATCACCTTCTCCTTACTTTATATAAGCTGCTGTTTTTAATCGCCTCAATAATATAGAGGCACTCCTTAGAAATGCCTCTATATTAACCTCGTATCTATTTATTTAATTGCTCTACCCATTCTCTCATGGATTTAAAGATGATCCATACACTTGTAGCACCAGCATCTTGATTACCAAGCGCTCTTTCCCCTAAAGATTTTGCTCTTCCAAATTTCGCAATATAATTCTTAGATTTCTCTACTCCATCAGCAGCATTTTCTTCTGCTTTTTTCAAAGCTTCTAATAGTGTTGCAGAGTCAGTTACACTCTCTTTCAACCCATTAACAGCCGGCTCCAGAGCGTCAATCATTGTTTTATCTCCTAAACTGGCTTTACCCCGCTGCTTAATCGCATCTAAGGATGCACTAAAAATTTCCGAAAGTACAGGTACATCTAATTCACTTTTAGAATCCAGATCTTTTACACCGCCAAGAAACATCGTGCCGAAAATAACGCCAGAAGCTCCTCCCATAGATTGCACCATGGACATACCCGTCTTTTTAAAAATATCATTAATCGTTGTAAATTCTTGATCTTTTAGATTTTCTTCCACTTTTTCAAAGCCTACTGACATACCAATTCCATGGTCGCCATCACCAATCGCGCTATCGACTTTGGTTAACAATGGCTTATTTTCTCTTATTTTTTCTCCTGCATAGAGAATCATTGCTTTTGTTTGCGCAGCATCCAATTTTTTTACGTCCGTTGCCGTCATTGTAAATCCCTCCAACTCCATTATTTCTTGTAGTATGGTGCATTTGCCGGGGCATCATAATATGCTTTTAATTCATCATCCAATTTCAGTAAAGAAATCGAAAATCCACCCATTTCCTGGGTTGTACAATAATTATTTACATCGATATCATGAATGCCAATTCCTTTTTCATCGAGAATTTGCGCTACTTTGCGATTAACAATAAATAATTCCATTAATGTTGTTGAACCAAGGCCATTGATTAAAACACTCACTTCATCACCCGATGTCAATTGACTTTCATCTAATAACTTTTCCATTAATTGATTGGTCAGTTCATCAGCCGGCATTAGTTTGGTCCGTTCCATCCCCGGCTCCCCGTGAATACCCATCCCTAACTCTATTTCATCATCAGCTAATGTAAACGTAGGTTCCCCAGAATCAGGAATGGTTCCAGGCGATAATGCTACCCCAATAGAGTAAGTATATTCATTCGCTTTTTGTGATACCGCTGTTACTTCTTCTAAAGAAAGACCTTTCTCAGCAGCTGCTCCTGCCACTTTAATAACGAAAATATCTCCCGCAATTCCACGGCGATCTTCTTTTCTTTCTAACGGTGCAGAAACCACATCGTCCGTCACTTTAACAGTGGTCGTCTGCACATCTTCAAATTCAAGGAGCTCTGCTGCCATATCAAAGTTAAGAACATCCCCTGCATAGTTCCCGTATATAAATAAAACCCCTTTGCCAGAGTCCACTGTTTTTGCTACCTCTTGAACCGTATTCGGCGTAGGAGCAGCAAAAACGTTTCCAATCGCAACTCCGTCAGCCAACCCATCCCCAACTACACCAAAGAAAAGAGGTTCATGACCGCTACCGCCACCAGTAACAACAGCTACTTTATCTTTTAATTCTTTTTTAACGATTCCATTTACTCCATCTATTTTTTGGAAGCTACCATGATGTGCGCGCATAATTCCTTCTAGCATTTCTTCAACTACATCACCTGGATTGTTAATGACTTTTTTCATGAGAGGAACCTCCTCGGTTATTTATGTATTGTTCTGTAGAGTTCTCTCCTTTCTCTTTAAAGGAGAGAACTCTACAAGTTATAATCGTTTTACTTATATCCGTTATTGATTAATTTCACACACAATTTTAATGATTCTTCCAGTGCGTTCGAATCCGCGATTCCCTTACCTGCAATATCAAATGCTGTCCCATGAGCTGGAGTTGTAATTACAATTGGCAGTCCTCCACTAATCGTAATTCCTTTGCTAAATCCTAATGTTTTCATTCCTATTTGAGCTTGGTCATGGTACATTGCGAGCAGAGTGTTAAATGATTCTTTTTCTAACCTAAGGAACATTGTATCTGCCGGGAATGGTCCATGAGCATCCACACCATTCTTTTTCGCTTCTTCAATTGCCGGGATGATAATATCATTTTCTTCATCACCTAATAATCCATTATCTCCTGCATGTGGATTCAGTCCAGCAATTGCTATTTTGGGTTTAATACCCGCTTTAGAAACAATCTCATTAGCAAAATAGATACTTTCTAGTACACTTTCTTTAGTAATATTTTCTGCGACTTCTTTTAAAGGAACATGAGATGTCACACGCGTAAACCATACATCATTCATTACATTCACTTCACTAAATCCTGATTCTAATTCAAATACAGAAGCTACTAAATGAATATCATCCTTAAATTCATACCCTCCCTGATACAGGGCACTTTTATTCATAGAACCATAAGTTAAACCGTCCAACTTTCCTTCTTTTGCCAAATTAAGCGCATATACTAAATTGTCTCCTGCAGCTTTTCCTGAAGCAGCAGATAAAGTACCATATTCGACATCATTAGGATCAGTAGATTTTACATCAATAAGCCATAAGCTGCCCTTCGCAGGATCAACATCGTCTATTGTATCTACCTTTTGATACTTCATTTCATTACCCGCTACCTCAGCACCTCTTTGAAAGATTCTTTCGTCTCCTATTAAAACCCATGTTGCTTGTTCTAAAATTTCTTCCTTTATCATTGCTCTCGCAACAATTTCCGGTCCTACCCCTGCCGCATCTCCATATAATAACCCAACTCGTGGTTTACTCATTTAAACTCCTCCTCAATAAATAATTTCACATTCTTTGATGATGATATTTCTCTTGCCTTTCATTTTAATGAGAGCAAATATAAATCATTAATTTTCTTTATCTATTAGGTTAGCCCTCTTGCTCTTGATTTTTTCTCTTTTTAAATAATCCGCTAATTAATGGGAAAAACAACATTAATGCTGAAATAATCAATAAAGTTAAGCTAATAGGTCTTGTGAAGAAAATAGAAAAGTCTCCGCTAGACATCTCAACAGCTCTTCTAAATTGACTTTCCGTTAACGGACCTAACACGACACCCAGAATAATTGTCGCCAAAGGAAAACGGTATTTTTCAAGGATAAAACCAATAATCCCAAACACAACCATAATCAAAATATCAACATAACTATTCCGGACTGTGTAAGTACCAATAACACAAAACACAACAATAAGCGGACCTAAAATAGAATAAGGAACATTAACTATTTTTTGAAATATTTTTATAAATGGTTTTGATACAATCAGCATAACTAAATTCGCAATCAGCAATGCTGCAAATATGGTATACATCAATTCTGGCTCCGTACTGAATAGTGTCGGGCCCGGCTGCATTCCATGAAGAACAAAAGCACCTAATAAAACTGCTGCAGTTGCGCCGCCCGGAATCCCCAATGATAATAACGGAACAAGCGTCCCCATTGCTGCAGCATTATTTGCTGTTTCCGATGCAGCAATCCCCTTTGGATTACCTTTACCATAAGAATCTTTTTCTTTTTCTTTAGACCACCTTACCGTTTCACTGTAACTAAGCATAGAGGCGGTAGTTGCACCTATCCCCGGTAAAATGCCGACAAATATACCAATAATAGTAGATCTGGCCATTGTACCTTTTATTTTTTTAAATATTTCTATTTCAAATAACTTTGTTTTAACATTTGATATTACCTCTTGCACAGCATGGCTCTCTGTCGTTTTTTTAAGGAATTCCGATAAAGCAAAAAGTCCAATAATTACCGGAATCAAATCAATTCCTGATAATAAAGCTGAAGATCCAAAAGTATAACGCAATGTTCCTGTCAACGGATCCATACCTATTGTACTAATCATTAACCCGATTAATACTCCTATCAACCCTTTTGCCAAAGCCTTTCCACTAAGCGAAGCTACTACCGTCAATCCCATTACTGCTAAAGCAAAATACTCTGGAGCTGAAAAAGAGAGGGCTACGTTCGCCAACGCTGGGGAAATTAGCATCAAACAGAGTGTACCAATAACTCCTCCTACAACGGAGCAGAAAATTGCTATCCCCAGAGCTCTTCCAGGCTGCCCTTTCTGCGCCATAGGATAGCCGTCAAACGTGGTTACTACCGCTTCTGGAGTTCCTGGTGTTCTAAGTAAAATAGCACTAATAGCACCTGAAAATGCAGTTATTGCATATATCCCAGTAAGTAAAATAAAAGCCGAATCTGGTTCAAATGAATAAGTAACCGGAACCATTATTACCACCAGCATTGTTCCACTAACCCCCGGAATAGCTCCGCCCAAATATCCAATAAATATTGCAGCAATTAGCATAATTAGGTTTATTGGGTCAGTGACTACATTTAATAGTCCCGATATTAAATAATCCAACATTGTGTTGCCCCCTTACAACTTAGTAAAAAAACAGGCTGAGTTCTCTAAAAACACCTATACCCCTTGGTAATGGGATTTGTAATAAAACAGAAAACAGAATAACAAAAACTACCATTGTTATAATTGAAAATAAAATAGCCGTTAATTGTTTTTTTGTACCAAGTAAAAGCGTAATGCCATATAAGAACAAAACGGTAGAGAAAATAAAACCAATTACATTCAGCAATAATACATAAATAATTACTACCAATAAAGAAACAACCGGAATGGACAAATGAAATATTTTCTTTACTGGTGCTGCTTCTTCTTTAGCTATTAATTCCTCTGACTTCATTACCTTTGCTTTAATTAATGTGCTAACAATCCCGTACAGTCCCAAAAAAATCATTAAAATCAGAAGAATATATGGCCATGTCGCTGGTCCAATAATAAAAGATTGATTTGTACTCTGGATTTGAGGAGTAGAAGCAAGAAAAAAAATAGCAAAGATCATGACAATACTATAGAAAATATAGTCTTTTTTTGCTTGATTCATTTTCGTCCCACCTTTATATCGTAATGCTTAAGAAAGGAGGGTTCTTCCCTCCCTTTCTCAATTAATTTCCTTGCAATTCATCAGCAACTTCTGTATATCGTTCAATTAACTCCTCTGTCCGCTGTGTAAACTCTTCTGAATCCATCCATCCTTCACGTAAGTGCAGATAATTTTCCTCTTCATACGCTTTATATTCTTCAGAATCATAGACTTCTTTCATAGCCTCTTCTAATACACTAATAATTTCAGGGTCAGCATCGCTTTTTATATAAAAACCACGCTCATTCCCATCTGTTAAGTCCCAACCATTCTCAACCGTTGTGGGTAAATCTGGAAATTCATCTAATCTCTCTTCTGAAAAAACTACAAGAGGTTCAACTGAACCATCATCATAAAGCGCTTTTGCCGGACCGAATTCTTCAACCATTGCATCTAAATGTCCTCCAATAACTCCAGCGTGCATATCACCTGCACCTTCCATCGCTATAAAACTCAAATCTACTTCTGCTTCTTGTCCTAGAAGAAATACTGTAAATTCATCCATCCCCATAGAACCTGTTCCACCTACAGTAATTTCACCTGGGTTGTCCTCTGCAGCTTGGATAAAATCTTCAATGCTGCTATATTTATCAGGGTCTACCCAAAGCGCATATGTATCACTTTGAAAACGGGCAATTGGGGTAAAATCATCTAACCCATGCTGATTCGTACCCGCAGCTACTGTAAGCGGGAAAGCAGCATCCCCCACTAAAGTATATCCGTCTGATGGAGCATTATAAGCATTCTGAGCCGCAACAACCCCAGCTCCTCCTTCTTGGTTAACAACATTAATATTTACTCCTAAAATATCTTCTAACTCCGAAGTCACAGCACGTGCAAATAAGTCTGTTCCTCCTCCTGCACCATGCCCTACTAAAACTTCAATGTTTCTTTCCGGATAATTATTTGCCGCATTACCCTCTTCACTGTTTCCCCCGCATCCTGCCAATAACATCATCACGGATAATAAAACAAGACCTATTTTAAACTTCATAATAATCCTCCCTCATCCTTTATAAATATTGAAAATCAACTAGCGTTAAATTAAAAACCTAAAAATATTACTGTAAAACGGAAATTAGTTATCCTGGTTAACACCATCTGTAATCGGTCTCAATTTTTCCTCAACATATTTCCCAACATTTAAAATCACCTGATTCGGGTCTTCCGCAGCCTCTTCTGTTTCCTCTTCAATCATTATCCACCCCTGGTAACCGCTATCTTTTAAAGTCTGTACGATATAAGGGAAATCAATATCTCCAGTGCCCATTTCCTTCCACTCAAAATTATTAGAACAATCTTTAAAATGTACATGTTTGATAATAGAAAGATTCTCTTTAATAATTTCTTCTGGGCGCATTCCTCCAGCTTTTATATGACCAGCATCAGGAGTATAACTCATATATGTTTTATCTAGCAGTTCAAACAAAACATCATAGTCTTGCTTTGTTCTGAAATAAGACGTTTTTGGTGAAGCAGGATGAAAAGAAGCTTGTACTCCTTTTTCATATGCTCTTTTTCCTACGGCATTTGCACAAGCGATAATCTGCTTTTGACGCTTTAATAAATTATCTCTATTAGGACCGACACGAGACGGGAGATTCATAACTACTCCAGGAAAATTTATCAGATAATCAATATAATAGTCCGCACGTTCCTTTTCTTTTTCTGTTTCTTCATCATTTTCCCAAGTAAAAGGTACTGTTAAAGCTGCTAAATATATACCTCTTTCATCTAATGCTCTTTTTAGTTTTTCAGGATTATTTTGATATCTTCCTAACATCGCAACCTGTACGTCTACCCCTTTAAATCCTGCATCCTTCACTGTGTTCATTACATTGTCTAAATAGTCTGTCTCTTTATCGTAATCTAGTTCCCAAGTTGATGTATGACAACCAAATTTAATACTCATTTGTAACCTCCCTATTTGTATAAAGGATAAAACTTTAAAAGTGACTTGAAATCGGTTTCAAAATCCTTAGATTAATATTATCATTTATTTTCGATTTGTCAATAATATTTTTGTTTTTTTGTGATAAATTTAGTTAATATTTTTTTTCGTTGTTGATTATGTTTGTAATTATTATTTATATCATTTTCATTTTGATTATTTTCCCAATTAAACCAACGAAAAGACCTATCTTATTTAAATTTCTCTTTTTTAACAAGTTCAATTACTTAATTCTTGCTATCTTATATAACTTAGATGCAGCGCTTGAGCATACTTATTGAAGCTACTCTGATTAATTACAATAGGTGTCAGAAATTACGAAATCATCAGGTTTTCAATATGAATGATTAAATACTATCTTTAAACTCTAAAAGAGTCATCGTTTATTAGCCTTTAAAACATTATGTTAAACGAAAACATTTGAAAAAAATCAAAAACAGGAAATTCATAAATAGAATTAAGAGATGTTGAAAAATCTACTTAGAAACATTTACAACATTGAAGGCAAAACAGAACAATAATGGAAAGGTTTTATTTAACAACCACCGAGGAAAACATTTTGAGGGTTTCATTGTCTCATGGAAAAATCTATTACTTACGCACATAAAAAAGGGGTGTCAGTATATGTAGTTCCCTAACTGAATACCCCTCATAGTTTATTCTTTATCAACAAGATAAAGTGAAATACTCTCTAATAGATCATCGCAGCTATCTGCATGAACTCTTAATTTTAAAGGTTCTGTCAAATCCAGGCTGAATATCCCCATAATGGATTTTGCACTTAATATATATGTGTCAGAAATAACCTCTGCCTTGTATTCAAACCCAGATACTCTTTCTACAAAATCTTTAACGTCATTAATTTTATCTAATTTAACATAACGCTCAACCATCAAACTCCTCCTCCAATACTTTTCTTTATCATCTAGCTCTTCTATAATAGATTATAATGCATTTATTCTATCAAGATATATACTATTTATTTTCTCATTCATCCCGTATTTTGTAAACTTTTTTCAAACCTGTTGTATCTATCTGCATAGATAATAATTAAGTAAGTCAAGATAATTACTGCATTTAAGGAGGCGTTCCTTTGAACCATGGTCTAATTCATCATATTGAAATTTATGTTACTAATTTAAATAAAACGATTCATTTTTGGGACTGGTTTTTAAGCGAGCTGGGATATACACCTTTTCAAAATTGGGACGGCGGGCAAAGCTGGAAACTGGGAGAAACGTATCTCGTTTTTGTACAAGCGGAAGAAAGATTTCTGGATATTCCTTATCATCGATGCCGAGTTGGCTTAAATCACTTAGCCTTCCATGCAGATTCCCGGAGATTTGTAGATGACATGACGAAAAGGCTCCAGCAAAGAGGGGTATCTATTCTTTATGCTGACCAACATCCATTTGCGGGCGGAGACAATCATTATGCCGTTTATTTTGAAGATCCGGATAGAATAAAAGTAGAGCTGGTTGCACCTTAATATCAGCTATTTGTTGTACAACGGATGTAGTATAGTTTAATGCCTATATAAAAAAGCAAATCCTATTTTCAATGGATTTGCTTTTTTATATAGGCATTTTCAATTTTGAAAAAGGTAGAGAATTTAAAATGGATTACACATGTTTTATTTACTCTTTTCCTCTATCGGATGCTAGCCTGAGGGAAGAAGACTCATTAGCTACATAATGCTTTTATTTCTACTTTTTGAGCTTTTTAAATTCAATTATTAACTATATTAAATTTAATTTTTTCTAACATCATATGTTGTTTAAACTACTTTGATTTCCTATGATCTAAGCGTTCCAAACTAAGACTGTACTCTTGAAAATTCTTTGCTAAATTCCTACCACCCTATACTTCCAATACATAAACTTCTAACTAAAATTCGAAAGCAACATGTAATACAGAGATAGACGCAGTAAAAGGCTGCTCTTTTACAGAAACCTATGTTTAATCCGCTTTTAACAACTTATTTATGCAGAAACAACTATTTTTAGCGTTTGAATTAAAAACCTAATAAGTATAGCATTGATTCTGCCGGCTCATAACAAACTCTGTGTATTATAAAGTAATTGGTAACGTTATTAGAAAAGCAGTACATAAAATTGGAGGGTATTTTTACATATGATGAAATTTAAGAAATTCACTTGGAAAAGTCTCGGTATAATTACTGGTTTATCTTTATCACTCATTGTTGCAGGCTGCAATTCCAATGATGGGGACGTACACGCTGAAGCAAATATTAGTGACGAACTAGATTATACAATCACTGGAACAGAACCTGGTGCCGGGCAAACTCTAAAAAATGAAGAAGTTTTAGATTCCTACAATAATCTTGCTGGTTGGGAGCAGGAGCTGTCTTCCGCAGGAGCAATGTTAACGCAATTAAGTGATGCTATTGAAAATGAAGAACCAATCGTTTTCAGTGCTTGGTCTCCTCACTATAAGTTTGCTCAGTGGGATTTAAAATACTTAGATGATCCACAGGGAATCCATGGAGATGAAGAACAAATCACAACGATAGCAAGAGAGGGCCTGAAGGATGAAATGCCTGAAGCTTATACAATTCTTGATCGTATCGAGTTAGAGCTTCCAGACGTAGAAGAAGCGCTATTAGAAGCTCAAGAAAAGGATTTTGAAACAGTAGCGCAGGACTGGGCAGATGCTAATCAGGAAATTGTTACAGAGTGGACAGATGGCGTAGATTCTGTAGATGGCACTTCCATTGAGTTGGCTCTTTTACCCTGGGATGATGCTATTTTCACAGCAAATGTTGCTAAAATTGCATTAGAACAACAAGGGTTTCAGGTAACATTGACACAAGTTGACCCAGCTATTATGTTTGAATCCATCGCTACTGGAAGTGCTGATGCATCCTTAGCTGTATGGATGCCCGTGACACATGCCGAATTATATGAGCAATACGAAAGCGATTTTGATGATTTGGGACCAAACTTAGATGGTGCTAAGACTGGTTTGGCAGTACCAGCTTATATGGATATTGATTCACTTGAGGATTTAGAACCAAAGGATTAATTCTTAGCTCTAATCATTGTTATATAATTAAAAGGTTTCCATTCAATAAATATATCTATTGAATGGAAACCTTTTTTAAGTCTGATATCCACACATCTACATGAGAATCTTTTATTCCTAATAACTCTGTGATAAAATGATGATGCACTCTTTTCCTCTCCCATTCCTTTTGTCTCGACAACTCAAGGGTATCAGAGAGAGGAAAAGGAGTGTATTTTTTTGCCTTCTTTCCATCTGACGATGGAACGGAGGACACCACCACATTCAGTATAGAGCCTTATAAACACAAAAAAACGCCCTACCCTTTATAGGATAAGCGTTTAACACTAAGCTTCCAAGCGGACTCGAACCGCTGACCCCCACCTTACCATGGTGGTGCTCTACCAGCTGAGCTATGGAAGCAAAAGGCTCCACAGGTAGGATTCGAACCTACGACCGATCGGTTAACAGCCGATTGCTCTACCACTGAGCTACTGTGGAATA
>NZ_JBSSNH010000011.1:0-100963 GCF_053839645.1 Oceanobacillus sp. M60 | reverse complement strand
TAATATAAAGGAGCTTTTAACATGATTACAAAAGAGCAGATGAAACAGGAAGTAACCGTTGAGGAAAGTATTGATAAGCTGGTCCAGAACGCGCAGACAGCATTAACCGAAATGCGGCAGTTAAATCAGGAGCAAATCGATAACATTGTAAAGGAAATGGCGCTTGCAGGATTAGATCAGCACATGGAGCTCGCAAAATTAGCTGTCGAGGAAACCGGCCGCGGCGTCTATGAGGATAAGATCATCAAAAATATCTTCGCCACCGAATATGTCTATCATAATATCAAGTATGATAAAACGATTGGTGTCATCAGCGAAGATGAGAAGGAAGGCATGATTGAAATAGCTGAACCAATTGGTGTGATAGCCGGTGTAACGCCTGTAACGAACCCGACTTCTACCACCTTATTTAAATCTATTATATCTATTAAAACAGGAAACCCGATCATCTTTGCCTTTCATCCATCTGCCCAAAAATGCAGCTCGGAAGCGGCAAGAGTCGTCCATGAAGCAGCTGTCAAAGCTGGTGCGCCAAGAAATTGTATTCAGTGGATTGAAAAGCCGTCTATTAAAGCAACGCAGGCACTCATGAAGCATAACGGCGTCGCAACCATTCTGGCAACTGGCGGACCGGGAATGGTGAAATCGGCATACAGCTCCGGAAAACCGGCATTAGGCGTAGGGGCCGGAAATGTTCCCTGCTATATCGAAAAGTCAGTCAATGTGAAACGTGCAGTTAATGATGTCATTCTATCTAAATCCTTTGATAACGGCATGATTTGTGCCTCTGAACAAGCAATCATCGTCGATAAAGAAATCTATGAGCAGGTAAAACAGGAAATGATAGATAACAACGTATATTTCTTAAACAAAGAGGAAAAAGCAAAGGTAGAAAAGCTGGTCATTAATGCGGACACCTGTGCCGTGAACTCTGTTATTGTTGGGATGAAAGCATCGAAAATTGCTGAGATGGCTGGTATTCAAGTTCCTCAGGATACGAAAATACTTGTTGCTGAATTAACCGGTGTGGGAGCCGAGCATCCGCTTTCCCGCGAGAAGCTGAGCCCCGTCTTAGCTGCTTATAAAGTAAACGGCACCGAAGAAGGGCTGCAGCGCGCGGAGGAAATGCTGGAATTTGGAGGTTTGGGACATTCTGCCGTACTTCATTCAGATAATCAAGAGATACAGGATGCTTTCGGTAAAAGGATGAAAGCAGGACGAATCATCTTAAATGCCCCATCTTCTCACGGAGCGATTGGCGATATCTATAATGCTTATATGCCATCACTGACACTTGGCTGCGGCTCATACGGCGGCAACTCTGTTTCCTCCAATGTAGGGGCAATGCATTTAATGAACATTAAAAAAATGGCGAGAAGGAATGTAAATATGCAATGGTTCAAGGTACCTCCTAAAATCTATTTCGAAAAAAATGCGGTTCAATATCTGGCGAAAATGCCAAATATATCTAAAGCTTTTATCGTTACCGATCCGATGATGGTGGAATTAGGCTATGTTGACAAGGTGCTCTATTATCTGCGCAGACGCCCGGATTATGTTCACTGTGAAATCTTCTCTGATGTAGAAGCAGACCCATCAAAGGATACCGTCATGCGCGGCGCAGCAGCAATCGATGCCTTTCACCCAGATGTCATTATTGCACTTGGAGGCGGGTCAGCAATGGATGCAGCTAAAGGAATGTGGCTGTTCCATGAACATCCAGACACAGAATTTAATGGCTTAAAACAAAAGTTTATGGATATTCGTAAGCGTGTCTATCAATATCCGAAGCTGGGTCAGCAGGCACAGTTTGTCGCGATTCCGACTACATCCGGAACAGGCTCTGAGGTGACTTCCTTCTCAGTAATTACCGATAAAGAGACCAATACAAAATATCCATTAGCAGATTATGAATTAACACCGGATGTAGCGATTATTGACCCGCAATTTGTCATGACGGTGCCAAAAACGGTTACAGCAGATACCGGAATGGACGTATTGACCCATGCGATTGAAGCTTATGTTTCAAATATGGCTAATGACTATACGGACGGACTGGCAATCAAAGCGATTCAGCTGGTGTTTGAATACCTGCCTCAAGCGTACCATGATGGCAGTAACGCTTTAGCAAGAGAAAAAATGCATAATGCTTCTACGATAGCCGGTATGGCATTCGCCAATGCGTTCTTAGGAATCAACCACAGCCTGGCCCATAAATTAGGAGCCCAATTCCATATTGCACATGGCCGCGCCAATGCTATTCTCTTGCCGCACGTGATTCGATATAATGCCAAGAAACCGACAAAATTCGTTTCATTCCCTAAATATGAGCATTTTATCGCTGACAAACGCTATGCAGAGATTGCACGTGTATTAGGGCTGCCAGCAGCAACAACAGAACAGGGAGTAGAAAGTCTTGTGCAGGCCATCTACCAATTAGCAGAAGAATTAAATATTCCGATGAGCATCGCGGAAAATGGTGTCGATGCCAAAGAATTTGAAGCGCAGGCAGATGACCTTGCCGACCGTGCCTTCGAGGATCAATGTACCACAGCGAATCCTAAATTGCCGCTTGTAACGGAATTGGCTGAGGTTTACCGCCAGGCGTATAAGGGATAGTTCATAGCAACAGATAAAGCATAAGAACGGTATAGCGAATAGAGCTATGCCGTTTTTTGTATGTTATAACATCTAAAAGTATGTTATATTATTAGATAATGATTTTCTAAATAAAACAGAAGAATTTATAAAGGAGGAAGGCGATGAAGGAAATCACAGAGTATATCAGTAAAAACCTGCAAACCATCCGCAAAGAACGGGGCTTAAGTTTAGATAAAACGGCAAAACTCACTGAAGTAAGTAAAGCCATGCTTGCACAAATCGAGCGCGGAGACTCTACCCCAACAGTAACCACACTCTGGAAAATTGCCAATGGTCTGAAAGTATCCTTTTCATCTCTGATCAGTCAACAGACAAATCCGATTAGAGTGGTTAAAAAACAAGACAGATATTTGGTTACCGAAGCAGAAAACCATTATAGAGTCCATGCAGCTGTACCTTTTTCCCCGGAAAAGCAATTTGAAGTTTTTATGGTTGAGCTGGACCCTGAAAATGAACATAAATCATCTCCTCACAATCCAGGTGTGGAAGAGCACGTATTTGTACAAGAGGGTCAATTAGAAATGGATATTGACGGTACTGTCGAAAAAATTGAAGAAGGAGAAGCAATTATTTTTGACGGGAATCAAAACCATATCTACAGAAATATTGGTGACAAGATACTTCACCTTCTTGTTTTAATCTATTATGCAAAATAAATAGTTTCCATTGTTTGAAAGCGAGTGAATGAAATATGTCTTTAAATGAACATCTATCTACGTTGAAATATGCCTTTCCAAAAACGTTGCCGATACTGGCAGGGTTTACTTTTTTAGGCATTGCTTATGGGGTTTACATGCATTCTTTAGGGTTTCCGCCAATCTATGCCATCCTCATGAGTGTTCTTATTTTCGCCGGTTCCATGGAATTTGTAGCCGGAAATCTGCTATTAGGGGCATTTAACCCATTCAGTGCATTTCTATTAACGCTAATGATTAATGCCAGACACCTTTTCTATGGTATCTCTATGTTAGATAAGTTCAAAGGAACCGGCAAGAAAAAAATGTATCTCATCTATGGGATGTGCGACGAATCCTTTGTTATTAACAATACCGCCCGCACACCTTCGGATATAAATAGCGGATGGTTTATGTTCTATGTCACCTTATTAAATCAAATCTATTGGGTCAGCGGCGCCACTGTCGGCAGTTTATTCAGTTCGCTGATTACCTTTAATACGGATGGTCTGGAATTCGTGATGACGGCCTTGTTCGTGGTTATCTTTTTAGACCAGTGGATGAAAGAGCGCAATCATATCAGCTCCCTCATCGGGATAGCCGCTTCCGTTTTATGTTTAATTCTATTTGGCACAGAAAACTTTATCATTCCTGCCATGCTTATCATCTTGATTTTTCTGAGCATCATTAAAAAGTTCATTACAAAAAATGAGGTGATTTCATCATGATGTCAATCACCCAGCAAATCATTATGATTGCTTGTGTAGTTGCAGGCACCTTGTTAACGAGATTCCTGCCGTTTATAATTTTTAAAGCAGATAAGCCTACGCCAAAATATATTAAATACTTAGGATACGTCTTACCGCCAGCTGTATTTGGATTATTGGTTGTTTATTCCTTAAAAGATGTGCAGGTTACATCATTAGAAGGCTTCCTGCCAGAGCTTCTGGCAATTGGGTTAATTATTGGCCTGCACTATTGGAAGCGGAGCATGCTGCTGTCTATTGCGGGCGGGACCATATTTTATATGTTTTTGGTACAGGTTGTTTTTTGATGTGAGAAAACGAGGGTTAAGTAAACATACCTTCTGCTTGATTATATTCGCATTTTAATTACTTATAGAGGATAGGCAGTAAGCACACATCACAAATAGCGTTTCACTGCATATCCTCTATTATTTTTGTTCTGCTTTATTCAAGGTTAGCATGCTTACCATACATCTTATGTGAATCCAACCCTTTTTTCTCCATACAGCGCAGAATCAAGGCATCATAAAATAATAAGGATGTTTGTTCAAAAAGAGAGCCCATCGGCTGAATCGTCTTATAATCGCCTTCAGACTGATCTTTCGTTACCCCTGGTAATTCAATCGTAATATCAGCTAACTCACCAATAGTGGATTGAGGAGAAATGGTTACAGCCGCAACAATTCCTCCAAGGCTTTTTGCTTTCTCAGCAATAGCTCCTAATGTTTTCGTTTCCCCTGAGCCTGATCCGATGATTAATAAATCATCCTTCTCTAAATTAGCCGTTACCGTCTCCCCTACTGCATATGCTTCCAGACCCATATGCATCATTCGCATGACAAGGGATTTCGCCATGAATCCGGATCTTCCTGCACCAGCCACAAAAACCTTCTCGGATGCTAATATCTGATTTACTAATTTCTCCGTTTCTAAATCAGAAATAAGTTCTGCTGTTTGACTAAGTTCTTGAACAATGTTGGTTAAATATTGGGTTGTTTTCATCTTTACATTACCCTTGCAACATTAATTCTTTCATTTCGCTTGCAGCAGCTTTTTTATCTTCTTTACTTGTGATTCCTCCGCCTACGATAACTAAATCTGGCTGATGCTTCACGACTTCAGCAAGTGTTTCTAATTTGATTCCGCCTGCAATCGCTGTTTTTGCATTCTTGACAACGCTCTTGATGGTGTGCAGATCTTCAAAGGAATTTTGCCCTACAGCTTGCAGATCATATCCTGTATGAACGCAAATATAATCCGCACCGAGTTCATCCAGCTCTTTTGCACGCGTTTCGATATCTTTTACAGCAATCATATCCACCAGGATTTGTTTGCCCTGCTTTTTCGCTTCTTCTACAGCGCCTTTAATGGACTCATCCTCTGCAGCACCAAGAATGGTGATAATATCCGCACCGGCAGCAGAAGCTTGGCTTACCTCGTATCCAGCCGCATCCATAATTTTTAAGTCTGCTAATACTGTTAAGTCAGGAAAAGCAGCCTTTACTTCCTTCACCGCTTTTAGTCCTTCATTAATCACGACAGGTGTTCCAATCTCTACCACATCGACATGCTCTTCTACCTCTTTTATTAAATCAATTGCTCCTGGAATATCGACAAGATCTAGCGCTAATTGTAATTTCATTATTTTCGCTCCCTCATTTTCTAAATTTATTGTGCTAAATGGTTTTTAGAAGGCAAGCTCGCATTACCGCTTCAAACCCTATTTACGCATCAGCATGTCATCAAGTATACTGAGTATATCTAGAAATGAGAAGTACGCACTTTTACCGCATATAGTGCTAAAAAGTATACCATTGAAGGAAATAAAGCAGAGGTGAAGGAAATGCCGAATTTAGGAGAGAAAACTTTTAATTGTGAAAAGGAATTAACACTTGCGGTCATTGGCGGGAAGTGGAAAATGCTGATTTTATGGCATCTGGGCAAGGAAGGGACAAAACGTTTTGGTGAATTAAAGGCGCTGATGCCCGGGATTACCCAAAGAATGCTTGTTAATCAATTACGCGAGCTGGAAGACCATTTAATCGTTCACCGTGAAGTATATCCCGTTGTTCCGCCCAAAGTAGAGTATTCTCTTACAGAGCACGGCGAAAAGCTGTTGCCGATTTTAGATGCAATGTATGAATGGGGCAAGGATTATATTGAGAATGTGTTAGAAAAAGAGGATCAGACCGCTATGAAATAGATACATTCTTGTTAACATGCTATGTGGTAATTATTTTTTATCACGCTTCATTTACAGCAAATGTATGCCCAAGCCTTGAACAGCGATAATCGTTCAAGGCTTTTTATGCGCTTCATTATTTTAGCCCTTTTGCAATAAACTCGAAAAAGGACTAAAATAATCAAATAGACACTTAACCAATCCATGACAATACACATTGCGTCGACAAATTTGTTTAACTGCCCTTTTTCCGGCAGAAAATACGACTGTAATTTACATACATAAGGTGATGCATACAATGACAGAAACGATTCGTAAACCATGGTTGTTCATTTTAACGATTGGGCTTGGAACACTGCTCAATCCGTTAAACTCATCGATGATTTCAGTGGCATTAACACGATTACAGAATGAATTTACATTAACCTTCGCGGATGCTTCCTGGCTGATTTCTATCTTTTACCTCGCAAGCGCAGCGGGGCAGCCTGTCATGGGCAAATTGAGTGATATGTTTGGTCCGAAAAAGCTGTTTATGGCCGGGCTCATTATCGTAGCAGCCGCATCGATATTAGCTTCCTTTTCACCAAACTACCCGTTTCTATTGGGCTGCCGTGCCTTGCAGGCGATTGGGAGTTCGACTTTATTCCCCAGCGGCATGAGTATGGTTCGGACACATATTACAAAAGGACAAGGGAAAGCATTGGCTGTATTATCGATCTTTGCTTCCACATCTGCTGCTTTCGGTCCTTCTATTGGCGGATTTTTAGTGGCATCTTGGAATTGGCATTCCATTTTCCTGATTAATTTTCCGTTTATTATTTTATCTTTTTTGCTGACTCTTTTTATTTTACCAAATACAGGGCAAGGAGAATTTGAGGCAAAACGGATTGATTTCAGCGGCATCCTTCTCTTTATTATTGCGATTGTAGGATTGATTCTGTTCTTGCTTTCGCTGGATCAGAACATTCGCTGGTGGGCATTATTGCTCTTCCTATCTGCTGCTGTCGGCTTTTACTTTTTCGAGCTTAAGCAGGAAGAACCCTTTATTGATGTCAAAGGGTTAACAAAAAATCGCTATGTTTCTTTTATTTACTTACAATTCATGAGTATTAACCTGATACATTATTGTTTCTTTTTTGGATTTCCAACTTATCTGCAGCAGGTTCGTGAATATAGCGAGCAGCATACGGGCGTAATTATGTTGTCACTGGCAGGATTCGGTGTCATTGTTTCGCCCTTAGCCGGCCGTCTGATTGATAAATACGGTTCTAAACTGCCGATGGTTATCGGTGCATTATTACTTTTGGGCGGTACGGGACTGCTTTTAACGTACAATGATGCATCCGCTTTAATCTGGCTGCTTATTATTATGGCTGTCCTTGGCATGAGTAATGGATTTAATAATATCTCTGCACAAACAGCACTTTATGAACACGTGGATCCAGAGGACACGGGATCCGCTTCCGGGTTATTTCAAACCAGCCGCTATTTGGGTTCAATTTTATCCTCCAGCCTCCTTGGTTTAACATTTAATCGTCATTTAGATACAGAGCACCTGCATCTCGTTGCAATGATTTGTTTTGCCTTTTGTATAGTTGTCGTGGCTCTGGCGTTTAAGCTTCCGGGGAAATTGCGGGGTAAGGACGCATAGGGAAAACAGCAATCCTCTATTTTAAAATAATGGAGGTTTGCTGTTTTTAACCTTATCTGCTTCATTCACAGCGAATGTCCAGGCTTCTTTCTTTAATCATTCTGCTTAGGAAGTAATTGATAAAAATAGTAATATGCCAATTTTAAATGCACTTCCTCTGATATCTTTTGATTTCTTTTCCTTGTTTTTTGGTGACACTACGAACGTTACGAGACTTGAATAAACCTGCACTTTGTGTATAATGGAAATTAACTTCATTATATAAGAATGTTTTCTAGGGTTCCGCAATGCGAATTGGTCTGGTCCGAGAGAAAACTCACAGCCTGAGCTGTGCCACGGAAGGACAAAAGCCTGGGAGAGACTGTTTATACAGTTGTCTCCCAGGCTTTTTTGTTTTTTATTGGGAAGAATAAACGCGGAGGTGTTATCTACATGAATATGGTGTGGTTACAAGTAATTATCGCAGCAGTTATTGAAGTTTTTTGGGTGATTGGACTAAAGCATGCCTATGATTTTTGGACTTGGACAGGGACAATTATCGCGATCATTCTCAGCTTCTATTTAATGATCATGGCTGGGAAGAAGCTTCCTGTTGGAACGGTTTATGCTGTTTTTGTCGGACTGGGAACAGCAGGAACAACATTTGCAGATATTGCTTTCTTCGGAGAGCCGTTTCAGTTCATAAAGATTCTTTTGATTGCCATTTTATTGACTGGTGTCATTGGTTTGAAGTTAGTAACGAAAGACAAAGAGACAGAAGGAGCTGAATCGTAATGGCCTGGACTTCATTAATTATCGCTGGATTATTCGAAGTAGTTGGTGTAACGATGATAAACAAGCTGCATAAAGATCGTAATTGGCAGGCATTGGTCTTGCTCGTTCTTGGTTTTGGAGCCAGCTTCTTTTTCCTTTCGTACGCTATGGAAACATTGCCTATGGGGACTGCTTATGCGGTATGGACTGGTATCGGCGCCTCTGGCGGGGCAATAGCAGGAATGCTTTTTTATAATGAACCAAAGGAATGGAAGCGAATGGTGTGTATCGCCATGGTTTTAGGAGCGGCTGTCGGGTTAAAATTATTTTCGTAATGCATCTCTAAAAAATAATTTTCACTGCTTATATCAATTTATTGGTTATTAAATCTATATTCAAACTTAAATAATGCAGCCTCACTGCTTGCTCAAATATCAAAGAAGGAAGTAGTGAGGCTTTCGTTTTATCAACAAATTTAAAGCCAATTAAATTTGTTGATACAGCTCCCTTTTTTGATTAACTTCCTGTCTTCTAAAGTGAATAAAAGAAATTGAACAAGCCAGAAAGCATGTCCCCGCTAAAAAAATAAATGCATGCTTCATGGATAAATGCTCATAAATACTCCCGCTAATTATTGGAAAAATTGTCATTCCCAGCGCATAGACAGCTTGAAAGAAGCCCATTGCAGTAGAACGCTTTTGGTCAGGAATCGACTGCATAGCACTGGAGGTCAGGAGCGAGAACAAAATTCCAGTACCTAATCCCGGTATCAGTTGTAAAAGGCAAACAAGCAAGATAGAATTTGTCTGGGGAACCAGTACACAGTAAATGCCGAGGAAGAGAAAGCTGAAACAAATCCATAACTTCATAGACATCATTGCCAGGAATTTAGTCGAAGCCAATCTGGCAAAAACGACTGCTGACAGCATATAAATAATAGACGACATACCAATAACTAGATTGGAGCCGCCCAGCTCCTGAACAATCTGGTTTGTAAAGGACATGGTGGTAGACATTTGCACACCCTGCTGCACTAATGCCAAGAAGGAAAAAAGAACTAAGCTTTTATTTGCAGTCACCTTTATTAATTCCCTGAAGGAAACGTTATTTGTGTGATGAGATGGTTTGGTTGATTGAAGAAAGAAAGCGAGTACAAAACCAATCAGTCCTGCAGCTAAACTGAAGGCACAAATCATCATCATGCCGACTTTATCATAGAGAAGCGTGCTGGTTACAAAACCAAGCAGCATGCCGGCATTGTTAGCCATAATAATTCTGCTGGTGGCGCGTATCTGATCCTTTTGGTTAAAAAAGCTCATATAAAGAATCATAAAAGAAATCCAGGTGGCGCTTGCAGTTCCTGATAAAATATTCCCAAGGAAAAAACCAATATCATCCGGCAGTAAAACCCTGCTTAGCGAGGCGCCGCCCGCAAATAAAGATCCAAGTATGATAAACAGCTTGTGATTGCTGCTAAGATCAGCCAAAATACCTACTGGCAGCCGGAGCATAAGCTGTGAAATGCCATATGCACCAATAATCATACCTACCAGATTACTAGAAATATTTACCATAATTAAGTAGGTCGTTTGATAGGGAATGTAAACATATTGCGCGAACCAGAAACAGACAACAACCCATAAAATTAACGATGCCTGCTTTTTTTGTGCATTATTCATCTTTTCATTACTCCTTCTATTTTCCAGTGAAATGTTGGGGAATTCAAGGTTTACGCAGCATATAATCAGGCCTTTTTCTCCTGTTTTTTTAGCGGTTTCCCGATTCGTTTCCCCTGCATTTCTAACTGCTTTAAAACAAAGATTTTTCAGTACAATCTCTATTTTCAAAGTTCTAATGCAGTATCATATCCTAAGATTAAAATTTGCACAAGCATCATTTATTTCTTCATTTTTTCAGAAAAAAAGATTTAAAAATCGCTTGCATCGAAAATGAAAGCGTGTTAGTATATTTGCAAAGCTTCATACTGGAATACATTTGACGTGTTACTGATAATGCAGGCAAGATCAAGTGTACACTTTAATAATCATGGGAAAGCTGTGTTTTCCCCTTGAGATTATTTGTGTGCGTTTGGTCTTTTTTTGTGTCAATATGTGTTCTTCATATTTTATCCGTTGGCCAGTGGATTAATTTTTAGCGAGGGAGAAAAAACATGAACTATCAACAGGTGGCACAGGAAATTTTAAACAACGTGGGTGGAAAGGAAAACGTTTCTGGATTAACCCACTGCTATACACGTTTGCGTTTTACGTTATATGACACAAAAAAAGCAAACAAGGCGAATTTAGAAAAGATGGACGAGGTTATCTCGGTTGTCGAGAATAGCGGCCAGTATCAGGTTGTGATTGGAAATAAGGTGGCGGAAGTACATGATCAAATTCAACTTCTTCTGGGTGATTTAAATAAAGCGGTAAATAAAGAAGAGAATAAAGGGTCTATCGGAAGTCGAATCTTAAATACATTTACATCCATATTTATTCCGATTATCCCGGCAATTGCTGCATCCGGCATGCTGAAAGGAATTCTGGCTCTTGCGATTATGATTGCAGCTTATTATTGGAATGTGGATATTAAAGAATACAATACGTACCGGATATTAGATGCCACCTCCAATGCTTTATTTTACTTCTTCCCGATTATGATTGGTTATGTAGCGGCGAAAGTATTTAAGGCAAATGAATTAATTGCAATGGTACTGGCAGCAACGCTATGCTACCCGGATCTGGTTGATTTAATGACAAGCGGTTCAGCCGTTACGTTTTTAGGAGTTAATGTCACATTAGCAGACTACACCTCAACGGTTATCCCGATCATTATTGCTGTATTTATCATGGCATATGTTCAGCGCTTTTTTGAACGCATTACCCCCGAGGTTTTAAAAATTATTATGGTGCCAACCTTCACGCTATTAGTGATGGTACCAGCGACATTAATTATTTTTGGACCTATCGGCATTCACTTAGGTAACTTCATCAATTGGCTATACTATATCATTATGGATATCAGTCCAACCTTATTAGGTGCTTTTATTGGCGGAATCTGGTGTGTGCTTGTTATATTCGGTGCTCACAAAGCCATTCTGCCAATTGGAATTAATGATGTGGCCCAAACTGGTCAGCAGAATCTTTTAGCATTTGCAGGTGCTGCTAACTTTTCTCAGGCAGGAGCTGCTGCAGGTGTACTTTTAAAAACGAAAAATAAGAAATTAAAAACGTTATCTGCAACGGCAACCGTAACAGCACTTTTCGGAATTACCGAGCCAGCCATTTACGGGGTTAATCTTCGTCTGAAAAAACCGATGATTTATGCAGTAATCAGCGGAGCGATAGGCGGCGGTCTGATGGGCTGGGGCGGATCCTATGGCACAGCCTTTGCCAACCAGGGTTTTTTAACCATCCCGGTCTATATTGAAGCAGGGACAAAAGCATTCTTATGTTATATTATTGGTATTGCGATTGCCTTCTTTGGGGCTGCAGCGATGACGATGTTATTTGGTTTTAAGGATATTCCTGAAGAAGAGGATGCTTCGGATGAAGGCCTTGGAGACAGCGAGGAGGAAGCTCCAAGGACAGGAACAGACACAGAAATAACTATTCCTTCGCCAGTCCAGGGAAAGCTGATTCCATTATCTGAAGTAAAAGATGAAGTTTTCTCATCAGGCGCATTAGGAGAAGGAGCAGCAGTTTATCCAACAACCGGTGAAGTGGCAGCGCCAGCCGACTGTAAAGTATCTGTTCTCTACCCGACATTGCACGCTATCGGGCTGCAGCTGGAAAATGGCGCTGAATTATTAATTCATATCGGCTTTAATACCGTTGAATTAAATGGAGAAGGATTTGAAGCCCATGTGAGCGCCGGTGATGAGATACGCAAAGGGACCAAAATTGTCTCGTTTAATATAGAAGAAATTGAAGCAAAAGGCTATGATCTCACCACCCCAATGGTTGTCACCAATTCTTCGCAGTTGCAAGGTGTTTCCATTGTAGAAAGCAATACGGATAGAACTGTTTGATAAAAAATAATTAAATAATATATAGGAGTGACGATAATGAAAAATTATTTCAGCAAAGATTTCTGGTGGGGAGCCTCCTCCTCCGCCTTCCAA
Organism: Oceanobacillus sp. M60; assembly: GCF_053839645.1. Lineage (NCBI taxonomy): Bacteria > Bacillati > Bacillota > Bacilli > Caryophanales > Bacillaceae > Oceanobacillus > Oceanobacillus sp. M60. The sequence continues at coordinate 88,173 of NZ_JBSSNH010000011.1, read as the reverse complement.
ATTGAAGGAGCATGGGACAAAGATGGCAAAGGTAAAACGGTAGCGGATTACAATGCATTCCAAAAATCAGATGTACAAGCAGATACCAGAGTTGCCAGTGATTTCTACCATAACTATAAAGAAGATATTCTTTTAATGAAGGAACTTGGTTTAAAAGCTTACCGTTTCTCTATTTCCTGGGCGAGAATTATTCCAGATGGAGATGGAGAAGTGAATCAAAAGGGGATTGATTTCTACAACAATGTGATTGATTTCTTATTAGAGAATGATATTATTCCATTTGTGACGCTGTACCACTTTGACCTGCCATTTGCTCTGGTTGAAAAGTACAATGGCTGGGAAAGCCGTGATTGTGCTTTTGCTTTTGAAAAGTATGCAAAAACCTGTTTTGAAGCTTTCGGCGATCGTGTAAAGCATTGGCAGGTGCATAATGAACAAAATCTAATGATTCGTGTTAATATTCGCATGAATATGTATGATGTGCCAAGTGAACAGGCTGAAAAAGTGAGAGCACAAATGGATTATCATATGTTTCTAGCGCATGCGCTTGCTACGAACGCTTGCCGTGAAATGCTTCCAGATGGACAAATCGGACCGGCTGTATCCTCCACCATGACATATCCAAGCTCCAATCGGCCGGAAGATGTGTGGGCAGCCAGAATGAACGATAATTTCAAAACCAATTATGCCTTAGAAATGTATTGTTTCGGAGAGTATCCGGGATACTATAAAGAATATCTGAAGAAATGTGATATTTATCCAGAAACACAGCCAGAGGACGAAGAAATTCTCAAAGCATCGAAGCCGGATTATATCGCCGTAAACTATTACCGTACGCTGGTAGCCAGCTATCTGCCTGCCGATGATGCTCATCCATTCGGAACAAAGGAAAATGATATTGATTTCGACTTATATGGATACTTTAAAATTGAAAAGAACCCAAATCTCGAAGTAACAGATTATGGGATTCAAGTAGATCCAACCGGCTTAAGACTTTTACTAAATGATTATTATGAAAAGTATCGTTTACCGATGATTATCACAGAAAACGGCTTAGGAACTGGCGATCAGCTAACAGAAGATGGTAAAATACATGATGATTACCGGATTGAATACTTAAAAGATCATATTGCCGCATGTAATGATGCCATTTCAGATGGTGTCGAGCTGTTTGGGTATTCCCCATGGTCTGTAATGGACTTGCTAAGCTCCCGTCAAGGCTTTATGAAGCGTTATGGTCTGGTTTATATAGACAGAGAAGATTTTGATCTCAAAGAATTGCGTCGAATTAAGAAGGACAGTTTTTACTGGTATCAAGATGTTATTAAAAATAATGGATTAAATTAATCAGCAAAGGAATAGGAACGTAGCCATGCAGATCGTAAAAGTGATGAACAATTCCTTAGTATTAGCAATCAATGATTCAGGAAATGAATACATCTTAATGGGCAAGGGAATCGGATATAAGAAATCAATTGGCTGCCAGATTCAAGATTCTGAAATAGAGAAAACATTTATCCTAAAAGACAAAACCATTTTGAAGAACTTTATACAGCTGGCAAGTGAGCTGGATGATAGGTATTTTAATCTTGTAAAAGAAATCATTGAATTTGCCACAAAAGAATACGATATGGAAGTGATGGATTATTTATACCTGTCACTGTCTGACCATATTTCTTTTGTTGTCCGCAGATTTCATGAAGGAAACCTTGGAGAGAAATTTACCTATGTGGAGGTTGTGAAATATTATCCAAAGGAATATGCAGTTGGCAGATTCGCAGTAAACCTGATCAATCAAACAATGGGAATAGATCTTCCTGAAAGTGAAGCCTCTGCCATTGGAATGCATTTTGTCAATGCACGTTTAAATTCAGAATCCTATCATGAGGAAGCGCAAATTGCCAAGCTGATCGATCATATTGAAGCAATCGTTCAAAGAAAAGCGAATGCCCATTTCGATAAAGCAAGCCTTTCTTATACAAGATTTATTACGCATCTAAAGTTTTTTGCTGAGAGAATCATCAAAAATCAAATTTTTAAAGACACCGATACTGACATCCTGTTTGATCAATTGAGCCAATCAATGCAGCTGGAGAATAAGATTATTGAAAGCATTACACATTTTGTGAGACAAAAATATGCGATTGATCTGACTAGGCAGGAGAAGCTTTACTTAATCATTCATATTAATCGGATACTAAGAGATGATCCCAATAAATCATAACTGCTGTTATTAAAATCTCCTCGAGGCTTCTGCCTTGAGGAGATTTTAATATTATGGGATGAATATTAACAGGTATCGAGTACCCTGTTCTTGAATTTAACTATTTATAAATTCCCCTAAATTCATGCTAAAATCGCCTTTAACACCAGCTTATACTTATCCTTATTTACTTTACACACACTTACTTTTGACAATAGCAATGATTCCGCTTGTAACTTCTTTAATTGCTTCTATTCCCACTCTTTCCTCATCCGTATGTGCATAAATCGAATTTCCTGGACCAAAATACAATGTATCGGTAGCATATTTTGCAAGCGTACCGCCTTCTCCCCAGCCTCCAAATACATCAACTTCTAATTTTCTATCGAGCGCTTTCTCCAGTAACGCCTTAAGTTGAAGAAATTTTTCTGAACTGCTATCTATTTCCATCGGCGTGCAATCCACTAAGATGTTCGTTTGATAACGGAATACTGGATAAGTATCCTTTAGCCTTTTTGCTACAATATCAATTTCTTCTTGAAAATCATTTATGGTTTCATTGGGCAAGTATCTTTTATCAATCACAATCCTGCAATTCGCTGGTACACTATTCGCTTGTTTACCAGCTTCTATCGCCCCAACATTCATTTTTGCTTCGCCTAACAGCGGATGGGAATTCCTTTTGAATTTTTCCTCTGTATACTTCTGAAATGCCTGTATAAATGCAGACGCCATATAAATTGCATTTTCACCAAGCTCAGGCATGCTGGAATGAGCGCTTTTACCAATAAATTCTACTTCTATCCAAGCATTACCCTTTTGCGCTACCATTAGGGTTTGATTGGTTGGTTCCGAGATAATGCCTATATCACAGCTTGGCAACAAGCCTCTTTCAAAAGCAGATACGGTTTGCTGTGCGTATGTCTCCTCATCCGTAGAATACATTAAGTAAACATCGCCTTTAACCTGATGGTCACAGGCATACTTAAATGCAGCGTAATTGCTTGCACTTCCTGCCTTCATATCACATGAACCGCGGCCGTATATTTCACCGTCTTTTTCAATTGGGTTTAAGGGGTCTTGTACTCCATCTAAAGATACGGTATCCAGATGTCCTTGCAATAATAAATGATACCCTTCTCCATTTTTATGATGTGCGATCAAATATGGATTTTCCGTATGGCCATCTACTATTTGAACCTCTGCGTCAGTCTCTTCTTTAATTTTGTGATACATAAACGCTATTATTTTCTGTTTTCCTTCTACGGAAAAGGATTCCATGCGAATAAATTCCTTTGTTAATTCAACAGCTACGTCCTCGTACACCCTTATCCCTCCTATCCATTTTATATTACAGGTAAATGCACCTTATATTTTCAGCTTATTATTTTTGTAGTCAGACCTAATAGCTTTTACCGCTGACCAAATCAGAAAAACATTAACAAAAAATAATGGCACGCCAAATAAGGAGGTCATCGATTGCATGATGCCTAATATATTCAGCTCTTCCACCGCATTTTCTAAATATAGTATGGTCACAGGCAATACCATAAAAATACACCCCCATAGCACTTTAAACCATTTATTCGGTTCCTCATTTACTTGCAGATTTTTAGATGTAATCATTGCTACCATTGTTGATACACTCGTTGCACTGGTCGCAAGGTTAAAAAAGACTAATACGATAAATACAATGATTGCTATCGTTGAAACAGGCATTGTTTTTAGTACAGCAAGGGTGGCTGCATTATTGCCCTCTGTTACTGCAATCTCTGAGAAATTCGCAATATTATTTACTTCTAATCCCATACCGTAATTCCCTAATATACCAAATGACAACCAGCAGGCTAACGGTAAACAGACGGTAACCCCTATTGCTATCTGTCTAAATGTTCTTCCATAAGATATTCTTGCTACCCATAAACCGATAGAAATAGATAAACTTAAATACCACGCCCAATAAAAGATTGTCCAATTCTGAATAAACCCTGTCTGGGCAACTGCATCCGTATAAAAACTCATCTTAACAAAGTTTGTAATATTCGTACCTACAGCCATCACAACATTATTTAAAATAAATGACTTCGGCCCTACGATAAAGACAAACAAGAAAAACGCAAGCGCTAAATAAATATTAAAATTACTAATTTTCGCCATACCTTTAGCAATTGATTTTGATGTAGCGGCAATAAAAAATGCGCAAAATGCAAAGATAATCGTAATTCTTAATGTAAGTGTATTATCTACGTTAAATAAGTCACCGATAAGCTCTCCTATAACGGAAGTTCCCAGTCCTACAGTTATTAACAAACCACCTACAAAACAAAATGTTACGACTCCATCAATGATGAGCTTGAATAAGGAATTTTTCGTCTTTTCTTTACCCAGTACTTCCGAGCATGCTTCTGAAATTTTCATGGATTTACCCTTACGATTCCAGAGCATATACCCGATTGCTAAAGATGCCGGCAAGTAAAATGCAGAGGCTGAAAATCCCCAGTGAAACATTCCATAGGCGGATGCCATTTCATATGCTTCCACAGATCTGGGCTCTATCCCAAATGGAGTGGATTCGACATAAAACATCCACTCTACAATACCGAAAATAAGTATTCCTGCGGCTAATGCGGAGGTAATAATCATTGATATCCAAGTAAAACCTTTATAATGAGGTTTCGCATCTTCTCCGCCCAATCGGATATTTCCGTATTTTGAAATTATTATAAATATAACAAATATCGTACATCCAAATCCGATTAACAAAAATGCCCATGCAAAATCTGTTGTCATCATATGAAAAAAATCATTAATTATCTTGGATGTTCCATCTGGCCAAAATACAATTGGCACAACAACACACATCAACAAGGTAATCGTTAAAGCTATTAATTTAATATCTACCTTCTTACTCAAAAGCAATTCCTCCATATTTTCTTCGTTATGTTACAGGAAGACTCTCTAAAAAAGATTAACCCTAGCAATTCTTATAAGCTCTAAGCGTATACTTCTACTCTGGGATCATTACTGTGTCTCATCGCTATATAGTTAGATACAGATAATAAAAAGATATCCTCCTTATTATGCGGTTGAGCTTGATCCGCATTATGTAAAAATCATTCAGCTGGATGATAAGCATTAAATCTATTTTTCATTGTGAAAAATAACATTGATTGACGTTATTCAGCTGCTTTTTATATAAAAACGCCCATTTGGAGAAATTGTCCAAATGAACGTAACTCTTGATATAGTTGTTTATTAACGTTTTGAGAACTGAGGGAGGCAGTAGAATCAAGGCTTGCAGGTGTTTTTGTATGCTACTTGTATGTTACGTGGAATTATCCACAGGTTTTATAAAGTAATTGAAATAACATTAGGAATACTTTTTTGCCTTTAGTTGTATTTGAATTTTAAGTTTGTTCTTTGATAGACACTTGAATATCACTGCATGAATTTATTAATAAGACGGAATTAATTTCAAAAAAACCTTTATTTTACCCCTATTTTGTTACGATTCACCGTAATATATCTAAATGAAGTTTAATACAGATTTTCTTTTAAAATCTAATTTTGTTAAAAGTGTATTTGCTTGAAACAATTATGGTTTTTTACTGTGGCATTTTAAAAGATTAAAATGGTAAGTCCAACTCTGGCATTGGCACTGTTGGTTGTTTTGGGAACAATGATTTGATATTTAAGACTTCTTGCTGGTTATCATAAATATGTTTTTTTAAACTTCTATACTCTTTGAGATTCATTGAGTACAATCTTGCATTACCGTAATCAGTTACTTCTTCTACATCAATAATTTTACGCTGAGCCATTTTAGTTAATACCGAGCTGTATCTCTCACTTAAATAATTTTCTAACTTATTCTTTTCTTCCCATTTTTGAATTGTTGAAATGGTATCATCAGACATCCATCTTGCCCCAAAAGTTTGATTTTCTTCTTCAACAACAAAGATAAAGAACAATTGTTCATCCTTATCAAATTCCATTTCATCAAAAATATTAGTTTTTGATAAATTTGTTCCTGCTAAATTACGACTTATATCTTCATCAAAATCAACCCCCTCCAACAAACTGCTTACCTCTTTTGTGATAAAGTGTCGGATTTTCCTAGGATCATAAGTTCCATATAATCCACGCTCGTTATCTGATAAATATTCTCTATATTTTTGAACTAACTTTCTCTCATTAATCAATTCTTCTGGTACAGGATTATCTATAAAGAAGATACCTACCCCTCTATGATGTTCTTCATAAAAAACGTTAATTTCCTCAACAGTACCAGACTTATTATTTGGAGTTCTTGTACCAATTCTATTTCCAAATATAGCAATTAAAATATCGCTAGATTTTACTATCTCTTCATTAATTATAGCCTGACCACTCTTATTGACCGCGTATGAAGCTGTTGAATTATTCTCCCATCTGATAGGCATTAAAACTATGTTTTTCGTATCACTATGTTCGTTATTCCAATCTAAAATCAATTGTTCAACTTCATTCCGTTGCACATGAACATCACCAGGTGAAGCTATAAAAATTTTAATTAATTTTACTGACTTCATTGAAAACCCAACCCCCTTTAATTGTTTTAACAATGCAGGAATTACCAAAGTCTTAAGAAGAACAGTCATGGGATTATTAGAAATGATGCCTGCACAATATATGCCTGCAAATATTTATTTAGAAAGGTTCGATATAATCATATCTAGTTACCTTTTGGCAGCAACTAAAATTTTAAAAACTGTACCATCTTAATGTAGAGTAGAACAAAAAAGACAGCTTTTCATTTATATCTTTATTTTTAATAGTCATCATTTTCGCCGATTATTTTAATCAATGCTGCAACAGATTGAATTGAAATGAGGCACATTATTGCTTCTGTTTTTGTTGCTCCCCTATCATGTGTTAGTTGATTCCCCAAGTCTACTGCAGCCCTTGCAAATTTCCTTGCTTTCTCTGATGTGTCTTTTAATTCATATTTTAAAAAAGCTTCTAGCATACGTTTTGTATCTGTCTTGCTGGCTTCAACCCCATCTAGCGTGGGGTGTTTATCCTTAACATAAACTTGTTGAGCAATGGTAATCAGTGTTTCCCGACCAATCATTCCAATTGCTTGAAACTGCTCCTCTGTTCGTGCAGCTTCTAATCTAGTTTTCATTTCGTTTATCGCTCTATCAACACGTTCCCATCCGGTTGGTTGATATTCCTCCATATACAAATCACTTGAAGCAAACCTACTATATCGTGTAAATAAATTGTATCTTAACTTGGAGACTTCTTCATTTCTTTTAAATAAGTCCAACGCACAAAGTTCCTTTATGATTGTAAATTGTTGCATCCCATTAAAAGTTATTAGATTTTTATATAAAGCTGTCCTTTTATTGGGAACAATACTTCCAAACTTACCAAAGTCAGGACTTATGATTGGTATGTTTACATTAAATTCAACGGCATAAGTATTGCAGTATTTGATAATTTGAGATCCGCTTAATCCATTACTTGTATCACCTAGAACGTCAGCAGCATGAGAAATAAAAACTTGGTCAATTTTTTCAGTTTCCATCGTAACCTCCACAAACTAAAATTAAGGTATTTATTTAATCAATTTCTTTGTGTATGGCAGCATTTCTTCAATCTTCTCCACAATACGCTTTTGTTCTTCGAGTGGAGGGAGAGGAATTAATAACTGACTTAATGTAGTTGCATTCACATTTGGCTGTCCAGTTCCCATAGAACCAGCTTTTAATTGATTCCAATAAAGTGGACTGTCCATGAAGTTTTTCAAGTACTTTTCATTGATTTTATCAACCGGGATTGCTCTAATTAAATATGAGGCAAATACTGCTTTATCTGATAATAAATCAACAATGTAGGTCTTACCAATTGTCCCCCCTGTACGAGCTATCAAAATATCTCTATTGTTTAAATCATATTTAGCATAATCTGTATCTTTAATATTACAATATGGAACATCTTCCCAATTAACAAAATCGTTCTGTATGTCAGTTATTCTAAGTAGTTTAGCATCGCCTTTTTCCTTGGCAGAAGCTGTATATCCATAATGGATTCTCTCACTTACCTCCCCTAATCTCACCCACTTCCAACTCTCAGGTATCTCAAATGGTATCTCTTCTTCCACAATCTCGGGAAGTGCTTTTGTTTTCTTAATTTCCCCTTCTTCAATGAGTTTTTTCTTCTCTGCTTGAATGCTTTGGTACAGTTCTTCCGCAGTACCTTCTTCATCCCGTTGTTCCACTAGTTTCCCTTGAATCGCATATTGCAAAATAGACTTTTGCATATCTTCCGGGAAATTCTTGTTAAGTTCTATCACCTCTGTATAGGCTTTATCATATTCTTCTATGTAAGGCATTAGTTTTTCAATTTTTGCAACGATACGTTTTTGTTCTTCTATTGGAGGGAGAGGAAATATCGCCAATTGACCATCTGTCGTTCCTAATCTAGGCATTTTAACCCCATATGAGCACTTAACAGTATAATAAATGAAATAAGGACTCATTAGAACAGTTTGTGCATATCGGTTATATATATTTTCTCCAAAATCTAACGGTAAAATTTCTGATGTTGAATAACCATCTTCGTCAGCTATAATGACTTTGTTTAAGTATGGCCGTAGTTTACTGTATAAGACGTCTCCTCTGTAAAATACGTGTTTATTGCTCATTGATTTCGTATCTCTCATTCTTTTTTTATTAAGAATTTTACCGGAGTCTCTTTCAATGTCTTCTAAATCCAAGAGCCAAGCGTCATGGGGAATATCTTTTGTTGCTACCGAATTACACTTTCCATAGTTGGACAAATAACCTAATCTTACCCATTCCCAATTCTCAGGTATGTCAAATGGCTTCTCATCTTCTGTTATTTCCGGCAGCGCTTTTTGTTTTCTAATCTTCTTCTCTTTAATCAATGCTTCTTTTTCGGCTTCAATTTGTTTCAGTAGTTCTTCCGCAGTTCCTTCTTCTTCCCGCTGTTCCACTAATTTCCCTTGAATCGCTAATTGTAGAATACTATTTTTCAAATCTAGTCCATTCATTTAATTACCTCCGAGACATGCGGTAATTTGTTTTAGTACATGATCAATTTCGGCATTTAATGATGCTCGTTTTTCTTGGTATTCCTGAATCAAATCCATTGGTTCAAGAATGATTTCTTCTGCTTGGGGAAAACCGCATAAATCAATATTGTAGTTCTTTGCCTCAATCTCGCCAATGGCAAATTTCTTCGCTTTTGGAAAACCATCTGCCTCAATTTCTTCTCTGCTCCCCCACCAGTCCATTGCTTCGTTAAAATGCTCCAGCTTCATTGGCCTTGTTTTCGAGAAATTTTTATACCCCTCTGGCATATCTAGCCGATAAAACCATGTCTCATTCGTTGACCCTGTATTATCGAAAAATAAAATATTCGTTCTAATGGACGTATATGGTGCGAATACACTGTGTGGCATTCGTATCACTGTATGTACATTAAATTCACTAAATAATTTCTTTTTTATATTGAATTTGGCATTATCCGTCCCAAATAAGAATCCATCTGGTAAAATAACTGCTGCTCGCCCATTTTTCTTTAACCGATACATAATCACATTCATAAATAAATCGGCTGTTTCAGAGCTTCTAAGTTCCATCGGGAAATTCACTTTGACACTTTCTTTTTCACTTCCCCCGTATGGCGGATTCATTAAGATCACATCATAAGCTTCCATCTTTCGCAAATCTCTATAGTTGATTTCTAACGAATTCCCATGAAGAACATTTGGGTCATCAATATCATGGATTAACATATTTGTAACACATAACATATGTGGCAATGATTTCTTTTCTACACCATGAACAGATTCATTATACAATTCTTTATTTTCAAGGGAATTATCGATTTGTTTGTCCAATGAATTTAAGGCAGAGGTTAAGAAACCACCCGTACCACAAGCAAAATCAGCAATTTTTTCACCTAATACTGGTTTAGTTACTTCTACCATAAAGTCCGTGACTGCCCTTGGTGTATAGAACTCACCAGCATTTCCAGCGCTTTGTAAATCTTTCAAGAATGATTCATAAATAGCGCCAAATTCATGTCGCTCTCTATATTCTGTAAAGTCAATTTCATCGATAATATTCACAACTTGACGAAGTAATACACCATCTTTTTGATAGTTATTGGCATCCTCAAACGCTGCTTTTACAATAATTTGACTCATTGGCGTATCTGCATCTACTTCTAACCCTTTAAGAGTAGGAAATAATTTATTATTTACAAAGTCTAGTAAAGCATCTCCTGTTAACGCTTCTCCATCTTTACGATCTACTGCCCAATTTCGCCATTTAAATGTTTCTGGAATGATTGATTGATATTCATCTTCATAAAGTTCCCATGCCTCTTCTTTTGCATCATATATCTTTAAAAATAGAATCCACACGATTTGCTCGATTCTCTGGGCATCACCATTAACACCCGAATCATTACGCATAACGTTTTGAATTCTTTTTACAAAATTATTCATTGCCATCATGTATACCTGCCTTGTTTGTCTGTTTTTTATGCGTAGTAAATTTCATTGGTTAGTTCTTGTACTGCTCTTTCATACGCCTCTTTCCCGCCAAAGGCTTTTACAATCTTCATCGGGCTGCCAATCTTCGCAAATTCTTTTAGCTGCAGCACTTTGGTATCTTCTATTTCTTTAATCCCGTCGTCTGCATATTTATCCAGTAATGCTGTAATAACTTCTTGTGCAATATCCGAATACTGATATAAATAATGCCGCTTCTTTACATTTTCTGCTCGTTCTTTTTTCGTTAATGGTGCCTTATCATATGCTAAATGGCAAATCAGGTCAAAATCATCTAACTCTGGCTTTCCAACTTCCTCTCTGACAGCTTCAAGCAGAACTCCGCTTTCCTGTAACTCATCTACAATCGCCTGCTTTTTCTCTGCTTCTGTCCATGTTTTCAAGAAATCATCTAACCTTGCATATTGCTCCAGAATATTTTTCTTTGTATAATCAATTAAACTTTCCGTGATCAGTTTTCCGTCTTTATCGACATATTGAACCCGTTCAGAGAGCACACTAACCGCAACATCCCCAATATAATATTTACGAGGCTTATCATCATCTTCTGATCCCGGAATATCTATTCCACCGGGATCAATAATAATATCATTTCCATCTTTCGGCTCAAAGCCTTCTGGATTATCTTCCTCGTCATCAACTGGAGGGTCGATCACTGGTTCATCTCCAGGAAGCTCAATCACTACTTCCGGCTTCCCGTCAAATGCTGAATCAGCAAACAAGCGACTGGCATTACGGAAATCCATAATGGTGAAATAGGTCTTTCCGTAATCTTCTAAAAGCCTTGTGCCACGGCCGATAATCTGTTTGAATTCAGTCATGCTATTAATATTGTTTTCTAAAACAATAAGTTTACACATTTTCGCATCAACACCAGTAGTCATGAGCTTACTTGTTACTGCAATTACCGGATACGTACTCTCTTCATCAATGAAATTTTCCAGCTGCATTTTCCCTTCATCATTGTCACCGGTGATTCGCATAATATAGCGATGATCTTCTTTGTATAAATCCTTGTTCTCATTAATCAGTGCTTGGCGCATTCGTTCGGCATGTTCGATATCGACACAAAAGACAATCGTTTTACTGAACCTGTCTGTTTTCTTAAGGAGTTCTGTAATCTTTGATGCGACAACTTGTGTACGATCGTCTATAACCAAATGTCGATCAAAGTCTTTCACATTGTACTCTCTGTCTTCAATTTCATAGCCATGCTTATCGACCTTTCCTGCTTCTGGTCGGTAGCCTTCAAGATCACGATCAAGTCCAATTCGAATGACCTTATACGGCGCTAAGTAACCATCATCAATACCTTGCTTCAAAGAATATTCATAAATAGGTTCACCAAAATATGTAATACTGGATGCCTCTTTTGTTTCAATCGGTGTAGCAGTACATCCCACATGGGTCGCAGATGAAAAGTAATCCAGCACCTTCCTCCATGCAGACTCCTCTTTTGCGCTTCCGCGATGACACTCGTCTATTACAATCAAATCGAAAAAATTTGGTTGGAATTGACGGTATGTTTCTTCTCCGTCATCTCCCGCAAGCTGCTGATACAAAGCAAGATAGATTTCATAAGAACTATCAAGGTTTTTATTTTGTACTTTGGTCATTTTTCCGCTAAATGGTTTGAAATCCCCTGTCATCGTCTGATCTATTAATACATTTCGATCTGCTAGAAAGAGAATCTTTTTCTTTAATCCAGATTTCCATAACCGGTAAATGATCTGGAAGGTCATAAACGTTTTACCAGTTCCGGTAGCACTAACTAAAAGCGCACGTTCTTGTCCTTTAGCAACTGCTTCAACCGTCCGGTTAATCGCTACTCGCTGGTAGTAACGAGGCATTTTATAATTTGGTATATAGTAGTAAGGCTCTAAAATAACCTTCTCTTCATCCTCATCAATATTCTTGTCTACCAAATAACGCTGGTATAACTCCTTGGGTGAAGGAAATTCATCCAATCTTAATTCCCTTACCTTTCCAGTGATTAAATTCTGTTCAACAAATCCATCACCATTGGAAGCATAAACATAATCAACATCAAGATGCTTGGCATAATCAATTGCTTGCTGCAGACCAGCACCAACGGAATGATTATTATCCTTTGCCTCTACAATTGCCAAAGGGAGGTTATTCTTGTAAAAAAGCACATAGTCTGCCCTTTTCCTTTTTCCCCTAGCAGTAACATTCCCGCGTAGTATGATTCTTCCCGCAGTAAAAGCATATTCAAGCCTGACTTGTTTTTTAATATCCCAGCCTACACCTGTAATTGCTGGAGTAATGTATCTTGCTTTAATATCTTCTTCAGACAAATGACGCTTTCCCATAAGACCCTACCTTTCCCTAGTAATCTTATCTTAAAAATCACTTAGTCAATTTCAAATTCCATGATATCCCCGATATTACAATGAAGACACTTGCAAATTTTATATAAGCTTTCCATACTAACGGGTTGACGTTTACCAAGACGTGCTAATATGTTGTATGTAATCGCCGCCTGTTCCTTTAAATCTGTTTTATTCATTTTCTTGTCTATTAAGAGCTTCCATAATTTATCATAGCTTATAACCATGCTTGTCCTCCTATAGCTATGTAACAAAAAGTTACCTATATTATAGCATATTATCAAACGAAGACTCTAGATAATCTTGCAATATTGTAAGGTTACAAGGGAGATTCATTTGTCTAAAGTTTATAGTCTATTAATTTCAATACAATAAGATTATGGGAAGTAAGGTAATATTTGTACGTATCAGTCGATAACTGGCTACGTATAACTTCCTATGAACTAAGCGCCCTTTCCATAAAAATCATTATGTTTATTTCTAACGCAATTTGAGGTATACTATATATAGAAACACATACAATAATAAAAGACCGCCCATGCTGGTACATGGAACGGTCTCGTGTGTAACAGCCCTTCAAGGGGGCAACTCACATATTTAGGTCAGAAAAGTAACCAACCAAAATGCGGCTAGGCATTCATCGGGTGGTTACTTTTTTTGTTCTGACAGTATAGCTACAACTAAGGTTGCGAACGTGATCATCAGGATCAATGCTTCGAATACTGTCATCGTATCACCCCCTTTCAGGAAAAGGGGTGAGCTACCACCCATGAAAGCCCTATTACACTAATAGCAAGTATATCAAACTATGAAGATTATCACATCATATCCATGTCTACTGTTTGTAGTTTTTTCTTCTCATTTTTGCCTTTCAACCAATCATTAATATCAAGTCTTTCACTTTCAAGCAAATGACCATAAACAGCATCATCAAGCATCATTTGCTGTTCATTAGTAAGATTACCTTCCCTTCTAGCCTGATGATGAGGATTTAAAAATTCGCCATCCCCAACGTCTAGCCGATCCATATTAACAACTTCCATCTTTGAATTCTCGCTCTCAGGAAGAACAATGCTATACCGTGTTTTGTAGTATCTATTATCATCAAGGTACCTTTCCTCCAGCTTCTCCATCATTGCATTACCTTTTGCAAAATCGATCATCGAATCAGATTCTAACTCTGGTGCTTTTGACCATTCAATGAATATTTGTGGTTGCTCAATATCGTACCGCTTTAACCATGCCTTGCACTTTACAATATGGTCAAATTCCTCCGTCCAGGCTTCATTTGTAGAATTATCCACTCCCACAACTACATCGCCATCCACACAATAATACAATCCTTCTGTATGCTCTTCTTCCTTATGGCCAATTACATAATTCATTGCTACCTGATTAACTTCCGTTAGTTCTGATAGGTCTTGCCTGTCTTGAACAGCCTGTAAAAACACTTCTTTTCCATTATCCATGTTTTTCTCCTGTTCTTTCATCAATTTAGGCTCCATGATTTCCATAAACTCAACTGCTGCTCCCCTAACCTCTTCGAGTAATTGCGCTTTATCCTTTAATTCCTTTCCCTGTGTCCAGTTCGCAAGGTAGCCCAAAGAATAATCACTTGTATCAATATCAAAGTACGAGGCTACTGCATAAGCTGTCATTTCTGCTTGGAATTCTTTTTCTTCTGAAGTTAGATTGAAATGCTTATCGGGTGTACCATGCAACTTGGCATGGGCCAATTCATGGATTAATGTTTTCACGTTTTGCAATTCGCCATTGCGTGGATTTAAACCAATATGATTTTTCCTGCCATCTATTCCTTGGTAAAATGCACCTTTAGCAGCACCTAGTTCCTCCATAGGCTCGCCAATCGTCACATCCAGTTTATCTCCCACTTTTTGCAGGGCCTCTAACATATCTTGATAGTTTGCAACGTCACCCTCCAGCCATCTATTTGGAAAAACATCTGGAAGATCACTAGTTTTTGCATTAGTTTGTGAAACATCGAAAACACTGCCCTTTCCAAAATACAACCCACTTCCCTTTTTCTCTAATTCCCCTTTGTTGATTAATTCTTTTTCCTGCTCTGTCGCCTTTTTGATACTTTTCCATCTGCCGCTTTCATCTTTAAATTTCGGCTGCGTCTTATTTGGCACTAAAATTTGAATGGCTTTTTCTCCTTTTTGCACTTGAAAGCCTTTTTCCTGCCAAAACTTATAACTTCCTACTGCTTGCGCTCCCTTAAATTGACTCTGAATTAAGGCTGTATTTCGTAATGAATATTGATAAAACTGCATCATGAAAGCTAGATGTTCGGCCATTTGTTCAGGTGTTTCAAAATAGGATTCAATGGACTGATTCATCGTTTCTGTTAATTGCTTCACTTCTTCCTGTTTTTGTTCGAATGTTTTTCTTTTCATGAAATATCATCCTCCCATAAAATAAAAGGAACTCCCATCAGGAAGTCCCTTAGATATATCAGCAATTTATTCTCCCAGCCTATTAATCTTTCATATACAAAATAAAAAAAGACCGCTACATCAGCGATCAACATCATTTTTCACATGGACTTTTCACGAAACGGCTTCCCCTTAGTCATATCTCAAGCTGGTTCACCATCTAAGATGACTGCTTCCTCCTTCACATCCAATGGAATTAACGCTTCTTCATCTGTTTGATTTATCACTTCTATAACATCCTTGGTGACGGCATCTACTTCAACTTCTATTTCCCCTGCATCGACAATAAAAACAATAGTGGCTTCTTTAATTTCCTTTACGTACCCTAAATCAACCATCTTATATGCCCCATTTACATACATATCCATCACGATCATCCTTTCGGGAATTCAAATGTCATTTTTTGCTCGGTTTGATCATAGCGTAAATACGCATCAAACTTTTTTCCTTTTTTACTTGTAAATCCTTTAATTAAATTGGATTTTTCACAGTTCAATAACTTTTTAATGTTTGTCTGACTTATGGATTTGCCTAGGAATTTCTTCGGTAATGTAAATGTACACCCTTCCCGATAACGGCTGCACCCATAAAATTTCCCTTTATCTTGAATCTTTCCATCTTCATGATTACAACGGGGACATTTTCCAATAAAAGATGGTTGATTCACCTGTTGCAAGGACTGTTCCATGCTACCAATTTTCTTAGGTGCTTCTTGCATTAAAGACTCAATCATCTGTTTAATTTTATCGAGAAACACTTCTTGAGATCCTTCATTTTCCCCAATTTTATTTAAATACGTTTCCCATTTCGCTGTCATTTCGGGACTAGCAAGTAACGTTCCTTCTACAGCCTGACAAAGTATTTTCCCTTTATCTAATACAGTTACTTGATTCTTTCTAATTCCAATATACAATTGGTGTTTTAAAGTTTCTATGATACTTGCTCTTGTGGCCTCTGTTCCAATCCCTTCACTTTCTTTTAAAGTATGCTGCAGTGCTTCATCGTCTACTTCTTTCCCAGCATGTTTCATGACATTAATAAGTTGCCCCTCGGTATAATACTTGGGTGGTTTTGTCTGTCCTTCCGCTATTTCTACATTAACTTGGCAAGCCTGACCTTTTTCCATTGCTGGTAAGACCGTTTCTTTTTTCCTTGCCTGTTGTTGATTCTTAAATAATGATTTCCAGCCTATTTGTTTTTCTACTTTTCCGGTCGCTTCAAAGTTAATCCCTTTCACATCAACCTCTACCTTTGTTTCTTCATATTCATAATCTGGAGCAAACATTGCTAAAGTAGTTGCAACAACCTCCTGATAAATGTTCCTTTCTTCTTCATTCAGAGACTCTATATTTGGCGTTTGTTTTGTCGGAACGAGGGCATAGTGTTCGGCAACCTTCGTGTTATCTACATATCGCTTCTGGGCATCAGGATAAACAACATCAACATTTACTCCAATACATTCTTGATAGTTCGATAAATTGTTTTTGATATAACCAAATTCGCTATCAGTTATAAAGTGACTGTCCGTCCTTTATCTAAAAAAGAATGGACATAATTAATTCGGACATAAAGATAGTTAAGGATTACTTTATCTACAAGTAAACAACAAAGTATGCTATAAAAAAGGTGGACATATTCATTTTACATGATAGAAAGCGTGTTTTAGTTTATTCTATTATTAATACTATCAAACTATTGTAAGTATATTACTATTAATAGAGGAGAACAACTAATGAAAATAGTAATTTCAGAAAAACCAGACCAAGCAGCTAAGTTGGCAGCCCCCTTGTGACTGATAAACTAAAGTATACAGTTTCCGATAAGTAAAAGTGAACACTTATTAGCTGGGGTTGGTAGTTTTTATGAAGCTGCCCGAGGGCAGCTTCATAAAAACTACCTCGCAGAATGATAGACTATTAAATTTCGCTTCATCACTGGTATGATAATACTGTCAAACTTAGAATTACTCAGTGGTGGAGGTAGAAAAGGTGGATAAGTGGGAAATGTATATGGAAATTCAACAATTATTAAAACAGGGATTCAGTAAAGTAAAGGTTTCCGAAAAGCTTGGTATATCTAGAACCACGGTTTACCGATATCTTAAACGGAACCCCGCAAGCATGGCAGAGTGGATATACGACACGAAAACAAGAAGTAAAAAATTAGATCCTTACAAAAAACTTATTCTTTTATGGTTGCGAGAGCATCCAGATGTATCAGCGGCACAAATATTGGATTGGTTGCAAGAAAAACATGAAAGTCTACAGGTAGCTGAAAGTACTGTCAGGCTTTATGTTAGAGGGCTTCGCGAAGAATATGACATTCCAAAGGAAAAATCACCTAGGGACTATGAGTCACTACCAGAACTTCCAATGGGATCGCAAATGCAAGTCGATTTTGGACAAACTGAGCAATTAACTCCAGATGGTAAGAAAGTAAAACTACGTTTTATAGCCTTTGTACTTGCCAATTCTCGCTATAAATACAAGGAATGGTTAGACAGACCTTTTACAACAAGAGATGTGGTACGAGCCCATGAAAATGCTTTTCATTATTACGGTGGAATTCCAGATGAATTAGTATACGACCAAGATGCGTTAATACTTGTCAGTGAAAATGGCGGAGATCTTGTTTTAACTAGAGAGTTTCAATCATACAAAGAAGAACGTCATTTAGTTATTTGGATGTGTAGAAAAGCCGATCCAGAGAGTAAAGGGAAAATAGAAAACGTCGTTAAATATATAAAGTATAATTTTGCGAGACATCGTTTGTATCATGGGCTTGATGCCTGGAATGAAGCCGGTTGGAAATGGCTTGAACGTACAGGTAATTACAAGATTCATAAAATATGTTTCTGTGTTAGAGGGTGATGTCAAATGAGTCAATTAACAGAGTTACAAGATACATTAAAATCAGTTCGCCTTGGAGAAACAGCTAATCACCTTCCAGCTCTATTAGAAATGGCACAGGCAAACGATGATACATATGCATCCTTCCTGATGAATGTCATTAGTTATGAGCAGAAGAGACGGGAGGAAAAACAAATAGAGAAACGTTTGAAATGGGCAACATTTCCTTATCATAAAACATTAGATCAGTTTAATTTAAAAGAACAGGAATCACTAAGTAAGAAGCAATATAATCAACTAAAAGAGTTAATGTGGATTGAGCAATTATATAATCTAATCTTTCTAGGCCCGCCGGGTGTCGGTAAAACACATCTGGCCATCGGCCTAGGAATAAAAGCTATTAATCATGGCTATAAGGTGATTTTCTCCTCTATGGGTGAGTTAGTTCATACATTGAAAACCGAAGAAATCACTCGCAAATCTCAAACGAGAATGAAACGAATTAGAAGTGCAGATTTAGTAATCATTGATGACTTAATGTTTATGGCAATGAATCAAAATGAAGCCAACCTATTCTTTCATTTAATTAACGATTTATATAACAATGCCTGTATTATTTTAACCTCCAACAAAGGGCCAAAAGAGTGGGGAGAATTATTGGGAGATCCAGCAATTACTACGGCAATTTTAGATCGAATTCTGCATCGAGCAGAAATAATTCATTCGATAACTATCATCATCATGAAAATGAATAACTTCAGCTCGATGTAAAATTCTATCTAGGATAGCCGTTGTAATCCCTGGATCACCTAGTAATTCTCCCCATTCATTTGGTCCTTTATTAGAAGTTAATATAATTGAAGCCTTATCATAAAGGTCATTAATAAGATGGAAAAATAAATTCGCTTCACGTGTATCCATTTCCATAAACATTAAATCATCAATAATCACTAAATGAGAGGAACGAATTCGTTTCATTCTCGTTTGTGACTTTCTAGTAACTTCTTCTGTTTTTAATGTTTGAATCAGTTGCCCCATGGAAATAAAAGAGACTTTATATCCTTTTTGTATGGCTTCTATGCCCAGCCCTGTAGCTAAATGTGTTTTACCTACACCTGGCGGTCCTAAAACGATTAAATTATAGAGTTGATCTAGCCAGGTAAACTCCTTTAATTGATTTACTTGTCTTTTGCTGAGTGATTGCTGCTCATCTAAATGAAAGTCCTCCAACGTCTTATAGGAAGGGAATGCAGCCCATTTTAATCGTTTTTCGATTAATTTTTCATCCCTACGTTTTAATTCATATCCAGTCAATTGTTTCAAAAGTACTTGATATGTCCAATCTTCTGACTCTGCTTGTTGAATCAGAGATGGCAAATAATTTGCCGTCTCTGTGAGTCTCAACGATCGAAACTGTTGTTGTATTTCTTCTATTGAATGACTCATACCGTTGCTCCTTTCAATAACTCTATATAAGAATCCAATTCTCTTGTTTTTGGCTTGATTTGAAGCAGCGTATCATCCATACCATGCAATGTTTTGATAGCTTCTATTTGCGGAGGCCTTTGATGAGAATCCGTTTGTCTTTGGATAAACTCTACGACATCTCTAAACTCTGTTGCACTATATATTTTGCGTGCGACACATTCTTCTAAAGCTTGGTTCCTTCGTTCTCTTGTTACTGTTTTAGATACCTTTAAAATAAGAGATAATTGATCTCGTATATAACGAGGATATCTTTGGTGAATTTCCTGAAGGAAATCAGAAGCCATTTCCTTATCATCAAAGTACGTCGATACCGTTTCTATATAGGCAGCTATTCCTTTAGAACGGTCTCTGGTATGTTGAGAATCTTGAATCAATTTCCCTTTCTCTATACTTAATGTGTGTTTGGCAATGATTGCTCCATTCGATTCTTCACGTATTATTAATTCGTTTTGATCGCTTATTTCAATAAAAACTTCTTTATCTTTTTTATATGTACCAAGTGGTACCGAATACCGATTCGATTGATAGATAATAGTATTGTCCTTACGAACATTTCTTGTTATACTATTATCGATATTTGAAATTGAAATTTTTTTGTTGACTGGTCTTAAGTGTTGTTTTTCTAGGGCAAACACTTCGACTGGTCTTTTTTTTGTTGTATTATGCACTTTTCCGTTTCCCGTTCGAATCAGCCATGCTAAACAGGATTCATTCCATTTATCTATATGGTGAAATACGCGGTTCTTCGCAAAATTCTTCTTCACAAATCCTACGACATTTTCAATCTTCCCTTTACTTTCTGGATCAGCTTTTCTACATACAAAGAGCTTTAATTTTCTTTCTTCCCTGTATGCTTGAAATTCACTGGTAAGGATGAGATCACCTTCATTTTCACTTACTACGATAAGGGAATCTTGATCATAAGCTAACTCATATGGAATTCCTCCATAATACTGAAAAGCATCTTCGTGAGCTTGAATCATATCTTTTGTTGTAAAAGGACGGGAGAGCCACGCAACGTATTTATAACGAGAGTGCGAAAGCACGAAACTAATAAAATATAATTTCTTTTCCTTTCCCTGGGATGTTTTCTGTATCGTCTGACCAAAATCTACTTGGGCTTGCTGCCCCATTGGTGGATCTGGAATAGCTTGATAGACACGCTTCATCTCTGTCTTTGGAATATGATATTTTTCCCGGAGTGCTTTGACATAACTACGAACGGTACTTTCTCCAACACATAGAGTTGGAAACCTTTCTTTTAACCAATCATGAACTTGAGCACTAGAAAGATCTGGATGTTCTGTTAGCCAAGTATGAATAAGTAATTCGTAGGCATCTAATTTCTTCTTTCTTGTCTGTGTGGAAGCTACCCACTCCGCCATTTCCTGAGGGGACTTTTCAAGGTATTTATATACTGTTGTTCTTGATATACCTAGTTTTCTAGCTATTCTCCGTATTTTAAATCCTTCTTGTTTTAGTTGATAGATTTCCATATACACTTTCCATGTTTCCACCTTTCTTACTCCTCCCATTTCTGTATCGTACAAACATGTATTATACAGTAAATGAAAGATTGCAATAATTAGTTGGTACCTGACGGAACGGCGAGCATGTAACAGGCTGCCGCCCCTACGGGGCAACAGCCTGTTACATGCCTATCCCCCAAGAAAAGTGTTCATTCTTATCAAGCAATAATGGTCTACTTTAGTTTAGCAGTTACACTTGGCTATGAAATGGCTTTTAGAAGATCAGAACCTTTACACGATATGAAATTTAATGAAGTCAGGAAAGCTCACCTGCAATCTGTAATTGATAACTGTGATAAATCATGGGGTACAAAGAAAAAAATAAAAGTATTATTTAATCAAATGTATAAACATGCTTTAGAAAACGATTTAACACATAAAGATTATGCTAGATTTGTCGAGCTTCCAAAAAATGATACAAAGAATTCCAGAAAACCATTTACTTTGGATGAGATTAATATTCTTTGGGAAAACATCGACCGCTTCGATGACATTGATTCTGTTTTAATTATGATTTACACTGGTTTGCGCCCTGGGGAACTTGTGGAAGTAAAAAATAAAAGTATTCAATTAGATGAAAGGTATTTTCGGGGTGGCTTCAAAACGGAAGCTGGGACGAATAGGGTCATACCAATTCATAAAAAAATCCATAAATTAATTGAAAATCGTATGGATCCTAATAATGAATATCTGATTACAAACTTTGAGGGTAGTAAGTTGAGTTATTATGTTTATTATCACGAGAAGTTTAAAAAGATTATGCAGCAACTAGAATTAAATCATAGACCACACGATTGCAGACATACCTTCGCAACCCTTATGGATAATGCTGATGCAAATAAACTATCAATCAAACGGATCATGGGTCACGCTGCTAAAGATATCACTGATAAAGTTTATACGCATAAAGATATCAAGCAGCTTCTTATGGCAATTGACAGGCTATAAGAAAGCTGCTTTTTGTAGCTTTGAAACAAAGTTTGATCAGAAAGGCATGACAAGCCTGGATAATACCCTAATCAAGACGAATCCATTTTGAAAAAAGGATTGTTCAAAATGGATTCTCTCTTTGTGAAATGATATACATTTTTTATAAATAGGTTTGACCATTTTCCTCCTTTTGGTGTTAAACAAACGCGCCCGATTGTTGTATTGTATTTTTTGATTTTTTCATGAGATAACATTTAAATACAAGTCAATATTATTGACAAAATAATTTAATTATGCTATAATTTACAGTTATTATATTTTCGTATATAATAAGATTCTCCTGGCCAGGGGAATCTTATTTTTATTATATGGGGGAATCAATGTATGGAGAAAAATGAATCCAGTTTAACTTCCTTAATTTCAGCTTTTGGTCGAGCATACCATAGTAAATATGACACACCAAAGATTTTTGATGATTATATTGCAAAAGATTTAATTACCCAAAAGGAATTTGAAGATATTCGTAAAAACATGATTCAAGGAATTCAATTTTTTAATCATGAAATTGCTATAAAATTTCAAGATCAACCCGATGAAATATTAAAATGGATTACACAAGTTCAACTCTCACCAACTCCATTAGCACGTGCTGCCTATTGTGAAAAAGTATTATTCCATGAGATAGTACTAGGAGCTGAACAATATGTCATTCTAGGAGCTGGATTGGATACATTTTGTTTTCGGAACCCAGAATTAGACCCTAAGTTGGAAATATTTGAAGTTGATTATCCGTCTACACAAGATTTTAAAAGGAATAGGCTAGCCAAATCTAATTATCAAATTCCTTATAATTTTCACTTTGTTCCAATGGATTTCACCAAAGATATTATCCTACAAAACCTTATTGATGAGGGTTTTCAACCAAACAAAAAAACCTTTTATAGTCTCTTAGGTGTTTCCTATTACTTAACAAAAGAAGAAATTTCAAATTTAATTAAAGAATTATTTGCAGAGATTCCATTGGGAAGTTCCATCGTTTTTGATTATGCAGATGATAAACTATTTGAAGAAAAAGGATTGTCTAACCGAGTTCAGAATATGGTGCAAATGGCATCCGCTAGTGGCGAACCAATGAAATCATGTTTTACTTATGACGAAATAGAAATATTGTTAGAAGATGCAGGATTACTTATTTACGAACATTTATCACCCGATGTTATAAATAATAAATTCTTTAGCGATCGTTCGGATTATTTAAAAGCCTTTGAAACGATTCATTACATCCATGCTGTAAAAAAATAATTATTTGTTTAATATCAGCTTACCCCTTAATCCTCTATTTGATTGAGGGGTAGGCTTATTATTAATTATTACACAATCTGGCCCTTTAACGGCGCAATGCTTATTCAACAACTGCGCCCTATAAAGGAATAAACACAATAAACACTATAGTTTGAATTTCTTTAGTTAAGGGTGAGAATAAACTCTTCAACATCCTTACCACGCGCGTTTGCATACCCGCTATCTTCACCCGAAATCATGAACCCACATCTTTTTAAAACCTTTATGGATCCAGTATTGTCTTTTGCAGCGCGAGCATAAAGTGGACGAATTGAAACCTGTTTTAGAAATTCTTGTAAAGCGTTGGTTGCGATTCCCTTACCCCAGTATTCCTTTCCAATCCAATAGGTTACTTCTGGTTTTCCGGACTGCTCGAAGTGTACAATATGGCCAACTACGGTGTTCTCAACAATGATAGTTTGCTTAATAATATTCTTATTCGTAAGTATTTTGTTCCAGTGTTCAGCGAAGCTATTCCAATCATTAGGGTCCTTACTTGTAAAGGCGGCCATTTGGTTTGCCTCACTGTCCCGTTGATGCTTAAAAAAAATAGGAAGGTCATCCTCATCCACATTCCGAAGCACTAAATTGCTCATTAAACTCACCCTCTGTCGTTTACTTTATTCTAGCAAACGTACGTTCCCTAAGCAATATATTTTATCGTGTAAAACCACCTTGATATGCTTAGTACCAATTCATTTCCTTGTTCAACAAAATGGCCCTAATATGCAAGATGGGTGCTTCTCCTTATTAGGGAATAGCGCCCGATGAATCAACAATATGCGCAAGGCTTATTCCGCGAATGAGCCCTATTGCTGGAGATCAAACCCTTTAAATTAGTATTAAAAGATTGTTTATAAACGAGTACATATGCGTAATTGATTTCCATCAGGATCTACGACTGTCATCATACGAAGTCCTTCAAGATCCTCATTTGGAGGTTCCGTAATACGGATATCTTTTTTACTCTTTAATTCGTAGTACCATTTATCAACATTGGGAACAAATAAGTGAATTAACCCACCCGTTTCGCAGTCTCCAGTATGTTCAGTTAAATAAATAGTCATTTCATCCTTAGTGATCTGAACAAAAACAGGAAAATCAGGTTCAAACCGATGCTCCCAATCAATTTGAAATCCCATTCCTTCTACGTAAAACGCCTTACTCTTTTTATAATCAGTAATGCGGAATGCAGGAACCACTTTTTGCATATTGACATCCTCCATGATAAGTTATTTCTAATTTTCAACAAGCAGGTTAGATGATCCTGCCTATTTAGTCTTTTTTAAAAAAATTAACCTCTAAATATCTTTTAGCCAGTAAACTTTGACAATCTGTCCCTTAAATGAAAACAGACGTATTTCTTAGAGAAACGCGCCCTAGTCTGGAATAAAGTCTAAACTATGTATTACTTTACATTAAATTTCTTGATACAAGCCAATCCTATTTCCGTATGGGTCTTCAAAAGAACACCAAGCAGCTGGGACACCTTCTCTGGTGTTAACACTTTCTATCTCTATGTTTAAAACTTCCACAAGCCTTCTTCTTTCATTTTCAATGTCTTCTACACCTAACCTCAATGGACCATTCCCATTTGTTGGTTCACCTTTAGCAACCTGAAGCCACGTGTTAGGAACAATCTCCCACTCTGCAAAGTCCCCGTGTGGTATGAAGTCAGGTTTCCTGTTAAAAAGCTTTTCATACCACTTTATCCCCTTTTCATAATCAGTAATTCTCACTTGAAATGTTACACCGGTATTCTTCTCCATTGACATTACCCCCCATTAAAGTAAACTGCTGCTCTTTTGTACAAAAATAAAATCAGATATAATACTACTTCGACAACCTCAGAAGCTTCTGCTTATACAACAAAATGGCCCGTTTGTTGATCAGTTCTAAACAATAGTTTTCCTAATATTCAAACACCTTCTTGTTGTTGCATGAAGGTTATTTGGTATGCTTAATTTTAGTGTAACACGTTTTTCGGAACTTTTTTAGACTTAAGTATTGACAACTATTAGCTGGTATTGTTGCACTATCCCAATCCATCTTATCAATGTAATTGTATCAAACCTAATTTCAAAACCACAGTTTCTTTTTCTCTAAATTATTTGTCTGCTACTCGTATGTTACGTGTATGCTACGTGTGAATTTTTCTACCAATTTAAACGTCCACATATACAGTAAAATCCCCCAACCATAGGAGGTTGAGGGATTTGCAAGTCTTGATTTATTAACGTTTTGAGAACTGAGGAGCACGACGGGCTTTTTTAAGACCGTATTTCTTACGCTCTTTCGCTCTAGGATCACGTGTAAGAAATCCTTCTGTTTTTAATGAAGCACGGTATTCTGGATCTGCTTGCAGTAAAGCACGTGCGATTCCGTGACGGATTGCACCTGCTTGACCAGTAAATCCTCCGCCATGTACATTTACAAGAACATCATATGTTCCTTGAGTTTCTGTAGTAGCAAGCGGCTGGTTCAAGATTAAAAGTTGTGTTTCATATGGAAAATAGTCTCTAGCATCGCGACCATTGATTGTAACGTTTCCTGTACCTGGTACTAGACGTACGCGGGCAGTTGACTTTTTACGGCGACCTGTGCCATAGTATTGTACTTGTGCCAATTCATTTACCTCCCTTTAATTATCCGCGAAGTTCGTAAACTTCTGGTTTTTGAGCTTGATGGCTATGCTCAGCGCCTCTGTATACGTGCAATTTCTTCTTCATTTTACGTCCTAAAGGTCCTTTTGGAAGCATTCCTTTGATTGCAACTTCAAGCATTTCTTCAGGGTATTTTGTACGCATTTCGTATGCGTTACGTGCTCTTAATCCACCTGGATGATGGGAATGATTGTAGTACATTTTGTCATTCATTTTGTTTCCAGATAGTTCAATTTTGTCTGCATTGATGATAATTACATAATCACCAGTGTCTGCATGTGGTGTGTACGTAGGTTTATGTTTACCACGTAAGATAGCAGCTACTTCGCTTGCTAAACGTCCTAAACGTTGTCCTTCCGCATCCACAACCAACCATTTGCGTTCGATGTTCGCTTCATTTGCCATGAAAGTTGTGCGCATGATTTTTTCCCTCCATATATCGTTCATTCTTTATTCTTCGTAATCATATTTTTATTCTTAACATAATTAGATTCCGGGGCTAATCATGGTTTAGAAATAAAATGCCATATATCATCTTATACTTTTCCCAACCAAAAGTCAAGCCTCGTATGAAAGTAATTGAAAAAATTCTTCTCTTTTTTGTGTCTATTCTTTCAATCTCCGGAATGCTTCTCTTTTTCCTGCTCATGATAGCTTACTTCCCATAGATACAGTCCATTTGGAGAAATTGTTTTCCCCAGCTGACCTCTCTCTTTCGCAGCTAAGAGGGCTGGTATTTCCTCTGGACGCCGCTTGCCAATTCCCACGTCTAAAAGTGCACTGACCATTATCCGCACCATATTGTACAAAAAGCCGCTTCCACGGAAAACAAATTCAATATCGTCTTCTTTCTTCCTGCAGGATGCATGGAACAATGTACGTATTTTAGAGCCTTTCACAGACGACTTTGCGGAAGAAAAGGTGGTAAAGTCATGTGTCCCCTCTAAATGCTTACAGGCAGCTTGTATGGCTTCTATATCAAGACATTTAGGAAAGTGCAATACATAATTGCGGCGGAATACATCGGGATCTTCCCGGTTCAAGACGATATAATGATATTCTTTCTGCTTTACACTGTAGCGGGCATGAAAGGCAGCATCCACTTTCTCTACGTATAATACCCGGACATCATCCGGCAAAAGGGTGTTGACAGCTTGTTTCCAGTTTCGCTCAGGTATCGTTAAAGGGGTATCAAAATGAATAACCTGTCCAACTGCATGGACACCTGTATCCGTTCGCCCCGATGCCTGGATACGTATCGTTTCCCCTTTATGGATTTTAGCTAAGGCTTTTTCCAGTGAGCCCTGAACGGTACGGTGATCAGGCTGTACCTGAAAACCCGCAAAGCCTGAACCGTCATAAGTAATCGTGCATTTTATCCGTTCCATTTACACAGTCCCTTTCCTTTCCTTACTGTCTTAACACAAACAAGGCTGCCAACATTAGTACAAAAGCAATCAATACAAGAATATCCTTTGTACCTACGTGCAATTCACGGAGCTTGCTTCTCCCTTCCCCGCCTTGATAACCGCGCGCTTCCATCGCCATTGCCAGGTCCTCGGCACGTTTAAACGCACTCACAAACAAAGGAACCAGTAATGGAATAACTGCCATAATCCGATCCTTCACCGGGCCTGTACGAAAATCAACACCGCGTGCCGCCTGCGCTCGGGATATTTTATCTGTTTCCTGCATCAATGTCGGAATAAACCGCAGAGAAATAGACATCATCAACGCCAGCTCATGAACAGGGAACTTAATTTTTTTCAATGGGTGAAGCATTTCCTCCATGGCATCCGTTATTTCAATCGGTGTGGTTGTCAACGTTAATAAAGAAGTCGTCAGGATAAGCAGGAAAAAGCGTAAGGAAATCGCAAAACCTTGGATAATCCCGCCGCTGTATATCTTAAAAAATCCCCAATCGACTACGACATTTCCTTCATTTGTGATAATCAGATGCAGAATAAATGTAAAAATAATTAAAAACCAGACGGGCAGCAATCCTTTTAATATAAACTGTAACGGTACTTTGGAATTCAGTACACAAAGCAAGGAGAAAGCAGTTAATAAGCTGTACGTCGGTACATTGTTTGCAAAAAAGACAACAATCACAAAGAAAAAGACAACTGTGATTTTGGTTCTTGGGTCTAACCGGTGGATAAAGGAGTTTCCAGGAACATATTGACCAATGATTAATGCATTATTCATCCGATTCCACCTCCAGCTGCCCCTTTATCTCATTTGCTAACTCCTGCAAGGTTTGGTGCTGATAGTTTAAAGAAGTACCGAATCGTTCATTATACTGATTCAGAAAATGAATAACCTCCGGCGTGTCCAATTGGACCTCCTGCAGCTTGTCTGTTTGTTTAAATACTTCCAGCGGCAGACCTTCCATATATTTTTTACCGCCATTTAGAATAATCACTTTATCCGCATAAGCGAGCGCATCCTCCATGCTATGCGTTACCAATACCGTCGTCAGTTGACGCTCCTGGTGCAGCTGATAAAACATATCCATGATTTCACGCTGTCCGCGCGGATCCAGACCGGCAGTCGGCTCGTCCAATACAAGCACTTCTGGAGCCATCGCCAATACGCCTGCAATAGCTACACGCCGCTTCTGTCCGCCGCTTAAATCAAACGGAGAACGCTCTAATATTTCTGCTGGCAGTCCGACGGCAGGGAGAAGCCGCTCTATTCTGCGGTCAATTTCCTCCTGCTCCACATCAAAATTTTTCGGACCAAAAGCAATATCCTTCGCAACGGTTTCTTCAAATAGCTGATGCTCCGGATATTGAAACACCACACCAACTTTTCTTCTTAAATCACGGATATTCTTAGGCTTTCCTTCTGAACTCAGCAGGAAATCACCAATCGTTATCTCTCCCCTGCTCGGCAGGCTTAAACCATTTAAATGCTGGATGAGTGTTGATTTCCCAGAGCCTGTATGACCAATCACAGCAACAAACGAACCAGCTTCCACCGTGAAAGAAATGTCTTCAAGGGCTTTGTGGGCAAAGGGGCTATTCTCTTGATAAATATAACTTACATCTTTGAATTGAATTTCCATAATTCCTCCAACAACTCTTCGTGGTTTAATGCTGCTTCTTTTAATTCGACGCCCTGCTTCATCAGCTCATCAGTTAATTGTGCAACAAAGGGCACGTCCAAGCCAATTTCACGCAAGCTTTCCCGCTGCAGGAATAACTCTCTTGGTGTGGTTTCTTCCCAAATTTCTCCCTTATTCATCACAATCACACGATCTGCTTGAACAATTTCCTGCAAGTCATGTGTGATGGTAATCAGAGAAAGTCCTTCTGATTCCTGGATATCATTTACGGTATGCATAATTTCTTTTCTGCCAGTCGGATCGAGCATTGCTGTTGCCTCATCTAAAATCAATACTTTTGGAGCAATCGCTAAGACGCTGGCAATCGCCACTCGCTGTTTTTGCCCGCCAGACAGCCGGTGGGGTTCAGTGATTAAATAATCCTGCATACGAACGGCAGATAAGGTGCGCTGGATTCTCTCTCTCATCTCTTCTCTGGGGATTCCTCTGTTTTCCATTCCAAATGCCACATCATCTTGAACGGTTGCCCCAACAAATTGATTATCTGGATTTTGAAAGACCATCCCTACGTCTTTACGTATATCCCAGACGGTATCATCATCTACTTTTTGACCATCGACAACGATTTCCCCATCTTTTGGCATTAATAATCCATTAAGCAGCTTGGCGATGGTTGATTTTCCAGAGCCATTGTGTCCAATAATCGCAACCCATTCGCCTTCATAAATCTCAAAGGAAACCTGATTTAACACAAGCTCTTCCTCATATTGAAAGGAAACATTCTTAAACTCTACTAGCTTTTTTCTGTCCATCCAGACACCCCCTTCTCCTATTGTTTATTATGTAATTTGTTTTTTCTATTATGGTTATTATTTTACTCATAGTGGTTGATGAACGAAAGTATTTACTTAAACATTAAACAAAAGTTAATAAAGTTTAAGGGCATCTCTAGCCAACGCTCCGGAAATACACTACGCTTTCCGTGGGCTTGTCCTCAGCCTCCTCAAAAAAAGAAGTTCGCTTTTTTCTGCGGGGTCTTCACACTGCGCATTCCCACAGGAGTCTCCGTGTATTTCCTCCGCTGGGTATTAGTAAAAAATTTCGTTCTTCTCTTCCCTATAAACCAAAAACAATGGATATCTTAATCGAAACAATATATATCAAAGATTAGTAAATAATCATTTTCCAATACAAAAAAAGGGCTTGGATAACCTCTGAGAGAGATTGAGTCCTGCCCCTTGCCGTTTGTAGTAAATTAAACCAACTCAATGATTGCCATTTTAGCGCCATCGCCTTGGCGTTCACCAAGTTTAAGAACGCGTGTATATCCACCTTGTCTATCTTCATAGCGCGCAGCAACATCATCAAATAGTTTTTGAATTACATTATTTTCTTCATCCGCTTCTTTGTTGTATAAAAATGCTGCAGCTTGACGGCGTGCATGTAAATCCCCACGCTTACCAAGAGTAATCATTTTATCTACAATCGATCTTAACTCTTTCGCTTTTGCTTCTGTTGTTTCAATGCGTTCATGAATGATTACATCAGCTGCAAGGTTGCGAAGAAGAGCCATACGACTATCTGTTGAACGTCCTAATTTTCTAGCCACGGACTATCCCTCCCTTTTTTGAAACTAGTCAGGTGACTGTTATATCAGTCATCATCTCGAAGACCTAATCCTAGATCCTCTAATTTTACTTTTACTTCTTCTAATGATTTACGTCCTAAATTACGAACCTTCATCATATCTTCTTCAGATTTATTTGCAAGCTCTTGTACAGTGTTGATGCCAGCACGTTTCAAACAGTTGTAAGAACGAACAGAAAGATCAAGCTCTTCAATGGTCATTTCCATTACTTTTTCTTTTTGATCTTCTTCTTTTTCAACCATAATTTCTACGTTCTGTGCTTCATCTGTCAAGCCGACAAAAATATTCAAATGCTCCGTAATGATTTTTGCACCTAGAGAAACTGCTTCTTCTGGGCGAATACTACCGTCAGTCGAAACATCCAATGTCAGTTTATCATAATTAGCGATTTGACCTACACGTGTGTTCTCTACTTGATACGTAACACGTGATACTGGTGTAAAAATGGAATCAATTGGAATGACACCAATTGGCTGATCATCAAAATTGTTTTCATCTGCCGGGCGATATCCGCGGCCTCTTTCAGCAGTTAACTTCATATGAAGGTTAGCTTTACTGTTTAATGTCGCAATATGAAGATCTGGGTTCATCACTTCCACATCACTATCATATGTCAAGTCTGCAGCAGTTACTGCTCCTTCTCCCTGAACATCAATTTCTAATGTCTTCGGTTCATCAGAGTAGATTTTTAGTGCAAGCTTTTTCAAATTAAGAATGATAGTAGTAACGTCCTCCACAACCCCATCAATCGTTGAAAATTCATGCAGTGCTCCATCGATATGAACAGTTGTTACAGCAGCACCTGGTAGTGAGGATAGTAAGATACGACGCAAGGAGTTTCCAAGTGTGGCACCATATCCACGTTCTAGCGGTTCAACTACAAATTTACCAAACATAGCATCATCGCTAATTTCAATCGTTTCAATTTTTGGCTTTTCTATCTCGATCATTTAACAAACCCTCCTTTAAAACGTCGAAACCCCGGCTAGACAACAAAGTCTAACCGAAATTCCTCAAATAGGCAGTTGGCGTTTCTGCTCTACCTAATAATCTTTTGTACAAACTGTCTTTGGAATCTGTTTATCTACACATGTAGATAACCGTATGTTTTATCAACCAGTATGACCAAGTTGATAAAATTCTATACGGTTAAATTAAACACGACGACGTTTTGGCGGGCGGCAACCATTATGAGGAACTGGAGTTACGTCAACAATTGCAGTAACTTCTAATCCAGCAGCCTGTAAAGAACGGATTGCAGCTTCACGACCAGCGCCAGGTCCTTTAACAGTAACTTCTAATGTTTTCATGCCGTTTTCGGTTGCAGACTTCGCAGCTGTTTCAGCAGCCATTTGTGCAGCAAACGGAGTTGATTTTTTAGATCCTTTAAAACCTAGAGCACCAGCAGAGCTCCAGCCGATAGCATTACCTTGTGTATCCGTGATAGTAACAATTGTATTGTTAAAAGTAGAACGGATATGAGCAATACCAGATTCTATATTCTTTTTCACACGACGTTTACGCGTATTTGTTTTACGTGCCATTTGTAAGCTTACCTCCTTACATTACTTTTTCTTGTTAGCCATTGTCTTACGTGGGCCTTTACGTGTACGAGAGTTATTCTTTGTCTTTTGTCCGCGAACTGGTAATCCGCGACGATGACGAATACCTCTGTAAGCACCGATTTCGATCAAACGTTTGATGTTCAAGGATACTTCACGACGAAGATCCCCTTCTGTAGTGTAGCTATCAATCGCTTGACGGATTCTTGTTAATTCGTCTTCCGTTAAATCACGGACACGAGTATCTTCAGAAACGCCTGCTTCTTTAAGGACTTCCTGTGCAGTAGTTTTTCCAATACCATAAACATATGTTAAGGAAATTACTACTCTTTTATCACGTGGAATATCAATACCTGCAATACGTGCCATAGAATGCTAGCACCTCCTATTTATTAGCCTTGTTTTTGTTTGTGTTTTGGATTTTCACAAATTACCATTACTTTACCTTTGCGTTTGATGACTTTGCATTTCTCGCAAATTGGTTTTACAGATGCTCTTACCTTCATCATCATTACCTCCTTTTAGATCGGAGCTCGTTTATTTATAACGGTACGTAATTCGTCCTTTGGTTAAATCATACGGAGAAAGCTCAACCGTAACTTTATCGCCCGGTAAAATGCGGATAAAGTGCATACGGATTTTACCAGATACATGCGCCAATACGGTATGGCCGTTTTCAAGCTCCACTTTAAACATCGCATTCGGCAATGTATCTGTCACTGTACCTTCTACTTCAATAACATCGTCTTTCGCCATTGTGTGTGATCTCCCTTCTTCAAATCAGTTACAACCTTATCTAAATCTAGGATAAAGCTTTCGTTTCCTTTTGTGACAAGCCAGTCTTGATATGCTGCTCGCTTATCTTCCGGGAAACATTGAACGTACATCTGGCGCTCTATCATCAGAAGATGATTTATAAACGCACTGCTTGCTTCTTCCATTGGCCAGCGTAGGACAACCGGCCGTTCACAACCGAGATATCAATTGTACTGACCTGAATCACTATCCTGCATCATACGTACAAATTGACCCTTGCTTTTAGAAAATCAATTTGTTAACGTATATCAGCTCTCACCATCACCTAGGCAATTGTTTGTTTTATATCAAAAGGTTGATGAACCAATTTTTTATCGTGTTTGATAAAAGCATTACACATTATCTCACCTATTATAACTCGCAGACCTAAGTTTTGCACTTATTCTGTCTGCTAAAAGGGGTGACTTATTTATCCAAAATGGATTCAATATCGGAGAACACATCGTTAATATCACGATCACCGTCCACCTTCAAAAGATATCCTTTTTCTTGATAAAAATCAAGTAATGGCTGTGTTTGCTCTACGTTAACGGCTAACCGTTTTTTCACCGTTTCAGGTTGATCATCATCTCGCTGAATTAACTGGGAGCCATCTTTATCACAAATACCTTCTGTTTTAGGAGGGTTATAAACAACGTGATAAGTTGTTCCGCAAGTCGGACAAATTCTCCGTCCAGTTAAACGCTCTACCAATTTTTCTTCTGGTACATCCACATGTATACAATAGTCGATGGTTCTATTCAAATCAGCTGTCAATTCTTCAAGTGCTTCCGCTTGAGCAATTGTGCGCGGGAATCCATCTAATAGGAAACCTTCTTTACAATCGTCCTTTGCTAAGCGCTCTTTGACTATACCGATAGTTACTTCATCTGGAACAAGATTTCCTTGGTCCATATATTCCTTTGCTTTCTTGCCAAGATCCGTACCTTCTTTAATCGCCAGTCGGAACATATCCCCCGTTGAAATGTGAGGGATGTTATATTTTTCTTCGATTTTCTCGGCCTGGGTACCTTTCCCAGCACCAGGTAGCCCCATTAAGATTAAATTCATTCTTTCCCCTCGCTTTTGTAGGCAGGAAATTTACTTAATAAACCCTTTATAATGTCGCTTTACAAGCTGACCTTCTAATTGCTTCATGGTTGTTAATGCAACACCGACAACAATGATCAAGCTCGTGCCGCCGATTTGAACTGTCTGCGGAAGATTTGCAAGACCGCCCAAGATAATTGGGAACACAGAAACAGCTGCTAAGAATAATGCACCAACAAAGGTCAATCTGCGAATCACCCTTGTTAAATATTCTTCTGTATTGTGCCCCGGACGAATTCCAGGAATGTAGCCGCCCTGTCTTTGCAAGTTCTCGGACATTTGTTCTGGATTGACCTGAACAAATGTATAGAAATAGGAGAAAGCAATGATCAGTGCAACATAGATTATCATACCTACAGGTTGTGTGTAATCAAAAACGTACGTTACGATATTTGCTACTTGATTTCCTTCAAAAAATCCAGCAATGGTCGTAGGTGCAATCATAAAGGCAATCGCAAAAATAACTGGAATTACCCCTGCTGCATTTACCTTGATTGGCAGATGCGTTGACTGTCCGCCTACTGGTGTACGATTAACTAACTTTTTCGCATACTGCACTGGAATTTTACGCAATGCTTCGTTTACGAAAATAATTCCAACCGTCACAGCAATAACCACTAACACAATTAACGTTACAATAACGATATTGATAAACAATTCACTTCCCGGGTTCGAGAAATATTGATTGTATATTTGGCCAGCGCCGTTCGGAATAGCAGCAACGATACCGGCAAAGATAATGATAGAAATACCATTACCTACACCGTGAGCAGTAATCTGTTCACCTAACCACATTAGAAAAGCTGTTCCGCCTGTTAATACGATAGCAATCGTTAAGAATTTGATGACGCCAGGATCCTGAATCAGTAATCCCCCTGCCATGGCATTAAAACCGATGGACATAGCAATTGCCTGAACAAATGCTATACCGACAGCCGCATAACGTGTGACCTGAGCGATTTTCTTTCGACCCATTTCTCCTTGCTTCTTCCATTCAGCAAACTTCGGAACAACATCCATTTGCAACAACTGCATGATAATTGATGCGGTGATGTAAGGCATGATCCCCATCGCAAAAATGGAGAAGTTTTCTAACGCCCCACCGCCAAACGTATTTATGAAGCCAAACATATTTTGCTGGCTCATCATAAATTGAATTGCTGATTGATCTGTAAAGGGCACGGTAATAAACGTACCAATACGGAATATAATAAGCATTAGCAGTGTAAATATAATTTTATTTCTTATATCTTTCACACGTAAAAAATTGGAGAGTGTCTGAAACAAATTAGATCACCTCAGATTGACCGCCCGCTGCCTCAATTGCTTCTTTCGCAGATGCAGAGAACTTATGAGCTTTTACAGTCAGTTTCTTTTCTAATTGACCTTTTCCAAGAACCTTAATTCCAGCATTCAATTTGCTTACGACACCAGTTTCTAATAATAGCTCTGGAGTAACTTCAGTTCCTTCTTCAAAGCGATTAAGTGTATCCAGGTTCACAATTGCATATTCTTTACGGTTGATATTTGTAAAACCGCGCTTCGGCAAACGTTGGAATAAGGGCATTTGACCACCTTCAAAACCAAGTCTTACACCGCCGCCAGAACGTGCTTTTTGACCTTTATGTCCACGACCAGAAGTTTTTCCGTTACCTGAAGAAGTTCCGCGACCTACACGGTTTCTTTCTTTACGAGTTCCTTCTGCTGCTTTTAATTCATGAAGTTTCATGCGAGCACCTCCTCTTCACAATAAATTTATTAAACTTCTTTAACTGTCAATAAGTGGGACACTCTGTTAACCATACCGCGAACGGCTGGAGTATCTTCACGTACAACCGATTGACGAATTTTCTTTAACCCTAACGCTTCAACAGTTTTACGTTGAACGTCACTGCCTCCGATAACACTGCGAGTGAGGGTTATTTCTAATTTTTTAGACATAGTGATTCCCTCCTTATCCTAACAGTTCTTCAACAGACTTTCCACGTAATTTCGCTACGTCCTCAGCTGTTTTTAAATTAGTTAAACCGTTCAATGTAGCACGGATAACGTTAATTGGTGTGTTGGATCCTAATGATTTTGTCAGGATATCACCTACACCAGCAAGCTCTAAAATCGCACGTACTGGACCACCGGAGATAACTCCAGTACCTTCAGAAGCAGGCTTCATCAATACGTTACCAGAACCAAACTGACCATGGATTTGGTGTGGAATGGTTGTGCCTACGATTGGTACAGTAATTAAGTTTTTCTTCGCATCATCTACTGCTTTTTTAATAGCTTCAGGTACTTCTTGTGCTTTACCAGTACCGAAACCTACATGACCGTTCTTGTCACCTACAACTACTAATGCTGCAAAGCGGAAACGACGTCCACCTTTTACAACCTTTGCAACACGGTTGACCGTAACAACACGTTCTTCAAGATCTAATTTGCTCGGATCAATATTCGTAATCATTATAGATGGTTACCTCCTTTTACTTTTAAAATTCAAGGCCTTCCTCGCGAGCTGCCTCTGCTAAAGCTTTGATTCGTCCATGATATAAATAACCACCACGATCAAATACAATAGATTTATATCCTTTGTCAATTGCACGTTTTGCAACAGCTGCCCCAACTGCTTTCGCAGCGTCGACATTGCTTCCGTTGATTTCAAGCTCTTTATCAACTGTAGAAGCACTTGCCAGGGTTACACCATTGACATCATCAATCAATTGAGCATAAATGTTTTTGTTGGAACGATACACATTCAAACGTGGACGTTCTGCAGTTCCTGATAATGTTCTGCGTACACGGTTGTGACGCTTTTTACGGATAACATTTTTGTCAGGCTTTGTGATCATCTGGGTCACTCCTTTCTCGGGCTAAAAAACTTACTTAGCAGTTTTACCTTCTTTACGACGTACATATTCATCCGCATATTTGATTCCTTTACCTTTATAAGGCTCTGGCGGGCGGATTGCTCGGATATTAGCAGCAACTGCTCCTACTAACTCTTTATCGATACCTTTAACAACGATTTGTGTGTTTTTAGGTACTTCGATTTCAATACCGTCAATTGGGTCAAGTTCAACAGGATGTGAATAACCAGCGTTAACAACTGTTTTGTTTCCCTGCTTTTGAGCACGGTAACCAACACCGTTGATTTCCAATGATTTTTCAAAACCTTTACTTACTCCAACTACCATGTTATTGATTAAGCTGCGAGTAGTACCATGCAGTGCTCGGTGTTCTTTATGATCACTCGGGCGCTCCAAAGTTACGATATTACCCTCAACGTTAACTTTAATATCTGGATGAAAATCTCTTGTTAATTCACCCTTTGGTCCTTTAACTGTCAGTGTAGTTCCGTTGAATTTCAACTCTACACCTTCTGGAATTTCAATAGCCTTAAGTCCGACACGAGACATTCTCTGCACCTCCTCTGATAAATTATAGTTCTTACCAAACGTACGCTAGTACTTCTCCGCCAACTGCCTGAGAACGAGCTTCTTTGTCAGAAAGCATTCCGTTAGAAGTTGATACGATAGCAATGCCAAGTCCGTTCAATACACGTGGTACTTCATTTGCTTTAGCATATACGCGTAAACCTGGTTTACTGATACGTTTGATTCCTGTGATAACTCTATCTTCGTTTGCACTATATTTTAAGAAGATACGTAATATACCTTGTTTGTTATCTTCAACTAACTCATAATCCTTCACATAGCCTTCACGTTTCAGGATATCAGCGATCTCTTTTTTAATTTTAGAAGCAGGAAGCTCTAATTGTTCATGTTTAACCATGTTCGCATTACGAATGCGAGTAAGCATATCTGCAATTGGATCTGTCATAACCATTACTAATTACCTCCTTCCCGAATCGGGGATTACCAACTTGCTTTTTTGACACCAGGAATTTGACCTTTATAGGCAAGTTCACGGAAACAAATACGGCAAAGTTTAAATTTACGAATTACTGAATGCGGGCGACCACAGCGTTCGCAACGAGTGTACTCTTGTACTTTATATTTTTGCGGGCGCTTTTGTTTCGCTATCATAGATTTTTTAGCCAAAATTTTCCCTCCTTGTATTAGCTCACGACTACTTTTGGAAAGGCATGCCCAGCCCAGCTAAAAGTTCACGAGCTTCTTCGTCAGTGTTAGAAGTTGTTACAATAACAATATCCATACCACGAACTTTATTGACTTTATCGTAATTAATTTCTGGGAAAATCAACTGTTCTTTCACACCTAAAGTGTAGTTTCCACGACCATCAAATGCTTTTTTAGAAATACCGCGGAAGTCACGTACACGTGGAAGAGATACAGCAATCAGTTTTTGCAAGAAGTCATACATGCGTTCTCCACGCAAAGTAACTTTTGCACCAATTGGCATTCCTTCACGAAGACGGAAACCTGCGATGGATTTCTTAGCACGAGTAATCAATGGTTTTTGACCAGAAATTAAAGCTAATTCTTCAACAGCACTATCCAATGCCTTAGAGTTTTGTACTGCGTCACCAACACCCATGTTGATTACGATTTTCTCTATTTTAGGTACTTCCATTACGGAATCATAATTGAATTTATTCATTAAAGATGAAGTGATTTCATCGTTATACTTTTGTTTTAATTCGTTCATGTGTTAGCCCTCCTTTCACAGAAAAACTTATTTATCTAATGCTTCACCGGATTTTTTTGCAATACGGATTTTTTTACCATCTTTTATTTCATAGCCAACACGAGTTGGTTCTCCGGACTTCGGATCGATTGGCAATACATTAGAAACATGAATTGGAGCTTCGATATTCAAGATTCCGCCTTGCGGATTATCTTGAGATGGCTTCGCATGTTTTTGGATCATGTTCACACCTTCTACTAATACGCGCTCTTTTTTCGGAAATGCTTCTAATACAGTGCCTTCTTTACCGCGGTCTTTGCCGGATAACACTTTGACTTTATCACCTTTTTTTACATGCATGCTTTACGCACCTCCTTGATGAGGAAATTTCTTCTTATAAAACTTCTGGAGCTAGAGATACGATTTTCATGAATTGAGCCTCACGTAATTCACGTGCAACAGGTCCGAAGATACGAGTTCCTCTTGGACTTTTATCATCACGGATAATTACGGCAGCATTTTCATCAAAACGGATGTAAGAACCATCTTTACGACGAGCACCAGATTTAGAACGTACAATCACTGCCTTTACAACGTCGCCTTTCTTGACAACGCCCCCTGGTGTTGCTTGTTTGACCGTGCAAACAATTACATCACCAATGTTGGCAGTTTTGCGACCGGAACCGCCTAATACTTTAATGGTTAATACTTCACGAGCACCAGAGTTATCTGCAACCTTCAAACGAGTTTCTTGTTGAATCATAACACTGTGACCTCCCTTCGGATACCTTCCGAGCGAACTTTATTAAATAATTACCGCTTCTTCTACTACTTCTACTAAACGGAAACGTTTTGTAGCTGATAGCGGGCGAGTTTCCATGATTTTTACAACATCACCAGTTTTTGCAACATTGTTTTCATCATGTGTTTTAAATTTCTTAGAATACTTAACACGTTTTCCATAAAGCTTATGGAATTTGTAAGTTTCAACTAAAACTGTAATAGTTTTATCCATTTTGTCGGATACAACACGACCAGTATAAACTTTACGATCATTACGTTCAGACATTGAGGTTAACCTCCCCTCTGGAATCTTTAGTTATTTGCACTTAGTTCGCGCTCGCGAACAACGGTTTTAAGACGAGCAATTGATTTGCGCACTTCACGGATACGTGCAGTGTTTTCCAATTGACCAGTAGCTAATTGGAAACGTAAATTAAATAACTCTTCTTTCAACGTTTTAACATTTTTTTCAATTTCGGCAGTGGTTAAATCTCTGATTTCTTTAGCCTTCATTGCTTTCACCACCAATTTCTTCACGTTTTACGAATTTCGTTTTAATAGGTAATTTATGTGCTGCAAGTCGAAGTGCTTCACGAGCTACCTCTTCA
The DNA here is from genome assembly GCF_053839645.1 of Oceanobacillus sp. M60. Lineage (NCBI taxonomy): Bacteria > Bacillati > Bacillota > Bacilli > Caryophanales > Bacillaceae > Oceanobacillus > Oceanobacillus sp. M60. Next base: position 47,595 of record NZ_JBSSNH010000011.1, on the reverse strand, counting down.
GATACACCTGCAATTTCAAACATAATTTTACCAGGCTTTACTACTGCTACCCATCCTTCTGGAGCACCTTTACCGGAACCCATACGAACCTCTAAAGGCTTTGCAGTGTAAGGTTTGTCTGGAAAGATTTTGATCCAAACTTTACCGCCACGTTTCATGTAACGAGTCATTGCAATACGCGCTGCCTCGATTTGGCGGCTTGTAATCCAAGAAGCGTCAAGTGCTTGTAAACCATATTCTCCGAAAGAAACAGTTGTACCGCCTTTTGCTTGGCCTCTCATTTTACCACGATGTTGTCTACGATATTTAACACGTTTAGGCATTAACATAGTAATGAGCCCCCTCCCTTATTTATCGGTTTTTGTTGGAAGGACTTCTCCACGATAAATCCATACTTTAACACCTAATTTACCATACGTAGTATCAGCTTCTGCTGTACCATAGTCAATGTCAGCACGTAAAGTATGAAGTGGTACTGTTCCTTCACTGTAATGTTCTGCACGAGCGATGTCCGCACCGCCTAGACGTCCAGATACTTGTGTTTTGATTCCTTTAGCTCCAGCACGCATCGCACGTTGGATAGCTTGCTTTTGAGCACGACGGAATGAAATACGATTTTCTAATTGACGAGCAATATTATCAGCAACAAGTGCTGCATCAATATCTACTTTTTTGATTTCAACGATATTGATATGAACTCGTTTGCCAGTTAAGTTGTTTAAAGATTTACGTAAAGCTTCAACTTCGGATCCGCCTTTACCAATGACCATACCTGGTTTGCCAGTATGGATAGTAATGTTTACACGGTTTGCTGCACGTTCAATTTCAATAGAAGAAACAGCAGCCGTTTTAAGACGTCCTTCAAGATATTCTCTGATTTTAATATCTTCATGCAGTAAGTCTGCATAGTCTTTCCCAGCGTACCATTTAGACTCCCAGTCCTTAATGACACCTACGCGAAGACCTGTTGGATTAACTTTTTGACCCACTGACTATCCCTCCTTCTTTTCGTTTACCACAACTGTGATGTGGCTGGTACGTTTATTGATTCTGCTTGCACGTCCTTGTGCACGTGGACGGAAACGTTTCAAAGTAGCTCCTTCGTTCACATATGCTTCAGATACTACTAAATTGTCTGCATCCATTTCATAGTTGTGCTCTGCGTTCGCAACAGCAGAATTTAATACTTTTTCTACGACTGGAGAAGCTCCGCGCTGTGTATGTTTTAAAATAGCGATTGCTTCGCCAACCTCTTTTCCTCGAATTAGATCTACAACTAAACGAACCTTACGAGGAGCAATACGAACTGATTTCGCAACGGCTTTAGCTTGCATGCCTGGTACCTCCTCTCATTTAACGTCTTGTTTTTTTATCGTCACCAGCGTGTCCTCTGTACGTACGAGTTGGTGCGAATTCACCTAATTTATGACCGACCATATCTTCCGTGATATATACTGGCACATGCTTACGTCCATCATATACTGCAACGGTATGACCAACGAATTGCGGGAAAATTGTTGAGCGACGAGACCAAGTTTTTATTACTTGCTTCTTGTCTTCTGTGTTCAATACTTCAATTTTCTTCATTAGATGGTCATCTGCAAAAGGTCCTTTTTTCAAACTGCGACCCATGGATAAGCCTCCTTCCAGGGATTAGAGACGGGTGCTTTAGCCCGCCCGTTTTTCCGTTTATTTTTTACGTCTACGAACGATATACTTATCAGATGGTTTATTACGTTTACGTGTTTTGTAACCAAGTGTTGGTTTGCCCCAAGGTGACATTGGTGATTTACGTCCGATTGGCGCGCGTCCTTCACCACCACCATGCGGGTGATCATTAGGGTTCATAACAGAACCGCGAACAGTTGGACGGATACCTTTCCAACGGGAACGACCAGCTTTACCTACACGGATGAGTTCATGTTCAATGTTACCGACTTGACCAATTGTAGCACGGCAAGTTGTTAATACTAAACGAACTTCTCCAGAAGCAAGGCGTACAAGTGTATATTTTTCTTCGCGTCCCAAGATTTGAGCTTCTGCACCAGCAGAACGAGCAATTTGGCCTCCGCGTCCCGGTTTTAATTCGATATTATGGATAACAGTACCTACTGGAATGCTTCCAAGCGGTAATGCGTTACCTACTTTAATATCTGCATTTTCACCAGATTCAATTACTTGCCCTACTTTAACATTTTTCGGAGCAAGGATATAACGTTTCTCCCCATCAGCATAATGGATTAATGCAATGTTTGCTGAACGGTTAGGATCGTATTCGATTGTAGCAACGCGTCCTGGCACACCATCTTTATCGCGTTTGAAGTCGATAATACGATATTGGCGCTTATGACCGCCGCCGTGATGACGAACCGTTAATTTCCCTTGATTGTTACGTCCACCACGTTTAGATAATGGAGCTAAAAGGGATTTCTCAGGGGTATTCGTAGTAATCTCTGCAAAGTCTGATCCAGACATATTACGTCTACCATTTGAGGTTGGTTTATACTTTTTAATCGCCATCGTTGTCCCTCCTTTTAGTTTGGAATATATTCATTCGTATGATTAAGCCTCAAAGAAATCTAAATCTTCGCTATCTGCCGATAACTGAACGATAGCTTTTTTACGGTCTGGACGATATCCACCGTAGCGGCCCATTCGCTTAAATTTACCTTTAAGGTTCATTGTGTTTACTTTTTCTACTTTCACACCAAAGATGGTTTCTACAGCATCTTTGATTTCTGTTTTGTTCGCTTTTACAGCTACTTCAAACGTGTATTTTTTCTCTGCCATTAAGTCAGCAGAATTCTCTGTAATGACAGGGCGTTTAATTACATCGCGCAAATCTTTCATTATGCGAGCACCTCCCCTGCTTTTTCAGCTGCATCTTTTGTGATGATCAGCTTGTCATGCGTAAGCAAGTCAAGTACATTTAATTCTTCTACAGTTAATACCTTTACGTTTTGTAAGTTGTTCGCAGAGCGGGCAACTGTTTCGTCTTTCTCAGAAAGAACAACAAGTGCTTTCTCTTCAACTTTAAGTCCGTTTAAGATATTTACAATTTCTTTTGTTTTTGGAGCATCAATTGTGATTGCTTCTAAAACAAACAAGCTTTCTTCTTTTACTTTAGAAGATAATGCTGACTTTAACGCTAAGCGACGAACTTTCTTTGGTAATTTATAGCTATAGCTGCGTGGAGTAGGTCCGAAAACAGTTCCACCGCCAACCCATTGTGGTGAACGGATAGATCCTTGACGTGCACGGCCAGTTCCTTTTTGGCGCCATGGTTTGCGGCCTCCGCCACGAACTTCTGAACGATTTTTAACAGCATGTGTACCTTGACGTAAAGATGCACGTTGCATAACAACCGCTTCATGAAGTACATGTGTGTTTGGCTCGATACCAAAAACAGCGTCATTTAATTCGATTTCTCCAACATTACTTCCATCCTGTTTTAAAAGTGCTACTTTAGGCATGACATATCCTCCCTTCGTTTATGTGATTAGTTACCTTTTACTGCACTCGTAATTTTTACGTAAGATTTTTTTGCACCAGGGATATTTCCTTTAATCAGAAGTAAATTCTTTTCAGTATCTACACTGACAACTTCAAGGTTTTGAATTGTTTTTTGTTCAGAACCCATATGACCTGGTAATTTTTTACCTTTGAAAACACGCATTGCATCAATTGCAGCCATCGCACCTGGAGCTCTATGAAAATGAGAACCGTGTGTTTTTGGTCCGCGTTGTTGATTGTGACGTTTGATAGCACCTTGGAATCCTTTCCCTTTAGATGTTCCTGTCACATCGATTTTTTCACCGGCTTCAAAGATATCAACGTTGATTTCTTGACCAACTTCATAGTTGTCAACCTCTGCGCCACGGATTTCACGAACGTAGCGCTTAGGGGCAGTGCCTGCTTTCTCAGCATGACCTTTCTCCGCTTTGTTTGTACGTGATTCCTTTTTATCAGCAAAACCGATTTGCAACGCTTCGTAACCATCATTTTCTAATGTTTTCTTTTGCAACACAACATTTGCCTCAGCTTGAACAACTGTTACTGGTACAAGTTCTCCATTTTCAGAGAAAAGCTGAGTCATGCCGATTTTACGACCTAAGATTCCTTTCGTCATCCGTTACACCTCCTGTATTTAAAACGAATTATAATTTAATTTCAATATCTACACCAGATGGAAGATCTAAACGCATCAGCGCATCAACCGTTTTTGGTGTAGGCTCAAGAATATCGATCAGACGCTTGTGCGTACGCATTTCGAACTGTTCACGAGCATCTTTGTACTTATGAACCGCACGCAACACTGTATAAACAGCTCTTTCAGTCGGCAATGGAATCGGACCAGACACTTTTGCTCCGGAACGTTTTGCAGTTTCCACAATTTTCACAGCAGACTGATCTAAGATGCGGTGATCGTATGCTTTTAAACGAATTCTGATTTTCTCTTTTGCCATCATTTTCCCTCCTTCTCGCCTATATTATTATAGACATTCTCCGCGAAAATTCCTTAACACACCGCCATGGCAAAGGGGCCGGGTGTGCCAACAACCTTCCGCATCATCGCATTAATTGGTCAACTACATTAGTATAACAAATATCTTTGACCTTAGCAAGCTTATACATAGCTATCTACAAGTTTGCACATTTTTATATTATACATAGCATCCAGTATGATTGCAAGCTTATTTTAAAAGTTTTTTTATTTCCTTATATAATATCAGAAATTCTGCTTGTTCTTGTGCTAAATACTTTTAAATAAAACAATGAATAAGCGGAATCGGCTGTTTTACCGTTCCGCTTCACAATCTTATATAAACTTTCCGTTATAATAGTAGAAACCCGATCGCAATCGGAATAAAGGTAAACAGTAGAATCATGACACAAAAGCCCATAATATCCCGAATCTTCAACCCGGCAATGGCGAGTACAGGCAGGGCCCAAAATGGCTGTATCATATTTGTCCAGGCATCTCCCCAGGCAACTGCCATGGCTGTTTTTGCTGTATCGGCTCCAATTTCAAGCGCTGCTTGTATCATGATAGGGCCTTGGACAGCCCATTGTCCGCCGCCGGAAGGTACTAACGCATTAACCAAACCTGCGCTGAGAAAAGTGAAAATAGGCAGTGTATATTCGGTTGCGAAACTGACAAACCATAATGAAATCTTATCTGATAATCCAGATGCCACCATCATCCCCATTATTCCAGCGTAGAATGGAAACTGTATAATAATTCCGCCGGCGTTCTTCACACCTCTCCCTACCGTATCCAGAAACCGTCTTGGTGTTCTGTGAAGAAGGATTCCCAAGAAAAGAAAAATAAAATTGACGATATTGATATTTAGGTCAAATCCATTGGCAACGAAATGATACCCAATAAAAAGGAGTCCCATCATGCCAATCAGAAAAGACAAGGCCTGACTGTTCTCCAGCCTTTCTGCGGGTGTTACCGACTGAGGAACTTCCGCTTCCGTTTCCTCTCCGGATTCTTCCTTCCATAATGAAGGATCGATTTTACCTATAGGATCTGCTCCCTTTAATAAGTACCGATTAAAAAGCGGAAGTGTAATTAATAAGGTAATGACAATAAACAGATTAAATGAACTGAACAATGTCTCTGTTACAGGAATTATTCCAATAGCATCTTCTAAAAAATGCCCTGGTGTGGCAATGAGCAGCGGTACCGACCCGGAAAAACCGCCATGCCAGATGACCATACCGCTGTAGGCGCTGGCAATCAATATCCGATAGTCCACTGCAGGAACCCGCTTTGCCACATGAACAGCAAATAATGCTCCGACAACAAGTCCAAAGCCATAGTTTATTAAACAAGCAAGCAAAGCAACGAATGTTACCAGCATCACCGCTTGCCCCGGTGTTTTTGCCGCTCTGCTGAGTTTCGCTAAAAAACCTTTCACAACAGGTGTACTTGCTAAAATATACCCTGTCACAACCACCAGTGACATTTGCATTCCAAATTCAAGCAGGTCCCAAAAACCCTCTCCCCAATACGTTATCATTTCCACCGGGCCGCTACTTGTTATAGTGACACCCAGTAAGTAAACCAAAATCGTTAAAATAACAGCAAATAAAAATGCATCTGGTAAATATCTCTGTACCACCCTGTCAAAGAATCTTGTTAAAACTTTCAATCGAGCTCCCCCCTTGTATGCTGCTATATTATCAATCGAAACACTCTTCCAACAGCATCACCGTTTCGGTTCTTTCTATAATATATTATGACATACCGTTTCTTTAGCACGACTTCTTATGAATAAAACTTCCAGCAGCCAAGTTTTCATTCTGCTCCTTTCACAGAATTCAAAACGTATACGATCACAACCCGGCTGTTGGATTTGTGTTTTATCTATCCCTCTAGTAGATGCCCAAAGACGCTAAAATGATTGCGGCCGCTGTTGCTAAAACTGGAATAGCTACCGCTACTACAAAAATATCCTTATAGCTGTCTTTATGTGTCATCCCTGTAATGGTAAGCAACGTTAGCACTGCACCATTATGCGGCATCGTATCCAGTCCTCCCGAGGAAAGAGACGCAATTCGGTGGAATGCTTCCGGAGCAATACCTGTACTGAGTGCCAGCTCATAATATCTCTCCCCTAAAGCTTCCAAGGCGATACCCATCCCGCCTGAAGCAGAGCCTGTGGAGCCGGCTAAAACATTTACTGCAATGGCTTCAGAAATTAAGGGGTTTCCTTTCACTCCCATTAACAGCGCCGTCAACCGATCAAAGCCCGGCACCGCCTGAACAACCGTACCAAACCCAACAGCAGCGCTGGTATTTACAATGGCTGTAACAGAGCCTACTGCGCCACTATTAATTGCTTTCACAAACCCTCTGAATTTCGTAATATTTAATAGAAGCAGCAGAATAATTCCGGACAATAAAGCAATCACAATATCCCATTGAAAAATATTCAACGTTACCACAACGGTGACTAACGGTAAGATAGATAATATAAAATGAGGCGCGTTCCCTTCTACCTGTACGATTTTATTATCTTTTGGCTCGGTATAGCCCTCCCCTTTTGCAGTCAGCTGCTTTTCTCTCCATCGCATGTAACCATAACCGCCAACAGCCATAATAACAGCTGCTGTTATCCCCATAACCGGAGCTGCCATCGCATTCGTATTAAAATACGGAACCGGAATTAAGTTTTGAATTTGAGGAGTCCCGGGAATAGCTGTCATCGTAAATGTAAAAGCCCCTAATGCGACAGTACCCGGAATCAGACGTCTGCTGATATTCGCCTCCCGGAATAATGTCAACGCTAATGGATAAACAGCAAACACGACAACGAATAAACTGACCCCTCCATAGGTTAAAACCGCACAGGAAACAAGCACCCCCAGTATAGCCCGTTTCGTGCCAATTACCTTTGTTAATGCAATAGCAACGGACTTCGCCATCCCTGTGTCTTCCATCAACTTGCCAAAAACTGCCCCCAGCATAAACACAGGAAACCATTGCTTAGCAAAATTAACAAACCCGCTCATATATGTGTCTGTATATGCCTCTAAAAGATCCAGACCTCCAGCTAGTGCCACTACTCCTGCTGCAATGGGCGCTACCCAAATAATAGACCACCCTAAATAAGCAAGAACCATCAGCACAACTAAGCCTAATATAATTCCAAACATGCATACCCCTCCATTTCTCTCTTTTTTGTCGCTATGCTAATTAGAAAGAACAAATCATTTTACCGCAAATTAAATTGCCCTCTCACAGCAGAGAAGAATCTATTCTTGATGTATCATTTCAGGTTAAACAGCCTCCAAAATCATCGCAATCCCCTGCCCTCCACCAATACATAAGGAGGCAATGCCATATTTCTTCCTGCTTCGTTTCAGCTCCTTTGCTAATGTGTAGAGCACCCTTGTTCCGCTGGCTCCAATCGGATGTCCCAAAGCGATAGCGCCCCCATTGACATTGACCTTTTCCCGATCCAAGCCAAGCTCTTTTTCAACAGCTAAATACTGGGCAGCAAATGCCTCATTTACTTCTATTACATCTATATCATCCAAGGTAAGATCGGCTTTTTTTAAGGCCTGTTTTATCGCAGGCACCGGCCCAATCCCCATATATTCCGGTTCCACGCCCGCAACTCCCCATGACACGATTCTTGCCAGAGGCTTTACCTGATGCCGCTCTACGTAGTGCTCATCGGCTACAATAACTGCTCCAGCACCATCATTAATCCCGCTGGCATTCCCTCCTGTCACCGTTCCATCCTTCTTAAAAGCACCCTTGAGCCCTGCAAGCTTCTCCACCGTCGTACTCTCACGGATATGCTCATCCGTATTTACAACTGTTGTTCCTTTTCTGGACATTATCTCCACTGGAATGATTTCCTCCTCCAGCTTTCCTGCTTTCTGTGCTTTTGCAGCCCGCTGGTGACTCAAACAAGCATATACATCCTGTTCTTCACGGGAAATATGATATTTCTCAGCTAAATTCTCTGCAGTAACTCCCATCCCCGAACCAATATATTCATCGGTTAAAGCTGCCCAAAGCATGTCATCCACCTGAGGTGTTTTTAATTTTGTCCCGAACCTGCTTCCCCTTAATGCATAGGGAGACTGACTCATATTTTCGACTCCTCCAGCCAGTGCCACACTCGCCTCGCCGAGTAAAATGGATTGCACGGCCGAGACGACAGACTGCAGGCCGGAGCCGCATAAACGGTTGACCGTCAAAGCAGGACTCGCTAACGGTATGCCCGCCTGCAGCGCGACATGTCTGGAAAGATAGGGCGCATTCTTTTCGGAATGAATAACATTGCCCAAAACGCTCAGATCAATAACTTCGGCCGGTATTCCGCTGCGGCGAATTGCTTCCTTACTAACTGCTATACCTAATTCAGCAGGTCCGACATCCTTCAAACTTCCGCCGAAGGTGCCAAATGGTGTTCTTGCTCCTTCAATCAAATATACATTTGTCATTTTTATTCTCACCTCTTCTTTTTATTATTGAGCTGTATAGCCGCCATCTAATGCAATTGCCTGCCCCGTAATTCCCTTTGCTTTATCACTGGCTAAGAACATGACATAATCCGCAACCTCCTGAACATCTAAAAGCCGTTTCTGAGGCACTAATGGGTATAATACTTCTTCCAGTACTTTTTCAATTGGCACACCACGATTTTTTGCCAAATCCTCAAACTGTCCGCGCACCAGCGGCGTGTCGACATACCCAGGGCAAATCGCATTCACCGTAATCCCATCTGCAGCTCCTTCTAAAGCAGACACCTTGGTCAAACCGATCACCCCGTGCTTAGCACTGTTATAGGCTGCCTTACCTGCAAAACCAATCAGCCCATTAATCGAAGCCATATTAATAATCCGTCCAAATCCTTGCTTTTTCATCAGCGGGAAAATAAGCTTGGTTGCCATAAATGGAGCAACCAGCATAACCTTAGTCATAAACTCAAATTTTTCAGTTGGAAAATCTTCAATAGCAGATACATGCTGTAACCCTGCATTGTTAATTAAAACGTCGATTCTTCCATACTTTTCTTCTGTGTAATCCAAAGCCTGTTTAAGCTCTTCTTCACTGGTAACATCGCATTTCAGTCCGATACAGTCATGGCCCTTCTTCTTTAAATTCTCCGAAGCCTCCACCACTTTCTTTTCATTCACATCTGACAAAGCTACCTTTGCACCGTTTTTTGCAAACGCACGGCCAATTTCATACCCGATACCGCTTGCTGCACCTGTTATAAAAACTACTTTATTTTCTATCATATATAATCCCCCTCGCAATACTAACCCTTAATAAAGTTTCATTTTATATCCAATCATACCAGCTTTCCGGCAAAGAGATTAATAAGCTCCCGGTTGCAAATGCTCACTAATTCGAAGCTCAGCTTCTGTTGACGCGATAATCTCTTCTGCCGTCCAGCCTTCTGCTACTTCGACAAGCATAAGACCATCTTCCTCCACATCAATCACCGCTCGATCGGTAATAATTCGATTGACGACCTGTTTGCCGGTTAAAGGCAAGCTGCATTTTTTTAAGATCTTTGGCTCATTATGCTTATTAACATGGTCCATAATAACAACGATTTTTTTTGCTCCATGGACAATATCCATTGCTCCCCCCATACCTTTGATCATTTTTCCCGGAATCATCCAGTTTGCCAAATCCCCGGTTTCAGAAACTTCCATCCCTCCCAGGATAGCAAGATTTAAATGTTCCCCCCGTATCATTGCAAATGACTCTGCATTACTAAAATAGGATGCACCGATTTGAGCTGTAACCGTCTCCTTCCCGGCATTAATCAAATCCGGATCAACCTCCGTTTTTAAAGGAGACTTTCCTATCCCGAGCAGCCCATTTTCTGATTGAAGGACAACCTGTTTCCCTTCCTGAATGTAGTTAGCAACCATGGTAGGCATTCCAATCCCTAAGTTAACGTAGTAACCGCTTTCAATTTCTTTTTCAGCCCTCCTGGCAATTCTTTCTCTGACAGAAGCTTTATCTAATTGTTTTACCATAACCTTCATCCTCCTTGATCTCGATTACATTTCCTGCCGTAATGTCAGACGTTCAATTCTTTTCTCCTGTTTCCCTTCAATCATTCCCTGAACATAGATTCCCGGCGTATGGACATGATCTGGATCGATAGAACCTGTTTCAACCAGCTGCTCTACCTCTGCAATGGTTACTTTTCCTGCAGCAGCCATCATCGGATTAAAATTTCTCGCTGTCTTGTTGTAAACTAAATTTCCGGCATCATCTCCGACAGCGGCTCTGATTAAGCTGAAATCTGCCTTTAATGCAGTCTGCAGCAAATACTCTTTTCGATCAAAAACACGCACTTCTCCATTTTCTGCAACAGGGGTTCCGACTCCAGCCGGTGTATAAAACGCAGGAATACCTGCCCCCCCTGCCCGAATCCGCTCTGCCAGCGTGCCCTGAGGTGTTAATTCTACCTCTAATTCTCCCGCCAGCACCTGCCGTTCAAACTCTTTATTTTCTCCAACATAGGAACCAATCATTTTATCTATTTGCTTATTTTTTAAAAGTAATCCCAGTCCCCAATCATCTACTCCGCAATTATTCGATATAACTGTAAGGTGTTTAACTCCTGAGTCCACCAATGCCAAAATAAGATTCTCGGGAATACCGACCAGCCCAAACCCTCCTACCATAATCGTGGAACCATCCTGAATATTTTTTACAGCGTCTTCAAAAGATGTATAAATTGTTTTCATTTGCATCTCCCCCCTCCACAGTACAGTAGCAAAAAACATGCCAAAAATGATTAAACAGAAGAATAAAGGATAGACAACAAAGTAAGCCGATAAACAGAAGGCCCGTATTCCAGATTTATGGAATACAGGCCTTCCGCTAACATTTATGTATTTGTAAGCACTTACACAGAAAGAGTTTTAATTTTTCCGGATTCACGGAATTTATTCCACGTTTCTGGAATCTATAAGTCATATTTTTTTATTTTCTCATAAAAACTCGACTTGCCGATTCCAAGTAAATCAGCAGCTTTTATCTTATCTCCATTTGATTTGTGGATAGCATGTAGCAAAGCTTGTTTTTCTGCTCTGCTCAAAATTTCTTTCAACCCCATCCCGTCTTCCGTTATATAGAGGCTTTGCTGCATATGATCAGGCAGGTCTTCCAATTCAATCATTTCTGTATTGGTCAGATGTACTGCAGATTCAATCACATTTTCCAGTTCGCGGACATTCCCCGGCCAATCATAGTGCATAAAGAAATGCATTACCGCATCACTGAAGCTGACCACTCGTTTGCCTGTACGCTGTGTGATTTTCCTCAGCAAAAACTTTGCCGTTACCCGAATATCTTCCGCTCTTTCCTTTAAAGGAGGAATTTTAATGGAAATTACATTAATCCGGTAATAAAGATCCTCCCGAAAACGATTCTCCTTTATCAGCTCTTCAATTGACTGATTTGTTGCAGAAATAATTCGGACATCAATTTTCTGTGTTTTTTCCGTTCCAACTGCTTCAATCTCTCCTTCTTGCAGCGCACGAAGAATTTTAACCTGTGCCGTTAATGGCATATCTCCAATCTCATCCAAAAACAGTGTTCCGCCATCAGCCAGTTGAAATTTACCCTTTTTTCCTTCTTTTTTAGCTCCGGTAAATGCGCCGCCTTCATAACCAAATAATTCGGACTCCAGTAAATCTACTGGAATGGCTGCACAGTTCACTTTTATAAATGGCTTAGCACTGCGTTCACTTAAATGATGAATACTATGGGCAAATAGCTCCTTTCCCGTGCCGCTGCCTCCCTCTAATAATATCGAGGCATCTCCTGACGAAACCTTTTTAATCTTTTCTTTAATGTCATTTATCTGGATAGAGCTGCCGACAATATCATTTAATGAATAGGTGGCCCCTTTTGGATTACGTAATTTTTTCTGATAGTTTTCAATTTCTAATAACAACGCTTTCACATGGGAGTTCATTTTCTTCCATTCTTCGGTGTCTTTGTATAGCACGGTTCCGACAGCTCCAACTAGCTCCCCTTCAGCAAACAGCGGGATGCGATTTGCAATCATATGGTTCCCTTTTATATATTGCAGATCTGCAATTTCTTCTGTTCCCGTCTCTGCGACAATATGCATCCTGGTATTTTCAATAACATCGGTGACATGCTTACCCAGCACATCGTCTAATGTCACCTCAATGAAATCACAGTAATTTTTATTTAAATAAGTAATCAATCCCTCTCGATTGACTACAACAAAACAAAAATTAGTTTTTTCAAATACAGCTTCAATAATCTCTTCTCTGTACTTATTATTAAAAAGCATCTTCTCTCTCCCATCACAAAAATCCTGATTGCATATCCAATTCACTAACACGTATTTTCATTTACTGCTCTTTTATCATAACAAATTCATATCTATTGGAGGAGTTGTTTTTTTCTAACTTTTTATACCATATGGCAGTTACACCACAGTCTTATTCCTTCATTACATATCGCTATCTTAACAAGCACCACGAAATAAAAACTAAAAATAATAATCAATAATAAATGAAATATATTGATATAAAATAAAAACTGTATTACTATTAATTTAATACTCATTTTGTTATATCACTTTAAAAGCACCTTCTGAATGATGTATTTCATAATCGTTATTTCGTTTTACAAATAAAAATTCTAAAGGAGTTGGCAGTTATGAACCAGTTCATTCAAGAATTTCTGCATGTTACCGAGTCCGCAGCACTTGCAACATATCCTTGGATTGGCACGGGAAATAAAATAGAAGCTGATCAGGCAGCTACAGATTCGATGCGTACCCAGCTAAATAAAATCCATATGGACGGGGAAATCGTTATCGGGGAAGGAGAAATCGATGAAGCGCCTATGCTGTTTATCGGTGAAAAGGTGGGCACTGGACACGGAAAAGGCATTGACTTGGCTGTTGATCCAATTGATGGGACTACTTCTACTTCTAAAGGAAAAAATAATGCGATTGCCGTCATTGCCATTGCAAAGAAAGGTACACTGCTTCATGCGCCTGATATGTATATGGAGAAGATTGTAACTGGTCCGGAAGCAGCCGGCAAAATTAATATTGATTTTCCTCTGGAGAAAAACTTGCGTATCATTGCAGAGGCCAAAGGAAAGAAGCTGGAAGAATTAAAAATAATTACACAGGATAGAGAAAGACACAATCACTGGGTAGAAGAAGCACGTGCTTTAGGTGTTCGAACAGAATTGTTTGAAGAGGGCGATATTATCCCTGCCATTTCAACATGTATACATCGCCAAGGCAACGCTGACTTATTTATTGGTATCGGCGGTGCACCAGAAGGAGTTCTGGCAGCTGTCGGAGTAAAAAGCTTAGGCGGAGAGATGCAGGCAAGGTTGCTTCCTAATACAGATGAGCAATGGAATCGTTGCGTATCTATGGGACTTGCCCGCCCAAATGAAGCACTTTCTCACCATGAGCTGGTCAACACAGATGAATGCGCTTTTATAGCTACAAGTATAACCAGTAATATGCTCTCACAAGGAATTGAGAATAATCAAGATGTCTTTATAACACATTCTATCGTTTTAAATGGATTAGATAAATGCTTTCGCCATATTGCAACGGAACACCCTAAAGTTACTGTATAATATAAAAAAGAACCTTCGATAATCAGCTGATAATTTATCGAAGGTTCTTTTTTATTAGGAATAGAAAGACAACGTCGTCACGCTGCCTTCCTATATGAAAAGCATTTATTATTTTTCGATAGTAGATACAACGCCAGATCCAACTGTACGTCCACCTTCACGGATAGAGAAACGAGTTCCGTCTTCAATCGCGATTGGTGCAATAAGTTCTACTGACATTTCGATGTTATCTCCAGGCATTACCATTTCAGTTCCTTCTGGAAGCGTGATTACTCCAGTTACATCCGTTGTACGGAAGTAGAACTGTGGACGGTAGTTAGAGAAAAATGGCGTATGACGTCCACCTTCATCTTTTGATAATACATAAACTTCTGCTTTGAAGTTTGTATGTGGAGTGATTGAACCAGGCTTAGCTAGTACTTGTCCACGGTTGATATCTTCACGGGAAACACCACGAAGTAGTGCACCAATGTTATCACCAGCTTCAGCATAGTCAAGAAGCTTACGGAACATTTCTACTCCAGTTACAGTAGTTTTAGAAGATTCTTCGTTGATACCGATGATTTCTACTTCGTCTCCAACGCGAACTTCTCCACGCTCAACACGGCCTGTAGCAACAGTACCACGACCAGTGATAGAGAATACGTCCTCAACTGGCATCATGAATGGTTTATCTGTATCACGTTCTGGAGTTGGAACATATTCGTCCACTGCAGCCATTAATTCAACGATTTTTTCTTCATACTCTTCATCGCCTTCAAGTGCTTTAAGAGCAGAACCTGCGATAACTGGTACATCATCACCAGGGAAATCATATTCAGATAATAAATCACGAACTTCCATTTCTACTAATTCAAGTAGCTCTTCATCGTCTACCATATCTGTTTTGTTAAGGAATACTACGATAGAAGGTACCCCAACGTTACGAGATAATAGGATATGCTCACGAGTTTGTGGCATTGGGCCATCTGCAGCAGATACTACAAGGATAGCTCCGTCCATTTGTGCAGCACCAGTGATCATGTTTTTAACATAGTCAGCGTGACCTGGGCAGTCAACGTGTGCATAGTGACGAGTTTCAGTTTCGTACTCTACGTGAGAAGTTGCGATTGTAATTCCGCGTTCTTTCTCTTCTGGAGCACCATCAATTTGGTCATAAGCCATTGCAGTGCCATCACCATTTCTTTTTGCCATTACTGTAGTGATTGCAGCAGTTAAAGTTGTTTTACCATGGTCAACGTGACCAATTGTTCCAATGTTTACGTGACTTTTCGAGCGGTCGAATTTTTCTTTAGCCATTTATAGTTCCTCCTTTAAATATATAGCAATTTTTTATATGCCAGGAAATCGTTAAAAATTTCCCAGCCTTTATTAAATGTTATACGTCAGATTGAAGAAAAAATCAATTATTGACCTGCATTTTTCTTGATAATTTCTTCTGTAATACTTTTAGGTGTTTCTTCATAGTGGTCAAAGTGCATTGTGTACACTCCGCGTCCTTGCGTGTTTGAACGTAATGCAGTTGCATAACCAAACATTTCAGCAAGCGGTACGAAAGCTTTAATTACCTGAGCATTTCCGCGTGCTTCCATACCTTCTACACGTCCACGACGCGATGTTACATCACCCATGATGTCTCCCATGTATTCTTCTGGGACAACAATTTCTACTCTCTCTATTGGTTCAAGAAGTACTGGATTACATTTGTTTTTAGCAGCTTTTAATGCCATAGAAGCAGCTACTTTAAACGCCATTTCGTTGGAATCGACATCATGATAACTTCCATCAAATAATGTAGCTTTTACGTCGATTAATGGATATCCGGCAAGGACACCATTTTCCATGGATTCTTCGATACCTTGTTGAACAGCCGGGATGTATTCACGAGGAACAACACCACCAACGATATTGTTAACAAACTCGAATCCAGCGCCTTCTTCGTTTGGCTCAAATTTAACCCAAACGTGACCGAATTGTCCGCGTCCACCAGACTGACGTACGAATTTACCTTCTACTTCAGCAGCAACACGGAATGTTTCTCTGTAAGAAACTTGCGGAGCGCCAACTTGTGCACCAACTTTAAATTCACGTTTTAAACGATCAACGATGATATCTAAGTGAAGCTCACCCATACCAGAGATGATTGTTTGACCAGTTTCTACGTTTGTTTCTGTACGGAAAGTTGGATCCTCTTCTGCAAGTTTAGCAAGAGCAATGGCCATTTTATCCTGGTCTGCTTTTGTTTCTGGTTCAATCGCAACCGAGATAACCGGCTCAGGGAATTCCATGGACTCAAGAATAACAAGATCCTTTTCATCGCATAGAGTATCACCTGTTGAAGTATCCTTCAAGCCTACCGCAGCAGCGATTTCGCCAGCATATGCAATCGAAATTTCTTCACGGGAGTTTGCGTGCATTTGCAGGATACGTCCAATACGCTCACGCTTATCTTTTACAGAGTTCTTCACGTAAGAACCTGATTTAAGTGTACCAGAGTACACACGGAAGAATGTTAATCTACCAACATAAGGGTCAGTCATTACTTTAAATGCCAATGCAGAGAATGGACCTTCATCAGATGATGGACGAGTTACTTTTTCTTCTGTTCCAGGAACAATACCTTCGATTGGAGGTACATCTGTTGGAGCAGGAAGATAATCGATAACCGCATCCAGCATTAACTGAACACCTTTGTTTTTAAATGCAGAACCGCAAAGTACCGGATAGAAATCAACATTCAACGTAGCTTGACGAATTGCATTTCCAAGCTCCTCTTCAGAGATTTCTTCTCCTTCAAGATACTTCATCATAAGCTCTTCATCCGTTTCGGCTACGCCTTCAATCAAGTTAGCACGCAGCTCTTCCGCTTGGTCTTTTAATTCATCAGGAATTTCAGTTGTTTCCGATTTTTGCCCTAAATCATCTAAATAGATGTGAGCTTCCATCTTGATCAAGTCGATAATTCCGTTAAATTCATCTTCAGCACCAATTGGCATTTGAATTGGATGTGCGTTTGCACCAAGGCGTTCTTTTAATGTATTCGTTGAATACAAGAAGTCAGCACCTGTTTTATCCATTTTGTTAATAAACACAATACGAGGAACACCGTATGTTGTCGCTTGACGCCATACTGTCTCCGTTTGTGGCTCTACACCTGATTGTGCATCAAGTACAGTTACCGCACCATCAAGTACACGAAGGGAACGCTCAACTTCAACAGTGAAGTCCACGTGTCCAGGTGTATCGATAATGTTTATACGATGGTCATTCCAAGCAGCAGTTGTTGCAGCGGAAGTAATCGTGATTCCACGCTCCTGCTCTTGTTCCATCCAGTCCATTTGTGAAGCACCCTCGTGGGTTTCACCAATTTTATGAATACGTCCTGTATAGAAAAGAATACGCTCAGTAGTTGTTGTCTTTCCCGCATCAATGTGCGCCATAATACCGATATTACGTGTCTTTTCCAAGGAGAACTCTCTAGCCATGTATTCTTCTCCTTCCTATAAAAAGCTTTTGTTAGATTTATATTACCAACGGTAGTGAGCGAATGCTTTGTTCGCTTCTGCCATTTTATGCATATCTTCTCTTCTCTTAACAGCAGCTCCTGTGTTATTAGAAGCATCAAGAATTTCATTAGCAAGACGTTCTTCCATTGTTTTTTCTCCGCGCAGACGGGAGTAGTTAACAATATAACGTAATCCTAACGCTTGACGACGTTCTGGACGAACCTCCACTGGCACTTGATAGTTTGAACCACCAACACGGCGGGCACGTACTTCAAGTACTGGCATAACATTTTTCATTGCCTGCTCAAAAACTTCCATTGCGTTTTGGCCGCTTCTTTCAGCAACTAATTCAAACGCATTATAAAGGATTTTTTGTGCTTTACCACGCTTACCATCAATCATAATTTGATTAATGAGACGTGTAACTAATTTTGAGTTATAAAGCGGATCTGGTAATACATCACGCTTTGGTACTGGACCTTTACGAGGCATTGTACATCCTCCTTTCCTTCATATGAGTAATTTTATTTATTTTTTCTGTTTCGGTTTTTTCGTTCCGTATTTTGAACGACCTTGCATACGGCCTTCTACTCCAGCAGTATCAAGTGCACCACGTACGATGTGATAACGTACCCCAGGTAAGTCTTTTACACGACCGCCGCGGATAAGAACAACACTATGCTCCTGCAGATTGTGACCAATTCCAGGAATGTATGCAGTTACCTCCATGTTGTTAGACAAACGTACACGCGCATATTTACGAAGTGCAGAGTTTGGTTTCTTAGGAGTCAGTGTACCTACACGAGTACATACACCACGCTTTTGCGGAGCGTTCTCATCAGTCATTTTCTTTTTAAAGCTGTTATAACCTTTATTAAGTGCTGGTGAGTCAGATTTCTTTGACTTTGACACACGGCCTTTACGCACTAACTGATTAATTGTTGGCATTGCATTTTCCTCCTCTCAATTTCAATTTAGTAATCAAACAACAACCTTTTGTAATACCACACATCCAGGTGGTTCATTTTTAGTGATAAAAAAATCTCTCACAAATCAATGCGAAAAATGATTTACCTTATACTCAGATTGCTTTTTGTTATTATTATTTAGCATAAACCGAAGTTCCGATTAGGCTCTGCTCTGATAATTACTTTTGCAAGCATAATCAGAAGCACCTTGAATATAGTACCACCCTCAATATTGTTTGTCAATATATTCATGGTATTTTTTTAGACTGCTTTCAAAAATAGCGCACTTATTTATTATCAGGAGGGAGAGGCTCCCTCCTGATTACATATTATACTCTTTGTGTGCTTTCTTCGTCTGCGACTTCTTCATCTGATTCCGGCGCATCAAGCTCTGCTTCTAACGTACGGTATTGAGGCATCCCTGTACCAGCTGGAACAAGTTTACCAATGATAACATTCTCTTTTAAGCCGAGAAGTTCATCGCGTTTTCCTTTAATCGCAGCATCTGTCAAGACACGAGTCGTTTCTTGGAAGGATGCAGCTGATAAGAAGGAATCTGTTTCAAGCGATGCTTTGGTAATACCAAGTAATACCGGGCGGCCTGTTGCAGGCTCTGTACCTTCTTTAAATACCTTATGATTTGCATCTCGGAATTGGTGCAGTTCAAGCAGGGAACCTGGCAATACTTCTGTATCTCCAGAAGATACAACACGGATTTTACGAAGCATCTGGCGAACCATTACCTCAACGTGTTTGTCTCCAATTTCTACCCCTTGCATACGATATACACGCTGTACTTCTTTCAGCAAGTAGTCTTGAACACCTTCTACACCTTTCACTCGAAGAAGTTCTTTTGGATCAACGGAACCTTCTGTAAGCTCTTGCCCGGCTTCCACTTGATCTCCTTCTTGAACTTTCATACGGGCGTTGTAAGGAACGGCATAGCTGCGCTGTTCTACATTCCCTTGGATAACAATTTCTTGTTTATCCTTCACTTCCTTCATTTCCAGAACGGTACCGGCAACTTCTGTAATGACTGCCTGCCCTTTTGGATTACGGGCTTCAAACAGCTCTTGGATACGCGGTAAACCTTGCGTAATATCGTCTCCGGCAACCCCGCCTGTATGGAAGGTACGCATTGTCAGCTGTGTACCAGGCTCACCGATAGATTGAGCTGCGATAATTCCAACCGCTTCGCCAACCTCTACATCGGAGCCTGTAGCTAAGTTACGGCCATAACATTTCTGACATACGCCATGTTTTGTGTTACAAGTGAAGGCAGTACGAATAATGACTTCCTCGATACCGGCTTCCACAATAGCTTTTGCCTGGTCTTCGTGAATAAGTTCATTTTTCTCGACAATGACTTCTCCTGTTTCCGGATGTGCCACATTTTCGAATGCTGTTCTGCCAATCAAACGATCTAGAAGCGGTTCAATCACTTCTGAGCCGTCTACGAGTGCAGCAACTTTCAAGCCGCGATCCGTTCCGCAATCTTCCTCACGAATAATAACATCCTGTGCCACATCTACAAGGCGGCGGGTCAAGTAACCTGAATCGGCTGTTTTCAGTGCTGTATCGGCAAGACCTTTACGAGCCCCGTGTGTGGAAATAAAGTATTCCATTACTGTTAGTCCTTCACGGAAACTTGATTTGATTGGGATTTCAATGATTTTACCAGATGGGTCAGCCATCAATCCACGCATACCAGCAAGCTGGGTGAAGTTTGATGCATTACCACGGGCACCGGAATCACTCATCATATAAATCGGATTTCGGTTGCTCAATGAGCCCATCAAGCGATCCTGAATAACATCTTTCGCTTCTGACCAGATGGCAATGACACGGTCATAACGCTCTTCTTCTGTAATCAGACCACGACGGAATTGTTTTAACACTTTATCTACTTTCGATTGTGCTTCATCTAAGATACCCTGTTTTTCAGCAAGTACAACGATATCTGAGATACCAACTGTCATACCGGCTTTGGTAGAATAGCTGAAGCCTAAATCTTTCATACGGTCAAGCATTTTAGAGGTTTCTGTGATTTTGAATCGTTTGAATACCTCCGCAATAATATCACCTAAGAAGCCTTTCTTAAATGGCTTAACCTCTTCACGGTTTTTAATTTCCTCTTTAATGTCTGTACCAGGATCAATAAAATAATTTTCTGGTGTTTTTTCTTCTAAATTCCCTTTTGTAGGTTCGTTCATGTAAGGGAAAGAATCCGGAAGAATTTCATTAAAGATCAGCTTACCAACTGTAGTTAACAATAGCTGGCTATTTTGTTTCTCTGTAAATGTTTTATTATTTAAGCTGGATGCTTGCACTGCAATACGTGTATGCAGATGAGCATACCCAGTTTGATAAGCAATTAATGCTTCGTTCGTATCTTTGAAGTAAGAACCTTCTCCAACAGCACCTTCACGCTCTAAGGTAAGGTAGTAGTTTCCAAGTACCATATCCTGTGATGGTGTAACAACTGGTTTCCCGTCTTTCGGGTTAAGAATGTTTTGTGCTGCCAGCATTAAGATTCTTGCTTCTGCCTGTGCTTCTGCTCCAAGCGGAACGTGTACAGCCATTTGGTCTCCATCAAAGTCAGCGTTATATGCGGTACATACAAGCGGATGCAAACGGATAGCACGGCCATCGACCAATGTAGGTTCGAATGCCTGAATACCTAATCTGTGAAGCGTTGGTGCACGGTTAAGCAGTACCGGGTGTTCTTTAATAACATCCTCCAGAACATCCCATACATCAGGGTGCACTCTTTCAATTTTTCGCTTCGCTGATTTAATGTTGTGAGCAAGGCCTCTGGATACGAGTTCTTTCATAATGAATGGTTTGAATAGCTCTAACGCCATCTCTCTTGGCAGACCACACTGGTACATTTTCAAATGCGGTCCAACAACGATAACGGAACGTCCGGAATAGTCAACACGTTTACCTAACAGGTTTTGACGGAAACGCCCCTGCTTCCCTTTCAGCATATGAGAAAGAGATTTTAACGGACGGTTACCTGGTCCTGTTACCGGACGGCCGCGACGGCCATTATCGATCAAGGCATCGACAGCTTCCTGAAGCATCCGTTTTTCGTTCTGAACGATAATGCTTGGAGCACCTAAATCGAGCAGACGTTTTAAACGGTTGTTACGGTTGATAACACGACGGTAAAGGTCATTTAAATCTGAAGTAGCGAAACGTCCGCCGTCTAATTGAACCATTGGACGAATTTCTGGAGGGATAACCGGAAGAACATCTAAAATCATCCAGCTTGCTTCGTTTCCAGAATTACGGAATGCTTCCATTACTTCCAAGCGTTTGATTGCACGAGTACGACGCTGACCATGAGCTGATTTCAACTCTTCACGCAGTGCATCCACTTCTTTTTCTAAATCAAGGTCTTGCAATAATTTGCGGATAGCTTCTGCTCCCATTTGAGCTTTAAAGTTATTGCCATATTTATCATAATAAGAGCGAAACTCTTTTTCAGAAAGCAATTGCTTTTTCTCAAGCGGCGTGCTTCCCGGGTCTGTTACGATATATGCAGCAAAATAGATAACTTCCTCTAATGCACGGGGAGACATATCCAATACTAATCCCATACGGCTTGGGATACCTTTGAAGTACCAAATGTGTGATACCGGTGCAGCAAGTTCAATATGTCCCATACGTTCACGGCGCACTTTCGCTTTGGTTACTTCTACGCCACAGCGGTCACAGACAACACCTTTGTAACGAACGCGTTTATATTTACCACAGTGACATTCCCAATCCTTCTGCGGGCCAAAGATACGCTCACAGAATAAACCGTCTTTTTCTGGTTTTAACGTACGATAGTTAATTGTTTCTGGTTTTTTCACTTCACCGTAAGACCAAGAACGAATCTTTTCTGGTGAAGCAAGCCCTATTTTCATGTACTCAAAATTATTTACATCCAACAAGGGGCAATCCTCCCTTTTACAAGTTAAGAAAGTTTGAGAAAACCTGGCTTATCGTCATGTCTCGGCGAAAGTCGGGGATTTTCTTAAATCAGGTTTCGTTTTTATAGAAAGCGCAGAATGGTTCTAAGGAAAAGGAAATTCTACGTAACCCGCGTCTGCGGGCAACGTAGAAGTCACCCTAACACATGAAAAGTGAACCATTACTGCACAAATTTTTATTGATTAAGCGGTTCTTCCACTTCAATGTTAAGCTTCGTGGATGTTTGACCTTCCTCATCTTCCAGTTCACGCATATCAATCTCATCTTCGTTACTAGAAAGCATCTTCACGTCCATACCAAGACTTTGAAGCTCTTTGATGAGTACTTTAAATGACTCAGGAACACCCGGTTCTGGCGCATTATCCCCTTTTACGATTGCTTCATATGTCTTCACGCGTCCAACGGTATCATCTGATTTAACCGTTAAGATTTCTTGAAGTGTGTATGCAGCACCGTAAGCTTCTAATGCCCAAACCTCCATCTCACCAAAACGCTGTCCGCCGAATTGTGCTTTACCGCCAAGCGGCTGCTGTGTTACGAGAGAGTAAGGTCCAGTTGAACGAGCGTGCAGCTTATCATCAACCATGTGTGCAAGTTTAATCATATACATGACACCTACAGATATACGGTTGTCAAAAGCTTCTCCTGTACGTCCATCATAAAGAACGGTTTTTGCGTCCCTCGGCATACCGGCTTCTTCAAGTGTTTCCCAAACATCCTCTTCTGTCGCTCCGTCGAATACCGGACTTGCTACATGCAGTCCGAGCTGTCTTGCAGCCATTCCTAAATGCAGCTCAAACACCTGTCCGATATTCATACGTGATGGTACCCCTAATGGGTTCAACATAATGTCGATTGGTGTACCGTCCGGCAAGAATGGCATATCCTCTTCCGGTAAGATTTTGGAGATAACCCCTTTGTTACCGTGACGTCCTGCCATTTTATCGCCTTCATGAATTTTACGTTTTTGAACAATATATACACGAACCAGCTGATTCACACCTGGTGGTAACTCATCGCCATCTTCACGATTAAAGATTTTTACATCTAAGACGATGCCGTCGCCGCCATGAGGAACACGCAGGGAAGTATCTCTTACTTCACGCGCCTTCTCACCGAAAATCGCATGTAATAAGCGTTCTTCTGCGGAAAGCTCTGTCATTCCTTTCGGTGTTACTTTCCCTACAAGAATATCACTGTCTGTTACTTCTGCACCGACACGGATAATTCCTTGTTCATCAAGGTTTTTAAGGGCATCTTCCCCAACGTTAGGAATATCTCTTGTGATTTCTTCAGGTCCCAGCTTCGTATCGCGGGATTCTGATTCAAATTCTTCAATGTGAATAGAAGTATATACATCATCTTTTACAAGACGTTCGCTCATAATGATAGCATCCTCGTAGTTATAACCTTCCCAAGTCATAAAACCTACAAGAACGTTTTGACCTAATGCTAATTCGCCGTCTTCCATAGAAGGACCATCTGCAAGAACTTCTCCTTTTGTCACACGTTCTCCTTCTGCAACAATCGGACGCTGGTTATAGCAAGTTCCCTGGTTAGAACGTTTGTATTTCTGTAAACCATAACGATCTAAGTCACCTTCTACTTCTTTGCCATCTACTTCTGAAATGCGGCGCACCATAACGGTTTTTGCTTCCACACGCTCGACAATTCCATCATGACGGCAGATAACAGCAGCACCAGAGTCTTTCCCGTTGACGTATTCCATACCAGTTCCAACAATCGGCGCCTTTGGATTCATCAAAGGAACAGCCTGACGTTGCATGTTTGCTCCCATTAGTGCACGGTTGGAGTCATCATTTTCCAAGAATGGAATACATGCAGTCGCTGCGGATACAACCTGTTTTGGTGATACGTCCATATAATCAATTCGATCGCGTGACACAATAATGTTATCTTCACGGAAACGAGCGATAACTTCATCATTCACAAAGAAGTTATCATCATCTAATTGGGAGTTAGCCTGTGCAACAATATAATTATCTTGTTCATCCGCTGTCAGATAATCAATCGTATCTGTTACTTTTCCAGTCTCCGGGTCAACACGGCGATATGGTGATTCAATAAAACCAAACTTATTCACTCGCGCATAGCTGGACAGCGAGTTAATAAGACCGATGTTCGGCCCCTCCGGCGTCTCAATCGGACACATACGGCCATAGTGAGAATAGTGAACGTCTCGTACTTCGAATCCGGCACGTTCACGCGTCAAACCACCTGGTCCAAGAGCTGACAGACGACGCTTATGCGTTAACTCGCCCAACGGATTGGTCTGATCCATAAACTGTGATAGCTGTGAGCTTCCAAAGAATTCTTTAATGGATGCAATAACCGGACGAATATTGATCAATTGCTGTGGTGTTACGCTGGAAGTGTCCTGGATAGACATTCTTTCACGCACAACACGCTCCATACGGGATAATCCGATACGGAATTGATTTTGAAGTAATTCGCCGACCGAACGCAGACGGCGGTTCCCCAAGTGATCAATATCATCTGTGTCCCCTACTTGATGAAGCAGATTAAAGAAATAACTGATAGAAGCTAAAATATCAGCTGGTGTGATATTTTTAATTTCTTTTGTTACTTCCCCATTTCCGATAACAGTTAGTTCACGTTCTCCGTTCGGATCAGTTGGATCAAGAATTTTCACAGATTGTACTGTGATTTCTTCTTCCAGCACACCGTCATGCGGAGTGATCGCTTTGTCTCCGAAACGATCTTCTTTTCGCTCAAGATATGGAAGAATCTTATCTAATAATTTTCTTTCCAAACGGTCGCCTTTATTCGCAATGACTTCTCCAGTTTCAGAATCAACAACAGGCTCTGCAAGCACTTGGTTGAACAAGCGATTCTTGATATGGAGTTTTTTATTCATTTTATAACGTCCCACATGCGCTAAATCATAGCGTTTCGGGTCAAAGAAGCGAGATACTAATAGACTCTTCGCATTATCTACTGTCGGCGGTTCGCCAGGACGAAGACGTTCGTAGATTTCTAAAAGAGCTTTCTCTGCATTCTCTGTGTTATCTTTTTCTAGCGTATTTCGTAAATATTCATTTTCGCCTAACAAATCAACAATCTCTTGATCTGTACCAAATCCTAAAGCTCTTAACAGAACGGTAATTGGTAATTTACGAGTACGATCGATACGGACATAAGCAACATCTTTTGCATCTGTTTCAAACTCTAACCATGCTCCACGGTTTGGAATAACCGTTGTTGCAATGCCGCGTTTCCCATTCTTGTCGATTTTTTCGTTGTAATAAACACTCGGCGAACGCACAAGCTGTGATACAATAACACGCTCTGCACCATTGATAATAAATGTTCCTGTGTCTGTCATTAATGGGAAATCACCCATAAATACTTCCTGTTCCTTTACTTCTCCGGTTTCATTATTGATTAAACGAACCTTCACGCGAAGGGGAGCATTGTATGTCACGTCTCTTTCTTTTGCTTCATCTACAGGATATTTCGGATCACCCAAACTATAATCCACAAACTCAAGTGATAGATTTCCTGTAAAGTCTTCAATCGGAGAGATATCCTGGAACATCTCCCTTAAACCTTCTTCTAAGAACCATTCATAAGAAGCGGTTTGAATTTCGATTAGGTTAGGTAATTCTAACACTTCATTAATACGTGCATAGCTCCTGCGTTGGCGGTGCCGTCCATACTGAACTAGTTGACCTGTCAACTGCTTCACCCCTTAAATCATCCATTTTAGTAGTTGTTTCTACAAAATGTAACTCATATTTAAAAGAACGTCTGAATAAATCATCTGTTCTTTAAAAAATAAAACTATAAACTCATTATCCTATCATTTGCATCCTTTATCACTTTCCCTCTCTACGGCTTATTTTTCTTAAAGATAAAACTTTCTTTTCGCTCATTGAAAAATATAGCCTTTCCAAGGATGTTGTGATTTTAGATTGTGCAGATGAAAGAATTTTGATAAACTATAGAAAAGCGATTTGTCGAACCTTTGTTTTTCCCGATTCTACAAGCCTTTCCCATTTATAAAGATTTTATACGTCCAGCCTGGAAAAATGCGCTAGGCAAACGTACCCTAATCTTAGCATCTTCCAATCTTAGCATATCCCCATTTATTAGTCAAACTTTTTCGCTCGTAATATAAAATAACCTTTTTTCTTTGCAACTACTTCTACATTGCCAAAAATCTCTTCCAGTTTATCTTTCGCAGATGGAGCTCCCTGCTTTTTCTGAATAACCGCCCATAAATCTCCATGATTGGATAAATGACCCCAGGCTTCTTCAAAAATAGCATGCACCACTTTTTTACCGGCGCGTATCGGCGGGTTTGTTACAATGGAAGCAAATGTTTTTTCATTTAATTGCTGATATAAATCACTTTGAAGAATGGTTGTATTGGAGATTTTATTGATTTCTGCATTTTTTTGGGCCAATTCCACAGCACGTTCATTCACATCAACCATAAAAATGTGTCTGTCTGAAAAGTCGGAGGCTAAGGATAATCCGATTGGACCGTACCCGCATCCCACATCTAATATTGGTCCATCAACCTCGGGCTCCTGAAAAGATTCAATAAGCACCCTTGATCCAAAATCCACTTCACTTTTTGAAAAGACACCAACATCACTCGTAAATTGAAACGTCTTCCCCCGCAGGTCAAAAGACCAGCTTTGCGGCAGCGATTTTGCTTGTGGCTGTTTAGAATAATAATGCTCTGTCATATGGATCCGCACCCACTTTATATGAATTAAGAAAAATACCTGGGCCGCAATCGTACACTTCCTTATGATAGGACGATGTTCGAGCCAGCAACACCAACTTACATCTAATAGAAACAACCCAAATATTTTCTTTTTTAAAAAAAGGTCACCTGTTCAACTAAAAAACATTCTCGTATATAAACTTGAACTTTTTCTAGTGACAAAAGTGACCTTTATGGTTTCGTGATAAAAGAGCCCGCCTAAAATACGACGAGCTCTTTTTCTTATATTTGCTAAATTATTTAACTTCTACAGAAGCACCAGCTTCTTCAAGTTTACCTTTAATTTCTTCAGCTTCTTCTTTAGATGCTCCTTCTTTAATTGCTTTAGGAGCGTTATCTACTAAGTCTTTCGCATCTTTCAAGCCAAGTCCAGTGATTTCACGAACTGCTTTAACAACTTTGATCTTAGATGCACCAGCATCGTTAAGAACAACGTCAAATTCTGTTTTTTCTTCTTCAGCAGCACCGCCGCCAGCAGCACCTGCTGCAGCAACTGGAGCAGCAGCTGTTACGCCGAACTCTTCTTCGATAGCTTTTACTAAATCGTTTAATTCAAGTACAGTCATTTCTTTAATTGCACTGATCATTTCTTCGTTTGTCATGATTAAAATCCTCCTAATAATAAGTTTGTTTTTATAATTAAACCGTTTGGTGTATTATGCACCTTGTTCTTCTTTTTGCTCTGCAACAGCTTTTGTAGCATAAGCAAAGTTGCGGACTGGAGCTTGAAGTACGCTAAGCAGCATAGATACCATACCTTCGTAGTTTGGCAGGTCTGCAAGCTCTTTGATTTGTTCAAGTGAAGCAACGCTTCCTTCAATAACACCGCCTTTAATTTCTAAGGCTTCGTGGTCTTTACTGAAGTTGTTTAAGATTCTAGCTGGAGCTACTACATCTTCACTGAATGCAATGGCGTTTGGTCCAGTTAAGACTTCACTAAGTTCACTCAGCTCTACAGCGTCTACAGCACGGCGAACCATTGAATTTTTATATACTTTAAATTCAACGCCTGCTTCGCGGAGCTCTTTACGCAATGCAGTAACCTCTGCAACGTCAAGTCCACGATAGTCTACTACTACTGCAGATTGGCTATTACGAAACTTTTCTGCGATTTCCTCTACTAATTGTTTCTTCTGTTCAATAATCCCTGACATCTTTCCACCTCCTAATAACAGTCCCTATTATTACACCGTTCGAACGTGCTTTTCTATTAAAAAAGCTCTCATGCAGACATGAGAGCTTACTCTAGATTGGCAAAGTCGGTTTGCCCTTCTATAAATAAACACCTCGGCTGGATGATTAAGCTCTGATGAGCCCCTGCTGTCTACGGTATAACATTCGATTTTATGAAACCGAAAATTAGTATATCGAACATTGGCTTAAAAGTCAACTACTAATTAACGGAAGCTTGAAACGTCAACTTTGATTCCTGGCCCCATTGTAGATGCAATAGAAGCATTTTTAAGGTAGGTTCCTTTAGAAGCCTGAGGTTTCACTTTTACAAGTTGATCAGTAAGAGCAGTAAAGTTTTCTACTAATTTCTCTTCATCGAAAGAAATTTTCCCGATTGGAACATGAATGTTAGCAGATTTATCAACACGATATTCTACTTTACCGGCTTTAATGTCTTGAACAGCCTTTTCTACTTCGAAAGTTACTGTTCCTGTTTTAGGGTTTGGCATTAAACCTTTTGGTCCTAAAACACGACCTAATTTACCTACTTGAGCCATCATATCCGGAGTAGCAACAATCACATCAAAATCGAACCAGCCTTGGTTGATTTTATTAATATAATCTTCTTCTCCAACATAATCTGCACCAGCAGCTTCTGCTTCTTTCGCTTTCTCACCTTTAGCAAATACAAGAACGCGTTGTGTTTTACCAGTACCATGCGGTAAAACCATTGCTCCGCGGATTTGTTGATCTGCTTTTTTAGGGTCTACACCAAGACGAAAAGCAGCTTCTACTGATTCATCAAAGTTTGCTTTTGCAGTCTTTTTTGCAAGCTCTACAGCTTCTTTTATTTCATATGCTTTTGTACGATCAATCTGCTTTAAAGCTTCTTGATGTTTTTTACCATATTTAGCCATATTAATTATATCCTCCTCTTTTGTGGTTATAACGGTTGTACCTCCCACGAGACAAGAGAATCACTCTTGTCCAGCATGTGAATCATCTATCGATTTATTCTTCTCCCGAATAAGGCTGCGGATGAAAACAGCCGCAACCTTTTAACTACAAAACGTTTGTCTACGGAATACCGAATTAGTCTTCGATGGTGATTCCCATACTGCGCGCAGTACCTTCAACCATGCGCATTGCCGCATCAACATCAGCTGCATTTAAATCCGGCATTTTTGTTTCAGCGATTTCTTTTACCTGGTCGCGTTTTACAGTAGCGACTTTTGTTTTGTTAGGTTCACCTGAACCAGACTCGATTCCAGCTGCTTTTTTAAGTAGCACTGCTGCCGGCGGAGTCTTTGTAACAAATGTAAATGAACGATCCTCGAATACAGTGATTTCTACAGGGATAATTAAACCTGCTTGTTCTTGTGTTCGAGCGTTAAATTCTTTACAGAATCCCATAATGTTAACACCTGCTTGACCTAGAGCCGGCCCAACTGGTGGTGCTGGATTTGCTTTTCCCGCAGGAATTTGCAATTTTACTAATTTGATTACTTTTTTAGCCACGAGACACACCTCCTTAAAGTCCGTGATGTGGTAATAGGGTCTCTTATTTTATTTACCCTCCCACTCATTTCCTGTTCCCCTTTTAATTGAGAACAAGAATAACAAAAGAATCTTAGCATGAATTTGTGAAAAAAGCAAGCCTTGATTCTTGAAAATACCTTACTCCGCAGAACTTGTCTATACTGCTGTCACATTCTTGCTGGTCTGAAAGACTTATGAAAGCTTGTCTACTTGGGAGAAATCCAGTTCAACTGGTGTCTCTCTTCCAAACATATTCACATGTACTTTCAGTTTTTGTTTATCTGTATCAATTTGTTCAATCGTTCCTGTGAAATCTGCAAATGGACCATCTGTGACACGAACGCTTTCTTTGATCTCAAAGTCAACTTGAACAGTTGGTTCGCTGACACCCATTCTTTTCAGCACAACGTCTACTTCATCCGGCAATATCGGTGTCGGCTTTGCGCCGTGTCCGCTGGAGCCTACAAATCCGGTAACGCCAGGAGTGTTTCGTACCACGTACCACGAGTCGTCTGTCATCACCATTTCTGTTAAAACATAGCCTGGGAAAGATTTTTTCTTCACCATTTTTTTCTTGCCGTCTTTAATCTCTGCTTCTTCATCTTCCGGAACAATTACACGGAATATTTTATCTTCCATGCCCATGGACTCTACTCTTTTTTCAAGGTTCATTTTCACTTTGTTCTCATAGCCGGAATACGTGTGAACCACATACCAATTCTTTTCCATTTATATCGGACAATAACTGTCCTGTCCCCTCCTCTTCATGAATAAACGATAGCTTTTTTATCTAGCTCCGAGCGCCAAACTTTAGAGATTTCACGTCGCGCTTATGCCCTGCGGGTGAAAGTCAACATCGGTTCGTTACCTCACCGTGTTTCCTTTATCTCTTTAAGCAAAGGAAGTTCGACTAAGGTCGAACCACCCCAAAGTTCGGGGCGCAATCTCTACGTTTTTAGCAGGCGCTCTCCGCTTTTCTTATCCAATTTAAAAAACCCGCATAAATCGGGTTTTCACTGACTTTTTCTTCTTTTCATTATACCTGCATTATAAAGGAATTATTCAAAAAATGCATCTAAAAATTCTGATATGCCTAAATCAACAACGAAAAAGAATATTGCCATAAAGATAACTGTAGAAATTACCACAAAGGTATAGTTTCTTAGTTCTTTCCCTTTTGGCCAGCTTACTTTCTTCATTTCATTGGAAACATTCTTTAAGAACTTAAACATTTTATCTCTTTCCCCCCGAACTTACGCGAATCTATCCATCAATCTATATCTACTTGGTCTCACGGTGCAGCGTATGTGTTTGGCAATGTTTACAGAACTTGTTCACTTCTAATCTCTGCGATTGATTGGCTGCGTTTTTGTTCGTTGAATAGTTCCTGCTAGAACATACTGCACATGATAAGACAATCTTTTTGCTCATAATTTCCACCCCCATACATAGGGACATAGACTATATTAACATAGCACTTCGCTATCATTATGTCAATGTTATCACTCTTTTCAAAAGCACGACATTCTCTTCCGTTTCTATACAGGATAAGATAAAATGTTTGTTTAAAAGCATTTATTCCGTTACTGGCGCTGCGCTTTATTAAAAAATAAATATTTTATTTTGTTAAATGTAAAAGGAGGAAGTCCGGTAATTCCACATATATACTTCTTTGATTTCCTCTCTAAAATCTACAGGCAGATAACAGCGTTTTAAATGGTAACCCCATTCTCTTCAAGCAGGATTTCTAATTTTCGTTTCACCCGTACTAAAGCGTTATCAATTGATTTTACATGGCGATTTAATTGTTCAGCAATTTCTTGATAGGTACAGCCGTCCAAATATAGCTGCAGCACCTGTTTTTCCAATCCGCTCAACAATTCTGATAATTTAAATTCCATTGCTCCGTACGCTTCCCGATTAATAAGCGTTTCCTCCGGGTCGCTGTCCTCTGGACTGGAGATGACATCCATCAATGTCCGGTCAGATTCTTCCTCATAGATTGGCTTATCTAAAGAGACATACGAATTTAAGGGGAGATGTTTTTGCCTCGTTGCTGTTTTAATCGCCGTAATAATTTGTCTGGTCACGCATAATTCTGCAAATGCTTTAAAAGAAGTTGGCTGCTCCAGATCAAAGTCACGGATAGCCTTATATAATCCAATCATTCCCTCTTGAATAATATCTTCTTTGTCTGCGCCGACCAAAAAGTAGGTTCTTGCTTTTAACCGTACAAAATTTAAATACCGATGTATCAGGAGGTCCAATGCATAACTGTCACCTTGATCGATTAATTCCAGCAAATTAATATCTTCTAGCTTGTCCAGTTTCTTGCTGCGTGTATTGATTTGCCCACCATTCACCAACAATCCCCTCCTAAATCGATATCTCCAAATATATCCACGATAGGCACTATTATACTAGACGAGCCGAAATATCGTCAACGACCCTTTTATGACAGAAGCAGTCGTAATTTGTCGTTTTCGTGAAAATCACTAAGACTTTTCACCTAATGAATGAGTGTCTAAAAAAACGTGAACTGCTTACCTGCCATGCTCTCAAGCTGTATTTTTATTTCCTATCTAAAAATATTTTTCGTCAAAGCCATGTTTGTTCGGAGCGACATGGACAGGAACACTTCTCATGAACTGGCTGAGAGGCATTCCAGTCTATTATACTTTCCATGTATTATTCTATTTCCCGCGGCGCATCTCTTCAAACCGTTTTCGTAACTCTTGGTTTATCGGAATTTTAACAGCAGGCTTTTCTTTTTGATGCACCTCAAGATTTATACGGATTTCCTGGTTCATATCATCCATCTCAATCTGCAGCTCTCTTGCAGACTTACGCAGCGCACCCTGTCCGAAAATAGTACGCTGCTCTGCATAATCGGACGTGGCAACATACACCTGCGTTTGGATATTTTTTACGGTCTTCACGAGCTTTTCGATACATTCATCTGCAGTTTCTTTTTCCTTTGTGTAGATTACTTCCACTTTATGTTTTTCTTCTTTCGATTCAATTCCACGAACATAGTAAGCATCAAAGACGACAATCACGCGGTCTCCGGTAAATGCCTGATACTCTGCAAGGAGTTCAATAAGCCGGTCTCTTGCCTGTCCAATATCTTTTTCCTTCAGCTGCTCAAGCTCCGGCCACGCACCGATGATATTATAGCCATCTACAATTAATACAACCATTTAAGCACTCCCCAGCGGCAGACGCTTTCTGAGCACTTCATAAAGAAGTAAACTGCATGCAACAGAGGCATTTAGGGAGGATACTTGTCCAACCATCGGCAGGCTCACCGTCCAGTCACATTTCTTTCGCACGAGGCGGCTCATTCCTTTTCCTTCATTTCCAATAACTAATCCGAGAGGCAGCGTTCCATCCAGCTGCCGGTAATCTTCATCTGCTTCCGCTTCCGTGCCAATAATCCATACATTTCTTTCCTTAAGTTCATCAATGGTATTCGCTATATTGGTCACTCTGGCAACAGGAATATGCTCTAACGCTCCCGCTGCTGTTTTCGCTACCGTTGCGGTTAAACCCACGGAACGATGCTTCGGGATAATTACTCCATGTGCCCCTGTTGCATCCGCCGTACGTAAAATAGATCCCAGATTATGCGGGTCCTCTAATTCATCCAGCAAAATAAAGAAAGGAGCCTCCTCTCTTTCCTCCGCTTTGGCAAAAAGGTCTTCCAGCGAGGCATAGGGATAAGAAGCAACGGAAGCAATCACTCCCTGATGATTCCCCTCCTGCATCTTATCCAGCTTCGACCTCGGAGCCTTCTGAACCACTGCTCCTGCTTCACGGGCAAGCTGCTGTATTTTATGCGCAGCCGCTCCCTGCAATTGTTCGGATATCCAAACCTTATTAACAGAACGGCCAGATTTCAATGCTTCGATTACGGGATTCTTGCCCATAATCCATTCCTTTTCCTGCGTCATTTTAAGCACTCCCTTCTTCTAGAAAATCCATTGCTTGCGTCATCAATTCCTGCAGTCTCTGTTCATTTTTTAATAAATAGTGATAGCCAATCAACGCTTCAAACGCTGTACTATAACGATACGTCTGTACATTAATATTTTTAGGAATACTGCCTGATTTTGCATTTCTCCCCCGGATGACCACTCTGCTCTCTTCTTCTGTTAAAAAGGCATCCTGTTCCAGCCAATGGAGGATAACCTTTGCCTGTGACTTACCGGATACATAACGAATCGCTGCCTGATGTAGTTGATTCGGTTTAATGGTTCCCCGCTCTAATAATTGTTCGCGCACATACACCTCATAAATCGCATCGCCGATATAGGCTAAAGCGAGACTTTTCATTTGCCTGACATCACTGGCTTTCATTATTTACCTCTTTTCCATCTTACTCCTTGTGGCGTATCCTCTAAGATAATCTGTTCCTGTTTCAATTGATCGCGTATTTCATCCGCACGGGCAAAATCACGATTTTTCCGGGCTTCATTCCGCTCTGCAATCAATGCTTCAATCGTTTCATCCAGTAATTCTTCCTGTTCATTTTCAATGTCAATTCCCAATACTCCAAGCATCGAAGCAAGGGCTTCACGGAAAGCATCAATGACTTCTTTAGCCGTTTGCTCCTCTTGGACATAGACATTCGCCTCTTTAGATAAATCAAACAGAATAGAAATTGCATTAGCTGTATTAAAGTCATCGTCCATCTCTGCTTCAAACCGTTTTGTACGCTCTTCAATACGGTCTATCCATTCCTTGTTATCTCCTCTTAAATCCATGCTTGTTTGGCGTCGATGCCCTAAATTATGATAAGCTGTTTCAATGCGTTCCAAACTTGTTTTTGCGCTTTGTAATAGCTCTTCTGTAAAGTTAATCGGATTGCGGTAGTGAACAGAAAGCATAAAGAAACGCAGCACTTTCGGGTCATGCATATTTATTAAATCACGTGCCAGCACAAAATTACCAAGTGACTTCGACATTTTTTCATTATCGATATTAATATAGCCGTTATGCATCCAGTAGTTCGCAAAGGTGGTATCATTATGTGCTTCCGATTGTGCAATCTCATTCTCATGATGCGGAAAAGTTAAGTCCTGTCCCCCGGCATGGATATCAATGGTATCTCCTAAATGTTTCTTAGCCATTGCTGAGCATTCAATATGCCAGCCTGGACGTCCTTTGCCCCATGGCGCTTCCCACGCAATTTCTCCCTCTTTTGCTTCTTTCCATAAAGCAAAATCCAGCGGATCCTCTTTTTTCTCCCCTACTTGGATTCGTGCACCAGAACGTAATTCGTCAATAGACTGATGAGAAAGCTTTCCATACCCTTTAAAGGAACGCGGTTTGAAATAAACATCTCCTTCTGCTTCATAAGCATAGCCCTTGTCTATCAATTCTTTGATAAACGCTATAATTTCCTGCATCGAATCCATGACACGCGGATTTTTCGTTGCTTTTTTGACGCCTAATGCGCCCACGTCTTCTAAATACGCATCGATAAACCGGTCAGCCAATGCACCGACTTCCTCTTCTGCTTCCTTGGCTGCTTTAATAATTTTATCGTCTACATCAGTAAAGTTGAGGACATAGTTGACCTCATATCCCCGATATTCAAAATACCTGCGAACCGTGTCGAATACAATTGCCGGACGTGCATTTCCGATATGGATATAGTTATATACCGTCGGACCGCATACGTACATAGACACTTTCTCAGGCTCAATGGGTTTGAAATCTTCCTTCTGTCTCGTTAGCGTATTATATATTTGAATCGTCATGGTTGTTCATTCTCCCTTTCTTTAAATGCTCCATTTCTGCTTTCAGTTCCTCGATTTGCTCTTGCAGGCTTTTGCATTTTTCTGCAACTGGATCTGGAATATTTTGATGATCCAGGTCTCTGTTCAGGCGTATTCCATCTTGAACAACAACCTGCCCAGGAACACCGACGACTGTAGCGTTAGCAGGAACATTCTTTAATACCACTGAGCCGCCCCCGATTTTCGAGTTTTCTCCAATCGTAATGGCTCCAAGCACCTTTGCCCCTGTTGAAACCATCGCATTGTCTTCAATGGTAGGATGCCGTTTCCCTTGTTCTTTTCCCGTTCCGCCGAGTGTTACTCCTTGGAAAATAGTGACGTTATCACCTATTTCACAGGTTTCCCCGATAACCACGCCCATGCCATGGTCAATAAACAATCTTCTTCCTATTTTGGCTCCAGGATGAATTTCAATACCAGTTATAAAACGAGAGAATTGCGAAATAAAACGAGCCAAGAATTTCAGATTTTTGTTATACAGCCAATGTGCGATACGATGCGCCCAAATCGCATGTACACCAGAGTAAGTTAACATAACTTCAAAATACGTGCGGGCGGCTGGATCCTGTTCAAAAACAACATCCATATCCTCCTTCATTTTCCGAAAGACCACTATATACAGCCCCTTCTGTTTAAATTAGTTAGCAAAATCGATTACTGCCTAATGAAGTAAAAATGAATTCATCTTTTCTTTGATTAGATATAAAAAAAGCGTCTCTGTGTTATTGAAAACACAGAGACGCTTTTTAGCGCGGTTCCACTCTGTTTAGAGAAAAAAATATCTTTCTCCCCTTTGCTCTGTTAACGGCAGAGAACCGCTACCATGTACTTTATGTTCCACAATAGACTCTGAGGCGCACTTCAAAAAGAAATCTTAAAGTCACTCGCAGCAACTGTGACTCTCTCTGTGTAAGAAATTCATTTTTACTTTACCTCTTCAACGATTTAAATTTATTTGATTTTCATAGCTATCATAACATAGGCGAAACTTATAAAGATAATATATTATATTACACAAGAAATGTGAACTATTAAGCTCCCATTTCCTTTAATAATTTATCAAGACGCTTCACGATAACATCTTTCCCCAGCAATTCGATAGCAAACGGAAGCTCTGGACCGTGCATTTGTCCTGTTGTTGCAACCCGTATCGGCATAAAGAGTTTTTTACCGCGATGTCCTGTTTCTTTTTGGGTTGCTTTAAACTGCGCTTTAATCGAATCTTTATCAAACGACTCTAAATGAATTAATTTATCTGTGAACACTTGCAATACTTCAGGCACCTGCTCTTCTCCTAAAACTTCCCGTTCTGCTTCACCATAGGTAATATCCTCCTGGAAGAACAGCTCTGTCAATTCAACGATTTCTGCCCCGTAGCGCAATTGTTCACGATATAGACTAATTACATTTTCCGCCCATACACGCGTCTTCTCATCCATATTCTCTGGAAGCTTGCCCGCGTTGATTAAATGCGGTAACGCTAGATCGATGACACGGCTTAAATCTGCTTTTTTAATATATTCATTGTTCATCCATTTCAATTTATGCTGGTCAAAAATAGCGGCAGACGTAGATAAACGCTCTGGATCAAATATAGTAATCAGTTCATCCTGTGTAAACATCTCTTCTTCGCCAACTGGAGACCATCCAAGCAAGCTGATGAAGTTAAACATCGCTTCCGGCAAATAGCCTAAATTACGATATTGCTCAATAAACTGCAGAATGTGCTCATCACGTTTACTCAGCTTTTTACGCTCTTCATTCAGAATTAACGTCATATGCCCGTAACGCGGTGCTGTCCATCCAAACGCATCATATATCATCATTTGCTTTGGTGTATTGGAAATATGCTCTTCCCCGCGCAATACATCGGTGATTTCCATCAAATGATCATCGATAGCCACAGCGAAATTATAGGTAGGAATTCCGTTTTTCTTTACAATGACCCAGTCGCCAAAATCACTGGACTCAAACGTGATTTCACCGCGGACAATGTCTTGGAACGTGTATGTTTTATTTTCAGGAACACGAATACGGATACTTGGCGTTCTGCCTTCTGCTTCAAAGCCCTGAATTTCTTCCTCTGTTAAGTTGCTATGTTTCCCGGCGTATTTAGGGACTTGTCCATTTGCACGCTGTGCTTCCCGTTCTGCCTCTAACTCGTCCTCTGTCATATAGCATTTATAAGCTAAATCACGCTCAAGCAGTTCATCTACAAACTTCTGATAGATATCTAAGCGCTCTGTCTGGCGATAAGGACCATAATTACCGCCGATATCGGCACCTTCATCCCATTCTAAGCCGAGCCATTTTAAATATTTTAATTGACTCTCTTCGCCGCCCTCTACGTTTCTTTTATCATCTGTGTCTTCTGTGCGGATAATGAATTTTCCATCAAAATGTTTTGCATATAAATAATTAAATAAAGCTGTACGAGCGTTACCAATGTGTAAATGACCCGTTGGACTAGGTGCATAACGTACGCGAACTTCCTTACTCATTTAAAATGCCTCCTTCATTGTTTATATATCATCGCTGCCTGCCTTGTACCTGTTCAAAAGATCTGATAGAAATCTTTTGAAACATCTTTTATAAAAGGAATTCCTCCCCTTATCTTCCTAAACAAGCTCTATACGAAAAGTGATAACATATATATGTTATCACTTTTTTTATCCTTTATCAGTTATACCCTTTTTACAACGCTTTTTCAAGTAATTTTGGTTTTGCAAAGATCATCCGTCCCGCAGAGGTTTGTAAAACACTCGTAATAACAACCTCAATATTTTTGCCGATATAATCTCTGCCTTCTTCCACTACAATCATCGTCCCGTCATCTAAATAGGCAACACCTTGATTATGCTCTTTCCCGTCTTTGATAACCTGCACATGCAGTTCTTCCCCTGGAAGAACGACCGGCTTCACTGCATTGGCCAGGTCATTAATATTTAAAACAGGCACTCCCTGGAAGTCACATACTTTATTTAAATTGAAATCGTTCGTAACTACAATGCCATCAATGACTTTTGCCAATTTGATCAATTTGCTGTCTACTTCTGGAATATCCTCAAAATCGCCTTCATAAATTTCTACTTTTACAGCGAGCTCTTTCTGAATTTTGTTCAAAATATCTAAACCGCGTCTGCCGCGGTTTCGCTTCAGCGCGTCCGATGAATCTGCAATATGCTGTAATTCACCAAGAACAAACTGCGGAATCACAATGGTTCCTTCTAAAAAGTTAGTCTGACAAATATCAGCAATTCGCCCATCAATAATCACACTTGTATCCAAAATTTTGGGGCTTAAGCTTTGCGTACCCGCATCTGTGTCCTCTTCCTCGCCGCTGCGGCGCTTGTCCTTTTTCGCCGGTTTGAGTATATTCATAAATTCCTCACGACGGCGAAAGCCAACCTGGAATCCTAAATAACCAAGTATAATCATAATGAACAGCGGCAAGACCTGTGAGAAAATACGAATACTCATATCTTGAAACGGCATATTAACAAAGTAAGCTATAACTAGACCGACAATTAACCCGATACTGCCAAAAAATAAATCCATGGCTGGTAATTTGACCAGTGCATCTTCCACCCAACGAAAGAAATTTACAATATAGTTTACTAGTAAATAAGACAAGATAAAAAATATAATAGCTCCAACAATCATTCCCAAGATAGATGAAGTTAGCCAGCTTGATTCTGCAACATTTAACAGCTGGACGATTTCTGGAATATAAAGATATCCCATGGTACCTCCTAAAATAATAAAAAATAAGTGTACTACTTTTTTCATCAATTCCTTTCACCTCCTGACTCGTATTAGTAGTATTACCAAATGACATATAATATATGCTTATCTGCTCGGAATTCTTCTAAATTTTCATCCTCAAAAAAATCTATTGATGTAATCCGATTTCTAAAGCTTCCTGTACATTGGAAACACCAATTACTTCGATACCAGCCGGATAATTCCAGCCGTCTAAATTATTTTTCGGGCAGATTACCCGTTTAAACCCCAGTTTCGCAGCCTCCTGCACCCGTTGTTCGATTCGGGATACTCTGCGAATTTCTCCTGTTAACCCAACCTCACCGATAAAAATATCCTCTGGTTTGGTTGGGTGATCGCGGAAACTCGATGCAATACTGACCGCCAGCGCTAAGTCAATCGCCGGTTCATCCAGCTTGACCCCGCCCGCTACTTTGATATAAGCATCCTGGTTTTGCAGCATCAGTCCAACGCGTTTTTCCAGCACAGCCATTAAAAGCGGCACGCGATTATGGTCTACTCCCGTGGCTGTTCTGCGCGGGTTCCCGAAGCTTGTTGGAGAAATCAGCGCTTGAATCTCTAC
The DNA here is from genome assembly GCF_053839645.1 of Oceanobacillus sp. M60. Lineage (NCBI taxonomy): Bacteria > Bacillati > Bacillota > Bacilli > Caryophanales > Bacillaceae > Oceanobacillus > Oceanobacillus sp. M60. Next base: position 7,350 of record NZ_JBSSNH010000011.1, on the reverse strand, counting down.
TAAAACAGGGCGTGTACCTTCCATTGATGCTACAACGGTCGAGCCGGCAGCTCCTTGGGATCTCTCTTCTAAAAAGATTTCAGACGGATTCATTACTTCACGTAATCCTTCCTCCTTCATCTCAAAAATCCCCATTTCATTCGTACTTCCAAAGCGATTTTTTACACCTCTTAAAATACGATAGGTGTGATGACGTTCTCCTTCAAAATACAATACCGCATCCACCATATGCTCCAGTAAACGCGGACCCGCAATCGAACCTTCTTTGGTTACGTGCCCGACAATAAAAACAGGAATGCCTTTGGTCTTCGCAATTTTCATAAGCTCCATTGTACATTCTCTGACCTGTGACACGCTCCCCGGCGCGCTGGTTATCTCTTCTTTAAAAATGGTTTGAATGGAATCGACGACGACAAAGGAAGGATTGATTTCTTCTATCTGCCTGCTGATATCCATTAAATTCGTTTCTGATAATACATATAGTTCATCCGTTTTTATATCTAAACGATCTGCACGCAATTTGGTTTGCCTTGTGGATTCTTCACCAGATACGTAGAGAACCGGTAAAGCCTTCTCTGCCAGCTGTGCAGATATTTGCAACAGGAGTGTTGATTTTCCAATACCCGGATCTCCGCCAATTAAAACCAGTGACCCTAATACCACTCCCCCGCCTAATACACGGTTAAATTCCCGCATCTTCGTCGTAATGCGGGGTTCCTTCTTTGATTCGATGGAGGTAATCTTTTCGGGTTTTTGTGAGGAGGCTGCACCAGACGTGTATCCTGTCCTGCCTTTTATAGAAGCAGCTTCAATTTCTTCAACCATCGTATTCCATTGATGGCAAGCTGGACATTTCCCCATCCACTTAGCCGATTCATATCCACATTCCTGACAGACAAATTTTGTTTTCCTTTTTGCCAACGTTTCTAACCTCCTTCAAGTGAGATTCAAGCCTAGCGTCTTCTCTTGAACCACCCTTATTTATTATTATAGACTATTTCTGGTTTTCATAGGTTACAGAAAAGCATCAAATTCACAAAGAATCTTCCATACTTATGCCACAAGCATTTTTTGAGAAATGGAGAAAGCTAGAAGAACCGTGTTCTTCTAGCTTTCTGTACCTTACATCCTGTTTAAGAAAGGACAATAAATTCCCCTTTGCTGTTCAACCCTATTTTCACCTTTTGTTCCTTTTGAATGGTTCCCTTTAACAACTCTTCTGATAATAAATTCTCGATATTACTTTGAATAGAGCGTCTCAGCGGACGGGCACCATATTCTGGATCAAAGCCTTCATTAGCAATTTTTTCAATTGCCTTATCTGTAAGGGAAAGGGTCAGCTCTTGCTCTTCCAGGCGTTTTTGCAGCTGTTTAAGCATTAATGATGCAATATCTTTCATGTGTTTTCTCTCCAGGGAGTGGAACACAATGGTCTCATCAATACGATTTAGGAATTCAGGACGGAATGCTTTTTTCAATTCGTCCATCACCTTCGACTTCATATCTTCATGCTCTCTCTTCTCATCATTGTCTAGTGTAAAGCCGACATATTTATTACGTCTTAATTCACTTGCTCCAACATTAGAGGTCATGATAATAACCGTATTGCGGAAATCAACTACTCTCCCCTTTGAATCTGTTAACCGGCCATCTTCAAGAACCTGCAAGAGGATATTAAAGACTTCTGGATGTGCTTTTTCTACTTCATCCAACAGCACAACAGAATATGGTTTACGGCGAACACGTTCGGTTAATTGACCGCCCTCTTCATAGCCAACATAGCCTGGAGGCGAACCAACTAAACGGGACGTCGCATGCCTTTCCATATACTCTGACATATCGATTCGGATCATCGCATCCTCGTCCGCAAACATGACTTCAGCAAGGGCGCGGGCAAGCTCTGTTTTTCCGATACCTGTCGGCCCCAGGAATATAAAGGAACCAATTGGACGTTTAGGATCTTTTAACCCGGCACGGGCACGGCGGATTGCTTTAGCTACAGCATTCACTGCTTCCGATTGACCAATAACGCGATCATGAAGAATCTCTTCCATGTTCAGCAGGCGGTCACTTTCATCTTTCGTCAGTTTTGCAACAGGAACCCCTGTCCAGATAGATACCACTGCAGCGATATCTTCCATCGTTACTTCCGAATCGGTCTGTCCTTGTTTTTCCTTCCATTCATCCTTTGTTTTCTCAAGCTTTTCACGGTAACGCTGTTCAGAGTCCCGCAAGGATGCTGCTTTTTCAAATTCCTGACTTTGGACAGCAGCGTCTTTTTCTTTCCTTACTTCTTCCAGCTTTTGTTCTAATTCTTTTAAATTTGGCGGAACCGTGTAAGAATTTAAACGTACTTTAGAGCCAGCCTCATCGATTAAATCAATTGCCTTATCCGGCAGAAAACGATCTGTGATATATCGATCCGACAGAGATGCTGCTGCTTCAATCGCTTCATCTGTAATAGTCACACGGTGATGCGCTTCGTAGCGGTCTCTTAAACCTTTCAAGATTTGAATGGTTTCATCCAAGGTCGGCTCATCTACCTGAATTGGCTGGAAACGACGTTCTAACGCAGCATCCTTTTCAATATATTTCCGGTATTCATCTAATGTCGTTGCGCCGATACATTGCAGTTCACCGCGGGCAAGCGACGGTTTTAGAATGTTTGATGCATCGATTGCACCTTCTGCTCCCCCGGCTCCGATCAGCGTATGGAGTTCATCGATAAATAAAATAACATTGCCGGATTGACGGATTTCTTCCATTACTTTTTTCAAACGGTCCTCAAACTCACCGCGATATTTTGTACCTGCAACCACAGTACCCATATCTAACGTCATCACACGTTTGTCACGTAGTGTTTCCGGTACTTCATTATCAATGATTTGCTGTGCCAGTCCTTCTGCAACAGCTGTCTTTCCGACACCAGGCTCCCCAATCAACACAGGGTTGTTTTTGGTGCGGCGGCTCAATACTTGGATTACACGTTCAATTTCCTTAGAGCGTCCTATAACAGGATCAATTTTTCCTTCTTTCGCACTGACTGTTAAATCGCGGGCTAAAGAATCTAACGTAGGGGTGCTTGCGTTTGTTTGCTGTCCTGCACGTCCCTGACGGCCTGTCTGAGACTCATTGCTACCTAACAGTTGAAGAACTTGCTGACGGGCCTTATTTAAGCTCACACCAAGATTATTTAAAACACGGGCAGCAACACCTTCTCCTTCACGGATTAAACCTAAAAGAATATGCTCTGTTCCCACATAGGAGTGGCCCAGTTTTCTTGCTTCGTCCTGAGATAATTCAACAACCTTTTTTGCTCTGGGCGTATAATGAATCGATTGAGAAGGCTGCTTGCCGACACCAATGAGCTTTTCCACTTCTTCTTGAATTTTAGCTACTTCCAACCCAAGAGATTGCAATGCCTTGGCAGCTATGCCTTCTCCTTCACGTACTAAACCAAGAAGAATATGTTCTGTTCCAATATTATTATGGCCTAATCGTACGGCCTCATCTTGAGATAATGCCAATACCTTTTGTGCCCTCTCTGTAAAGCGACCAAACATCATATGTTTTTTCCTCCTATTTTTTCAAATTTAATCTTTCACGAATAATTGAAGCCCTGCGGATATCACGTTCATCTGAACGAAGTGCTTTATTCGCATAGTGCTGCAAGAATCCAGGCTGTGTTAAAACCATCAGTTCATTTAATATATTCTCGGAAATGTTTTCTATTATGCCTAAATCAATTCCCAAACGCAAATTAGAAATACAGGTAGCAGCCTCCTTCGAATCAATGATTCTGCTATTTTTTAACGTGCCATAGGAACGGAAGACACGATCCTCCAAGCTAATCTCAGATTGCTCGTAAATATACTGCCGCGCCATCCGTTCGTGCTCCACAAGCTGATTAACAATACTCTCCAGGTCTTCCACAATATCCTCTTCGGACTTGCCCAGTGTAATCTGATTCGATATTTGAAAAATATTCCCTCTTGCCTCACTGCCTTCACCATATATCCCTCTGACAACCAGTCCCAATTGATTAATTGCAGGAATAAGCCGGTTGATTTGCTTTGTCAGTACAAGCGCAGGCAAATGCATCATAATCGAAGCCCGCATGCCTGTTCCAATATTGGTAGGGCAGCTGGTCAGATAACCTTTTGTTTCATCAAATGCATAGTCGGCTTCTTCCTCCAGCCAATCATCTAAGTAGTACGCTTCCTCTAAAGCTTTTTTCAGCTGAAGTCCAGGATAATACACCTGAATACGCAAATGATCCTCTTCATTTACCATAATGGAGGTCTGCTCCTGTTCGGATAATAACACTGCAGCATAATCACTATGTTTGATTAAATGTGGACTTATTAAGTGTTTTTCCACCAGAACAAGTTTTTCAATCATATTTAATTGCTTCATTGGTATAAAAGTTAGTGAATCCTGCTCCGTATCCTCTTCCTTTATATAATTTTTCTTTATAAATTGCAGTACCTCTTCCAACGCTTCCTTATTACCGGATGTCGGGTACAATTTATCCGCAAAGTTGCGGGCCAGACGGACACGGCTGCTCATTACAATGTCTTTATCCGGACCGTCCTCCAGCATCCACGGGCTAATCGCTTCATTGATAAATGATTCTAATGTCACGTGTTATCACCCGCTTCCTTATCTTGATGATTCGCTTTTTCCAGCTCTCTGATTTTATCGCGCAGAACTGCTGCTTTTTCAAATTCTTCATCTTCAATCAGCTGTTTTAATTCCTCTTTGTGGGAGGATATTAATTGCTTTTGCTGAATATACTTCCCGGCACGCTTTGGAATCCTGCCAGTATGTTTGGTATTCCCAGCATGCACACGCCGTAAAATAGGCTCTACCTTGGAGTCAAAGGACGCATAACAATTTGCACATCCAAATTTCCCTGCTTTTTTAAATTCACTAAAAGTTCTCCCGCAAGAAGAACATTTCAGCTCCTGCGGCTGTTTAGGCTGATTGGAATTTGCTGTCCCTGCAGCGTTCAAAGGTATTCCATCTTTTTGAAAAAGCCCAGATAAAAGGTCATTTAATGAGAATCCTTCCTCCGGATAGGTCAAATAACCTTTTTTCTTTGCACATACTTCACAAAGGCTCACTTTCGTCTCCTGACCGTTTATAATGTGCTTAAAATGCAGGGTAGCCTTTCTTTCATGGCATTCTTGGCATTCCATACGATTCCTCCCCCCTTCAGGTAATTAATCGTTCAGATACTTGAGTGCAGTTAATGCAGATTTAAGAATACGTGCACGCAATTCATCTCTTAGCGGCAATTGAAAAGCTAACGTTGTTCGATCAATACTTGCCAATATCAGCTTTGCTTCACGTGCTGTAATCAGCTCCTCCTCTAAAAGCCGATCTAAAATATCTATAGCAGCACGCTGCGGAATCGAATCACCGATTAAATAAATAATCTCATCAATCAATTCCGATTTATCCTGATGCCGTATGCGCATAATACGAATATAGCCGCCACCGCCGCGTTTACTTTCTACGATATACCCTTTCTCAATGGTAAAACGCGTATTAATAACATAATTTATTTGAGAAGGTACACATTGAAACTGATCTGCAATTTCACTCCTTTTAATCTCAATCGCTTGTTGTTCTTCTGACTGTAATACTTTTTTCAAATATTGTTCAATGATATCTGAAATGTTACTCATCCTTCGCACCTCAAATCAAATAATTTATTTGATAAATTATTCCTTTTGACTTTGACTAACTTTGACTATGGTTTTATTATAATAAGAAATTGCCACAGTTGCAAATGGATGATATTTCTATTTTGGACAAACAGGCCAAAAAACAAAACATAATTATAAAAATCTATGAAAATATTTATGTTTTAATTTCGCTTTGTTATATTAACCACTCCCGGAAGCTTCGATATTTCATCAAATAAATAAATTAACTTATTATCCTTTTTCATATTTGTCCATATATGAATTCTGCGCCTGTTACCTTCTAACAGCTTTATCTCAACCTGCTTTATCGTAAAACCGTTCTTTTCCACTGATTTTACAGCTTCATGTATTTCAAATTCCTCTGAAGCAATCAATTCAATAAAATTACTGGTTGTAAACCGAGGGAAAAAATGCTCCATCCGGTTAAAAAATATTAAACTGATAAGGATAATAAGTGTCGTTACAATAGCAACACTATACATGCCGGCTCCAATCACTAATCCTATTCCTGCTACAGCCCATATAGAAGCAGCTGTTGTTAATCCTTTGATGGTTCCTCCATATACAATAATGGTACCAGCCCCAAGAAAACCGATACCGCTAATTACATAAGAAGGGATACGAGCAGGGTCAAATTGAATGTTATCGTATTGATTCATAAATGTAATAAAACCAAAAATCGATAAAATCATCATCAAACAAGAGCCTACTCCTACCAGTATATGCGTACGAAACCCGGCTGAATGATTATTAATTTCTCTCTCAAAACCAATTAAACCGGATAACAGCAAAGCAATAAACAAACGTAACACGATAACTCCGAAATCATCACCGATAAATTGTTCTAACTCCATTCCCTGCACCCCCTTATTGTTTTATATATTTTACAGTTTATTTATATGTATAGGCTATCATTTCATTTTATAAAATAAAACTTTATTCAGCGGGGGTCTTTCCATACCAACTATCATGAAAATTAATTTTAAACTATTTAAATAGAAGTATTCATTGCAATAAGTGTATTTTTACTTTAGCAGTAAATTGATTTATCTTCCAGAAATAAATACCAAAGAAAGGATATTTGAAGATAAACAAGCAAAAACCCATTAGACGAGCCGTATCAGCAATGAAACATTTTTTGACTCTATACTAAGTGTGGCACATCCTCTTGTTTTCAATTATAGATAGAGTGAAGACAAAAAAATACACTTCATTTGCCACGGTGTTATTTAGGAATAAAAGGTGTCTATGTGAAGCGAAAACGCAGGGAATCAGAGAAGAAAGTCATTTCGTTGCGGGGTTATTCACAAAACGGCGTATGTAGAAATATCTATTTTGTCGAGGAAAAACCAAACCCATGGATGGCTATCACTGGCAAAGCATTCATTCAAGGATCCGCCTTTACGACAATAAATCCTATTTTATGGTGGAAAAAACGTAACATTTGTATATTTTGTCATCGTACCTACTATGAACAGATTCAGATGACATAAAACGGCATTTCTCCTAAAAATATGCAAAAAAAGAGCTAAGCATGATGCTTAACTCTTTTTCAATAAGCCTGGCAACGTCCTACTCTCGCAGGGGGAAGCCCCCAACTACCATTGGCGCTGAAGAACTTAACTTCTGTGTTCGG
>NZ_JBSSNH010000010.1:0-105207 GCF_053839645.1 Oceanobacillus sp. M60 | reverse complement strand
GAAGAAGCGGCGCAAGCAGAGGCAGAAGCTGAAGCAGCAGCACAAGCGGAGGCAGAAGCAGAAGAAGCGGCGCAAGCGGAAGCAGAAGCTGAAGCAGCAGCACAAGCGGAGGCAGAAGCAGAAGAAGCGGCGCAAGCAGAGGCAGAAGCTGTGAACTCCTCAGAAAATGAGGAACCTGTAACGGAAACCAACACACAAGAACAAGCTAGCGGTGAAACAATCTCTGTAACTTCTACCGCATATACAGCTAACTGTGAAGGATGTTCTGGTGTTACATCAACCGGAATTGACTTAAACGCAAACCCGAATGAAAAAGTAATTGCTGTTGATCCAAGTGTAATTCCACTAGGTACAAAAGTATATGTTGAAGGCTATGGTCATGCAGTAGCGGGCGATATCGGCGGCGCAATTAACGGTAATAAAATCGATGTTCATGTTCCGACACGTGATGAGGCTCTTAACTGGGGCGTGCGTGAAGTTAATGTGACTGTAGTAGAATAGTAGAAACTTAATAGAAAAAATTTGAGGGAAAGCACTTTGCAATAAGGTGCTTTCCTTTTTTTTATGGAATATGAAGCGATTATGTCAATGAATATCTTCCCAATCCAACTCCCGATAAAGCATCGATTCCGTCTGCTTTTCTTTTTTCATATTCACTTTCTCAAGCACCCGCATGGAAGCGGGGTTATCCAAACGTGTTTCGGCTATAACTTTTTCAACTTCGGCAGTACGTTTTGCCCAATTTAATAAAGCGGCAAGTGCTTCTGTTGCGTAGCCCTTATTCCAACAGCTTTCCAGAAATCCATAACTTCTGCCGTTTTATTTTCATCTGGTCTTCCTTTAAACCCCATATCTCCAATTATTTTGTCATCTGCCTTTCGTTTTACAAGCCAAACACCCCAATATAAGAGAGCAGGGTCTTCTTTTAATGCATGTAAATGCTGGATAATATGAGGATCGCGTGGATAGTCTGAAGTCATTGTCTGTTCTGTACAAGGGGTAATGATGAGTCTGTCTGTTTCCAGCTTCATAAAAACCGCTCCTTTTTCACTGTATTTTAATTCGGGTATAACCGACTTTCAAAGCTATTAGTATAACAGATAATATGGGTGATAAGCCTTCCAGGTTATAAGTTATGCTGTGATTAGTATCTGCTAATAACTCCTAGTATAATTAGCTTGTGTGTAGTATAATCAGGTTATTTCATTCTGCAAATAATTGTTTCAGAGATATTTTCAATAGAAGGGTGTTTAAAAAAGATGGAAGAACCAGAACAAAAACGTTCTCAAGCCTATGTTGAAATCATTGGTGATACGGTTGTCGGAAAAGACTTGATCATGACAATCTCCATCAGTGTGGTGTTGAGCTTTCTTGGCTTTTTTGCTGGCAGAGAGCTTATTTTTCCGAGGATTGCTCCAGAAGAAATGATCCTGTCTTATTCTCTATTGTCAGGCATCGTCGGCAGTGTAACAGGTTTGCTTGTGAACACGTTTTTATTTAAACCGAAGCGGATTTTAAATGAAACGGCGTCTACCAATGCAGAATTGTCGGAAATATATGAGAAGCTGCAGCTGGATATGGAGGAGGAGCGTGACTCTATCTTGAATGATCCAGTGACCACAGCAGAGATGAAGGAACAAGGATTTTATGAGATGTTTATCCTGGATGAGCAAACGCAAAGCGATGAGAAAGAAAAGAAATAGTTGAAAGAGGAGAATGAACGAAAATGGATGTATTACTGATATCAATCGGATTAGCGATTGTAGCCGGGCTGATTTTCACGGCAATCGGCTTGATTTCCGGCTCCGATGAAACCGCTGTGCTTGTTCCCGCTACATTGATTGTAGTGCTGTTGGGAGCACCTCCGGAAGCTGTTTTTGCCTTTTTTATGGCTGCCGTGCTTTCCAAGCATCTCACGCATGCGATTCCTACTGCATTAATGGGTGTTCCTGGAGATACGACGGCTACGCCGATGCTGGACCATGCGAACTTTATGCGGCGCATCGGCCTGCCGCATATTGCGTTGCGGAAAATGATTTCCGGCGGGATTATTGGTGCATTTATTGCGCTTCCTGTATCCTTGGCGTTTGCTGTATTCTTAAGCCAGTTTGGAGAATTTTTTCAGGAGAATGCCGGGCTAATATTTACATTAGCAGCTGTTTTGATTGGGTATTTTTCCAAAGGTCGCTGGGCGAGTATTATTTTGATTATCCCACTTGCCCTTGTAATTCAAGGGTTGAATATGGTCAGCACCACGATTCTGGGAACCGGATTATCAATCAGCTTTTTCTTAGGTATTGCAATTGGACCTATGTTTACCGATATCTTATTAGCAACCTCCGGAAGCGGACGGCTGATGATTCAGCGCCAGCAGCCCAATGAATATAAATTAGCTCCAGAAAAGAAATCATGGTCGGGATATTTTCCGAATCCATTTAAAGTATTAACGAAAAAACAAACAGCAGCGGTTGGAGGGACGTCGTTTTTATCTTCGTTAACCTTTGCTTTAAGTCCTGTCGGCATGACCGCATTGATGGGAGAGCTGGTAGGTTCCAGGATAAAGGGACAATACAAGAAGTCAACGGCCAGCCTTTCTACGATGAATGGGGTAACGGAATCAACGTATATTGCGGAGACGATTATTCCGCTTGTGGCCTTTGGAATTCCACTTAGTCCGGTAGCAATCGGACCGGCGCAAGCGTTATTTAATGCGCCGCCTGTATTTACAACAGAGCCGGTCCATAATCTGCATACGTTAATGGAGCCGATGGATTTTCTTCTATACGGGTTGATTGGAATTATTGTTGCGGCTGTTATTGCCTATCCATTTTCGATGAATTTTGCGCGGAAAGCGACGGTTCTTGTGTTAAAGCATATTAACCAGGAAGCCATTATTGCTATGTTTATCGGAGTGGTTACCTTGCTTGCGTTCTATGAAGGCGGCTTGGTGAGTGTTACCGTTACGTTTGCCATGGCAATGGTCGGCGGATTATTGAATCGTTTCCTTGGCGTGGGAATCGGGGTTCAATTTATGATATTCTATGGCTCCGGCTGGATTGTAACAACGTTATTAGGTATGTAAGGTGTGAAATACAGCGGAACAGATATATCAAAACAGGCCGGGCAATCAACATGGCTTCAAATATGGTAAGATAGCAACTGGAAGGATGTGAAGCACGTGAAGTTAATTGCAATTGATTTAGATGGTACATTACTAAGTGAAGACGGAAAGATCAGTGAAGAAAATCAAGAAGCGATTCATAGAAGACAAGCAAACGGCGATATCGTTGCTTTTTGTTCTGGAAGATCATTGCATGATATGCAGGAAATTGCGGATGCGGCGAATTTAGAGGTTCCATTAATTTGTGCGAATGGTTCGTTGACCAGTGTGAATGGAGAAATTATCCGCAGCCAGATACTTGTTGCAGACAAGCTGACGGAAATCATGGACACGGTGGCGAGTGCAGGATTATATTTTGAGGTTTATACGAATAAAGGCGTCTATATTCAAAAGGATAAGAAGCCGATTTTAGAAGAAGAGAAGGAAGCTTTGTTTGATACGCCGGAAGAAAAGGAAAATGCCGGGCATATTATTCGAATACAAAATATGCAGTATGGGATGGTAGAAGTAGATGACTACTTAGAAGCAGGAGTAACCGAATTGGATCCGTATAAAGTATTTATTTTGTCCTTCCGTCGCCAGGAGCTGGAGAAGCTTGCGGAAGGCTGGAAAGGCAGAGAGGATATTTCCATCACCACCTCGGGCTATCAAAAATTAGAGGTTGCTCATCCGGACGCCAGCAAAGGAAATGCATTAGAAGCGCTGGCAGCGTATTATGAAATTCCGCAGAAGGACACGGTCAGCATTGGAGATAATTTTAATGATATTTCGATGCTTGAATATGCAGGAACAGCTGTAGCGATGCATAATGCTGAACCGGAAGTAAAGGAATATGCAGACCATGTAACAAGAAGTAATGAAGAAAATGGTGTCGGTCATGCATTAAATGAAATCATCAAATAAGACAGCAGAGGCTTTGCTTATAAAACGAAACGTTACGCAGCGGGAGTTTTGGCTCCCCATAATAAAAAATCCGAATCTGATTTTTACAGATTCGGATTTTATTTGTTCTATATACTTTCTTCTTCTACCTTTTCAATCGACTTCTTCTTCACGAATTGAAATAAGCCAACTTCATGGGCTGCTTGAAATGCGCTGACAACAAACGGACCAAAAATAAGTCCGAGCACACCAAAGAAGACAAATCCAAAATACATGGATAAAACGGTTGGCAATGCCGCGAGCCCCATTTGATCACCGAGCACCTTAGGCTCCGTAATCCGTCTGATGACCAGGAGAAATAAGGCTAATACCATCAGCTGCAGACCGGTTGGAACGTCGCCGATAAGCATCATCAGTCCTCCCCAGGGAACCAGAATTAATGCCGGACCGACATACAGCGGAATAATGTCCACGAGCCAGATAATAAAGGTCATTAAGAGCGCAAACCGAGGTGAGATAAATAATAAGCTCACATAGGTAAGTATGAAAATCATTACACTAAGCAGGAATTGCGCTTTCCAGTATCCCCAGAAAACCGTTTTTAAACGCTGGAAGAAGGTCTTTAATTTTGTAGATGTTGTCTCTGGAAACAGAGAGAAAAAAGCTTGGAGCAGCTTTGGCAGATCCAGACTGAATAAAAAGAAAGTAATCAGGTAGACAAGCGATACAAAAAGCAGATTAGGAATGGATTGGACCCAGGAACCGAGCATGCCAATCAAACTCTCTACTAAGTCATATCCTGTGTTTAACAGCCGTTCTGATTGACGTTCCAGTTCACTGATAATCGCATCACGCTGCGGCAAATCAGCAATTAAATCATTGAACCTGTTAATAATTTCAGTGATGATGGTCTGAATTTCACTTCCGTATCTGGGAACATTATAACTCCATTCCACGATACGGCTGATGGTACTTGTGAGCATGACATAAATTAATCCGCAAGCCACTACCACGAAGGTCGTAAAAACAATGGTAACCGGCCAGATTCGTTTTTCTTGTTTTAATACTTTTTGCAGCAGCTTCACAAGCGGTTCAAAAATAATTGCTGTTAATAATGCCAGCAGGACAGGTATAAATACCGAAAAGTAAAAATATAAAAATACAGCTAGTGCTATAAGTAAGATGCCGATAATAATTTTTTTGATTAATGATTGATTTAACAAAAGCTTTCCCCCTGCCGAATAACACAATAAAATATCATAATATCATTTTATAATCCGGCTTTCAAATTGTAAACCGGATTAGTGGAGTTCAGGAATTATTGCTGTATTATTCCGCCTGTTCATGAATCCAATCGCTGATATCCTTGATAACCTGTTCATCCACATGACCGGGAATATTGTATTCAGCTATCGTGCCTTTATTTTCCCCTTGGGATAGAATAAAGTTATGGTTAAGGTCCGGATAGGTTTTTAATGTTGCCTGCGATTCATCTGCAAAAATATCTTCCCATGCAGCGAAGTCATTCTCCACGGTGACCTGAAAATCTGCTTCGCCCTGAAGAATAAGCAGTGGTTTATTGGAATCAAGAGCAATTTGGCCGACATCGTATTGATCCATTTCTTGAAGATAATATCCGCTCATTCCGCCAATGTCATATTCCATGGCTTCTTCTGGAGACATATCTTGAAAGCTTTCGGCAAGCTCTTTAAATGCATCTGCTTGTTCCTGCAGCTGTTCTCGTGCTTCTTCACTCAGATTATCAGAAGCTAAATCTAATTGCTGATTGTACAGGATTTCCCATAATGACCGGGGAGAGCCTGCTAAAAGAATCATGCCAGCTGTATCTGCCTCGTCGTCAATGCGCGGCGCCAGCATTCCCCCGAGAGAATGTCCATTGATGTATACTTGATCCGTCTGAATTCGGTCGTCCGCTTGCAGCATGCGGGCTGCTTCCACAGCATCATCCACCGATTCTTCCTTAACGGTCAGTGCCGCTCCCAGCTCTTCCACCATTTTTTCTCCATGTGTATACGTACGCTTATCATAACGTAACACCGCAATTCCTTCTTCTGCTAATCCATAAGCAATATCCTGAAAGGGTTTGTAGCTAAAAATAGTTTCATCCATATCATTTGGACCAGATCCATGTACAAGCACCACAGCTGGATATGGTCCGCCTTCCTCATCGGGCAGGGTCAATTTTCCATTTAGGGGGTAGCCGTCTTCCGCTTCTATTGTGATATCCTCTTCCACTGCAGCATCAGGGAGGGCTAAATCCTCCATTGGGCGCGCTATTTGTAAGCTCTCCAGTTTTTCTTCTTCATTCCAATCCATGGTTACCTCCATTCGTGCATCATCAAAAATGACTTCACCGGAAACAGCTGTCTCGTCATCATCTGCGGTTGCTTCCAGATTGTTAATTTCTTCAAATGTACTTCCGCGATTAGCTTCCCAGGACAGCCGTAATTCATCTGCAGGGTATGCATCCTGCAGTGCTGCGGAGAAATATTGGTCGGTAATTTGCTGATATTCCTCCTCCTGCAACTGCTGAAGCACTTCTTCTGCGTTCTCTTCTGCTGTGCTTTCCTGACTCGAACAGGCAGAGAGGAGAAAAAAGGCTGAACCAGCCAGAATTATGTATGTTTTGCGCAACATCATCACCCTTTTCATAAATTATGTGTTTATCTCAAATGAATGGAAGAGCATACAAAGCCTATACCCTATTGTACGATTTACGAAGGGGTTATGTTTCAAAACTACCTAATTATTTGTTGGTTTGTCCATATTTCGTTAAGATAGGGTTATACTTGAAAGAACGCATGATAGAATGATTTTTATGGGAAGAGGTGGAGGACATGACTACGAATGCAATCGAATTTCAAATAAAAACAAAGAAGAAGCAGGAATTTGTTTTCTTGGATAGCCAGCTGGAGGAAATTTTAGACCAGAGCGGTGTGCAGGAAGGAATCATGCTGGTATATTGTCCGCATACGACCGGCGGAATTACAATTAATGAAAATGCTGATCCGGATGTACGGCGTGACTTATCGCTTGGCTTGAACGAAACCTTTCCAAATAAAGAAGCCTATGTCCATATGGAAGGCAATTCGGACGGACATATGAAATCATCGGTTGTCGGTGCCAGCGAAACATTGATTATTTCCAACGGTCATCTGATTCTGGGAACATGGCAGAGTGTCTATTTCTGTGAATTTGACGGGCCGAGAACACGGACGGTGTATGTGAAGATAATAGAAGGGTAAGGTTTGTGACTAAAGGGGAGGCAGAAGCGTGACAACAGAAACTTTATTGTTTAATCCGGAAAGACATATTGCATTAGATGGAACACAAAATATTCGTGATTTGGGAGGCTATCCAACGAAGGATGGCAAGCAAACAAAATGGGGAAAGTATTATCGGGCAGATTCTCTGCATCAGGTGAGCCCTGAGGGGCATGCTTTTCTGCAAAAGGAAAGAGGCATTCATACCGTTATTGATTTACGCATGAGCATGGAAGGGAAATATCGAAAAGAGGATAAAGCACGTTATGATTTTTATAATATCCCCTTGCTGGACCCGGCTACATTTACGACTAAAATGCCGAAAAGTCTTGTGGAAATGTACATCTTGATGTTGGAGACCAGCAAGCCGAAATTTAAACAAATCATGGATATTTTTCTTGAGAATAAAGGAAATCCGGTTCTGTTCCATTGCCGGGTCGGAAAGGATCGTACAGGTGTCCTGGCCGCTATTTTATTAGATTTAGCAGGCGTGCCAAGAGATATTATCGTGAAGGATTATGCGCTGACGGCGAGTATAAGAAGATAACGGATGAAGAGCTTCATCATCGTCCGCCGTTGATGTCACGGAATCAATTTAAAGCGATGTTGAGCTGTGAACCTGCTTACATGGAAGCGTTTTTGGACTATTTGTATAAAGAATATGGCAGTGCGGCTGATTTTCTGAAAGTGATTGGTTTGAGAGAGGAAGAAATCACTGCTTTGCGAGATGATTTTATAGAGGAAGGATAGAATAAAAAAAGGAGAAGAACGGTTGAAATTTATGCCGTTCTTCTCTCTTTTTTTCTGTTTTCTAATAGTACGGTGGATAGGGGTAGCCGTTATAATAACCAGGTGGTCCGGGCGGTCCAGGAGGGCCAGGCGGACCCGGCGGACCATAATATCCCATTGGCCCAGGCGGTCCTGGAGGTCCGGGGGGCCCGGGAGGACCATAATATCCCGGGCCTCCGCCAGGACTAAAAGCGCTGCCCAATAAACCGCCGGCTAATCCGCCGATGAACGGGAAAAAGAACGCACGCTGTTCTGGCGCATGCTGATTAAATGGCTGTCCCGGGTATGCATTATATGGTGAAGCAGTTATATCAAACTGATCCGGATGCTGATAATCCATCACCTGATATTCATCTGCATGAGAATACCCATGATTTGGGTCAGAGTGCATATACATTCCTCTTTTCTACATAAACTATATACCTAACTTATGCAGCTGCTTCAATTATGTTCACCCATTCCTCTGTATCGTCTTTTAGAATCCGGTCCTTAACGGCGGAATAGTCGCATGATGAAACTGACAATAAGAATAAGGATAATCGCACCAATTAAAGCAGGTACGATAGAGAACCCGCCTATTTCCGGACCTAGTTCTCCAAGAATCGCAGTACCGAGCCAGGCTCCAATGAAACCGGCAAGAATATTTCCGATGATTCCGCCCGGCAAATCCTTACTTACTATTAATCCGGCTACCCAGCCGATAATTCCACCAACAATTAGACTCCAAATAAAGCTTAGCATAAAAATCATTCCTTTCTATATTTTATTTATCCCCAACTATATAAACTTTAAAACGAGAAATCCTTCTTTTTTTAACAAAAAATAGAAAAAATGCTTCAGAATTCCTAGTATGGAAAATGAAAATGAAATACAGCTATAATTTTTAGGTTGAAAGTACTTTTATAAATGAAAAGGTTAATAGGTAATAAGGTGTGTTCCCCCTGTGGAAATCATGGATATTTTATTAAAATCAATCTTTCATACATGGAACTTTTATCTTATAAGAAGTATTTAGTTTTTTTTGATTTAATGTTAAAGGGTTATTTTTATTTTATGATTTGATTCTAAAAGAATGATAAATTTACTTTATATTCCTTTTATTTCTTTTTAATGGAATTAGTAAAAATATTTTATAATATTTATTGTATTTAGATACATTTTTTCAGTTTTCTTCCGATAAATAATTATAGACAATTAGGAGAGATGAAAAAATGAAGAAATTATTTAAAGCCAAAGGAATCCGGTTTAAGTTAGTCTTATCTTTTTTCTTAATACTACTCGTCCCGGGAATAATCGTAAGTACGATGTCATTTTTTACTTCAACAAATACTGTAGAGCAGCAGAAGCGGGATCAGGTGCAGGAATTAACTGCGGTGATAAATCAGACAATCAATAATACATTTGATCTGAAGCAGAGGGATATGGAAGTCTTATCAAGCGTAATTACAGCCGACGTCATAGAAGATACTGACGAATTAGATCGAAGAATGTCTGAGTACATAGAGATTCATGAAGAGGCTCCGGAATTTTATCTTGGAACGACAGACGGCGATTACCATATGCAGCCGGACTTAGAGATGGAGGAAGGCTACGATCCAAGAGAGCGTGACTGGTATCTGGAAGCCATGGCAAATCCGGAAGAAGTCATTATTTCTGATCCATACCTGACAGCAAGCGGGGACGGGCAGATAGCGGTCAGTATTTCGAAAGCACTGGAAGATGGTTCGGGAGCCATCGGTATTGATGTATCCATGGACTTTATTCAGCAGCTTGTATCAGAAATGAGCATAGGAGAAAATGGATACGCTATCCTGCTGGATACGAATCAAAACTTTATTTATCATCCGGAAACAGAAGTTGGAGAAGACGCAGAAGAAGCTTTCTATCAGAATATGTATGGAAATGATTCTGGGACGTTTGACTATGATTACAACAATATGTCTAAAATTATGGTATATGATACGAACAGTTTAACGGGTTGGAAATTGGGAGGAACCATTGACCAAAGTGAAGTAGAAGCTGCAGCCAGGTCTATCTCTACACCGGTTACCATTGTACAGGCTCTGACGATAGTCATCGGAACAGTCATTATTTTATTTCTGATTCGTTCGATTATCCGCCCAATCAAGGATTTAAAAGAAAAAGCAGAAGTCATCAGTACGGGAGACTTAACGCAGTCTGTGGAAGTCAAAACAAATGATGAGATTGGCGAGCTGGGCACTGCTTTTAATAAAATGGGAGAGAGCCTGCGGGAGCTGGTTGGCGAGGTGGAATATAATGCGCAGCAGGTAGCCGCCTCTGCACAGGAATTAAATGCAAATGCTGATCAGATGACAAGCTCATCGGAGCAGGTTTCCCTGGCTATTCAAGAGGTATCCTCCAGTGCAGAGCATCAGTTAAGCGGTACGGAAGATGGAGTGAATTCGCTGGAAGAAGTGTCTACAGGCGTGCACAGAGTCGTTGAAAGCTCTGCCCAAGTAACGGAATTCGTGCAAAAAATGAATGAACAGGCAGAGGTCGGCGGACAGGCTGTGAGCAACACATTAAATCAGATGACCTCGATTCAATCATCTGTCGAAAATACCAATGAAAATATTTCATCCTTATTAGAACGGTCGAAGCAGGTCAGCACGATTTTAAATGCCATTACCGATATTTCAGAACAGACGAATTTGCTCGCATTAAATGCAGCAATCGAAGCAGCCCGGGCAGGAGAGCATGGGAAAGGCTTTGCAGTTGTGGCAGATGAGGTGCGAAAGCTGGCTGAACAGTCGAAGCTTTCCGCTACGCAAATCAGGGAAATCATTGTAGGAATCCAGACAGACGTTGAGAATGCAGTAGATAAAATGGGGCAGGTTACCTCCAATGTCAACAGCGGACTGGATGTATCCTATGATGCCATCGATAAATTCGGTGAAATTCTCCGCTCCAGCGAAAGCATTAAACCGCAGATGGAAGAAGTAACTGCCATCTCAGAACAAATGTCTGCCGCAGTTGGGCAGTTAATGGAAACCGTGAATAATCTGGCTTCCATCGCCCGCAATAATGCCGCATCCTCTGAGGAAGTAGCCGCATCTTCTGAAGAACAGCTTGCCTCCATGGAGGAAATCTCGGCATCTGCGAAATCACTTTCTTCCATGGCTGAGGATTTATCGGAGAAAGTGTCAAAGTATAAATATTAAAGGTTTTAACACTATCTTAAGAAGAAACCCTTAAACTGAATTAATTTTTACCTTAATAAAAAAGTGCAGTAGTGAGAAATTGCTGCACTTTTTTTATGTCATTTTTTAGGTAATTAAACATAATTGTAAAAATATTTACAGGACTAATTAACGAAAAAAGTATTCAAATTATCATTTTCTTGCCGATAGATAAGTATAGAAGCATTTTTAGCAGTAGGGGAGGACAACCATGAAGAATACAGGAATTCGATTTAAGTTAATTGTATCATTTGTTTGTATGTTATTGATTCCGGGCGTTGTCATTGGGTTTATGACGTATAACAGCTCTTTGAATACATTACAGACGCAGCAAGAGAACCAAGTAGAAGAAATTATCACGATTATGAATCAAACTATTGATAATACATTTACTTTAAAGAGCAGAGATGCAGAAGTATTAGCGGGACAGATTCAAGGTGAATCGGTAGATAACGAATCCGAGGAGATAGCTGCATCTTTTGATCAATATTTTAACCTGCATGATGAGGTAGTATCCGTTTATGCCGGTTCTGAGGAAGGAGCATTTATGGAAGCGTCAACGGATATGATAGAGGGAGAATATGATCCGCGTGAACGTACGTGGTACATAGAAGCAATGGAGAGCACGGGAGAAATTATTATTTCAGAGCCTTATATTTCAGCGGGAGCAGATGGTGACATGGTCGTTACCGTTTCGAAAGCATTAGAGGATGGTTCAGGCGTTGTCGGTATCGATTTATCGATTGATTTTATTCAGGAAGTAGCGTCAGGAATTCAAATTGGTGAAAATGGCTATGCGATGCTATTAGACGAAACGCAGCATTTCATTTATCATCCGACAGTAGATATTGGCAATGAAACAGATGAATCTTTCTATGATCATCTTTATGAATCAAATACTGGCGAATTTGAATATAATTATCAAGACACCGATAAAATTATGGTTTATGGAACTAATGAATTAACAGGATGGAAAATCGCCGGAACGATTGACTATAGTGAAATTCAGTCAGAGGCAGCTTCTGTTTTTAACACATTATTGATTGTATTAGCCGGTGCTATTGTGATTGGGCTGGCTGTGACAGCAGTGATTGTACGTTCCATCGTGAAGCCAATCAAAGAATTGAAAGAAAAAGCGCAAATTATCAGCACAGGTGATTTGACGCAATCAATTGAAGTGAAAACAAAGGATGAAATTGGTGAGCTTAGCATCGCTTTTAATGAAATGCAGGGCAGCTTAAAAGAATTAATTCGTGATGTTGAATTCAACGCTCAGCAGGTTGCTGCATCTGCAGAAGAATTAAATGCGAATGCCGACCAGATGACAAACTCATCTGAACAAGTGTCTCTGGCTATTCAGGAAGTATCCTCCAGCTCGGAAACACAATTGAATGGGACAGAAGACAGTGCGAATTCATTAGAAGAAGTCTCGACAGGGGTCAGCAGAATCGTTGACAGTTCCTCTCACGTAGCAGAATTGGTAAACCAGATGAGCGATCAGGCAGAAATCGGCGGCAAAGCGGTTACGGATACGTTGAATCAAATGACATCGATCCAATCTTCCGTAGATAATACAAATGTCAATATTACCTCGTTAATGGCCCGTTCAAATGAGGTAAGCACGATCCTGAAGGCCATTACGGATATTTCTGAACAGACCAACCTGCTCGCGTTAAATGCAGCGATTGAAGCAGCCCGCGCCGGAGAGCATGGAAAAGGATTTGCTGTTGTTGCAGATGAAGTACGGAAGCTGGCTGAACAATCGAAAACCTCCGCTGGAGAAATTAGTACGATCGTTCAAGGGATTCAGCAGGATGTAAAGGATGCTGTTGAAAAAATGTCCCAAGTAACCGCCAATGTAGATAAAGGTCTGGAAGTGTCCGATGATGCGATGGACAAATTTAAAGGAATTGTCCAATCCAGTACGGATATTAAGCCGCAAATGGAGGAAGTTATGGCCATCTCTGAGCAAATGGCAGCTGCGGTACAAGAAGTTTCTTCCACAGCGAATGACCTGGCTTCAATTGCCAGAAATAATGCGGCATCTTCTCAGGAGGTAGCAGCTTCTACAGAAGAACAGCTTGCCTCCATGGAAGAAATCTCTGCATCTGCCAAATCATTATCTACGATGGCAGAGGATTTAACAGAGAAAATCAATCAATATAAATACTGATAAAGACTAATTTTCATCATGAAGAACTGGACCTTTCTATTCCAAAGCGCTGGAATAAGGTCCGGTTTTTTATTTGCTGTAATGCATTAGATGGATAAAGAATAGTAGGTATTTTGTTTTATTCAATTAACTTTACTCTAGAATCGAAGTAGGGAAACAAGGAAAAATGATTCATTTAACATAAATACAGCCGATAAATAATTAGAAGAATTTAGTAAAAAAAGGAGGCTGGAAAGAATGAAGCAGAAAAAAGAAACAAATGGAGTGAAGCGAAAATTAGTGATATCCTTTTCATCTATCTTAATTATACCGATTGTTCTCATTGGCTTTTTAACGTACAACAGCTCTGTCAATTCCATGCAAGCACAGCAGGAGGAGCAGGTAAATGAAATCATCACCCTGATGGGACAGAACATTGATGAGACGTTCGATCTGAAGGGCCGGGATATTGATGTATTTGCCGAAAATACTAGAGGAGATCAGATAGAAGAGGCAGACGATGAATTGACCCTTATTATGCATCAATATTTACATTTTCATGAAGAAGTAGAAGAAGTTTTCTTTGGTTCAGAGGAAGGCACCTTTTTGATTGATGCGGAAACAGAGGTCCCGGAAGATTTTGATCCGCGTGATCAATCCTGGTACATACATGCAATGGAGAACCCGGGGGAACTGATTATCTCTGATCCGTATCAAACTACAGCGGTCGATGGAGGAATGGTTGTTACGCTTTCCAAAACATTAGCGGATGGTTCCGGTGTTGCGGGTATTGACTTAACAATCGATTTTGTCCAGAATATGGCATCCACTGTTGAAATTGGTGAAAACGGTTACCCGATTTTATTAGATAGAGAAGGAACGGTTATTTTCCATCCTGACAATGAAGTAGGGACACAGCTGGAAGAAGCGTTTACCTCTTCCATATTGGAACAGGAGTCAGGTGTTCTTGAATATGAGCAGGATAATGAAGATAAAATTTTAGTGTACGATTCGAATGACCATACAGGCTGGACACTTGCGGGAAGTATTGATTACAGCGAGGTTAAAAATAATGCAGCTTCCATTATAAAAACACTTATCATCGTGATGATTGTTGCCTTTCTCATTGGTGCAGGGATAAATGCAGTCACGATTCAATCCATCCTCCGTCCGATTAATGGTTTGAAAAGAAGGGCACAGGTGATTAGCACCGGAGATTTGACGGAAGAGATCAAAGTGGCCAAAAACGATGAAATCGGGCAGCTTGGCAATGCATTTAATGACATGCAGCATAGTTTAAGAGAACTAATCAGCGATGTGGAAATGAATGCACAGCAGGTCGCAGCGTCAGCGCAGCAGCTGACTGCAAATGCTGATCAATTAACAAGCTCGTCCGAACAGGTATCGCTCGCTGTTCAGGAAGTATCATCAAGCGCAGAAAATCAGTTAGATGGAACAGAAGACAGTCTTCGTTCGTTAGAAGAAGTGTCAACAGGAGTAGGGAGAATCGTAGAAAGTACGACCAGCGTTTCTGACTATGTAGATCGGATGAATGAGCAGGCGAATGTAGGCGGACAGGCTGTAAGCAACACATTGAATCAAATGACATCCATCCAATCATCGGTAGAAGATACAAATAAGGATATTCATTCTCTGTTAGAACGCTCGAAGGAAGTGAGTACGATTCTCAAAGCGATTACCGATATTTCGGAGCAGACCAATCTGCTCGCATTAAATGCAGCGATTGAAGCAGCACGTGCCGGAGAGCATGGAAAAGGATTTGCTGTGGTCGCAGATGAAGTACGTAAGCTTGCCGAACAATCGAAAACATCTGCTAGTGAAATCAGTGTTATCGTCCAAGGCATCGAAAGGGATGTTCAAAATGCGGTGGAGAAAATGAAACAGGTCACGACCTCTGTAAATGATGGACTTGATGTGTCCTATGACGCGATTGATAAATTTGGCGAAATCATACGGACAGGCGAAACGATTAAACCACAGATGGAAGAAGTGACAGCTACTTCAGAAGAAATGTCTGCTCTTGTGGAACAAGTGACCTCAACGGCAGATGGTTTAGCATCCATTGCCAGAAATAATGCAGCATCCTCAGAAGAAGTAGCAGCTTCTACGGAGGAACAATTAGCATCGATGCAGGAAATTACGGCGGCTGCGAAGTCCTTATCTTCTATGGCAGAGGATTTGACGGAGAAGATAAAGGTTTATAAATATTAAGGGTAGAAAAATCATTTCCCAAAAATGGGAAGTGATTTTTTCGCTTTTTAATTACTCTTTACTGAGATGTTATTAAAAAAATGATGGAGGGGTAGCAATGCCAAATACGGATTGGACCAAATTGAATAGATTACAATTAGGAAGGTATGCTGAATATTTTGCGAAAATGGAGTTCGCTTCATATGGATTAGAGGTTTATACAACAGAAGTGGATGACAGGGGGATAGATTTTGTTGTAAGAGACAATCATGGACGTTTCTGTGAGATACAAGTTAAATCACTTAGAGGGACAGGGTACGTATTTATGCAAAAAAGTAAATTTGACATTACGAATAAAAATCTATATCTGACTCTATTATTATTTCATTCCGGGGAAATGCCAGATGTATTTCTTATACCAAGTGCGGTATGGGAAGCACCTGACAAGATATTCGTTGATAAAAATTATGACAAAGAAGGTCAAAAAAGTGCTCCAGAGTACGGAATTAACATCTCTCGAAAAAATTACTTCCAACTTGAAGGTTACAGATTTGAAGATTCCATTCAAGATTTTCTCAAAAAGAAAGAATAAAAAAAAGCGGGTATTTGCTCACAATATAAATGGTATGAAATAGAATAAAAGTTATAAAATAGTTAAAAAATATTTAATTCATGAAAAAATAGCCGATAAATAATAGGTATGAAATCTTAGGGAATTATACGGTGTATTTGCAGAAAAAGGAGTGAGGAATGAGTCAATAGATACTGCATGCTTATTTTGTTTCAATAATTGGGAATGCTGGCGGCTTTCGTCGTAAGCATCTCAGAGAATGTTTGACCTGATTGTATAAACAACTGGTTCGATACATTATTGCATAAAAAAATGATATATACATCACCAGAATGAAATATAGCAGCGAGGGAGAGTCAGTTGTGAAGAAATTAACCAAACCAAAAGGAATTCGATTTAAATTAGTAGTATCCTTCTTTTTCATGTTATTGATTCCAGGAGTAGCAATTGGAATAATGACCTATTTCAGCTCCATCGATTCATTAGAACATCAGCAAACGGAGCAGGTGAAAGATACCGCTGATCTACTGAACCAGACCGTGGACAACGCCTTGGAATTAAGGATAAGTGATTTGAATACATTTGCTGCGCAATTTAACAGCGGGCAGATAGAGGATGATGAAGAGACCTTAGAACAGGTATTAGGACAATATAAGGAGATGAATGAGGAAGTCTCTGAGGTATATATGGCTTCCAATGACGGCGATTTATTTTATAGACAGCCGGATACAGAACTGCCGGAGGGATTCGATGCAACCGAACGTGATTGGTTTATCAATGCGGTGAATAACCCTGGCGAGGTACAGATTTCAGATCCATTTGAAAGTGCCAGCGAAACAGGAACAGTAATCAGCATCACCAAAACATTGGATGACGGTTCCGGTGTAATGGGAGTAAGTCTCTATATCGATTCTATCCAGCAGCTGGCTTCAGAGGTTTCAATTGGAGAGAATGGCTATGCTGTCATTATTGATCCACAGCAAAAATACGTATACCATCCAACCTTTGAAACAGGGGAAGAAGTGGAAGGCGACGTATTAGGAACGATGTTTGAAGATGCGTCAGGAAGCTATGAATATAGCCATGATAATACATCAAAAATCATGGTGTACCAGACAAATGATTTAACTGGATGGAAGCTGGCAGGAACCATTGATTACGATGAAATCAAAGGAGAGGCAGCATCAACCTTAACGACGATGATAACAATTATTGTCATTACCTTAGTGCTGGGAACAATCATTATTCTATTCTTGATCCGTTCCATCACCCGTCCAATTCAGAGACTGAAGGAAAATGCAAAAGTCATCAGTACCGGTGACCTGACACATTCGATTGAAATAAACACAACGGATGAAATCGGCGAGCTGGGACAAGCTTTTAACGAAATGCAGGAGGGCTTGAAAACGCTGGTTCGTGATGTCGAATATAATGCCCAGCAGGTTGCCGCATCGGCAGAGGAGTTAAATGCGAATGCCGATCAAATGACAAGCTCGTCTGAACAGGTATCCCTAGCCATCCAGGAGGTCTCCTCCAGCTCGGAAACACAGCTGCACGGTACAGAAGAGAGTGCGAATTCGTTAGAAGAAGTATCTACCGGCGTTGGCAGAATCGTTGACAGCTCCACAAAGGTTTCGGATATGGTGACACAAATGAGTACACAGGCAGAAGTTGGAGGAAAAGCAGTCAGCGACACCTTAAATCAAATGACATCGATCCAATCGTCTGTTGATGATACGAACCTGAATATCGCATCCTTATTGGAACGCTCGAAGGAAGTAAGTACGATTTTAAATGCCATCACCGATATTTCGGAGCAAACGAATTTACTGGCGCTTAATGCAGCGATTGAAGCAGCGCGTGCTGGTGAGCATGGGAAAGGATTTGCTGTGGTAGCGGATGAGGTCCGTAAACTAGCAGAGGAATCCAAAACATCTGCAGGAGAAATCAGCTCCATCGTCCATGGTATACAGAACGATGTCCAAAAGGCTGTGGAAAAAATGTCTCAGGTGACAGCTAATGTTAATGATGGTTTAGACGTATCCTATGACGCCATTGATAAATTTGGAGAAATCCTGCGTTCCAGCGGAGATATTAAACCGCAAATGGAAGAGGTCATGGCCATCTCCGAGCAAATGTCTGCAGCAGTTCAACAGGTAACAGCCACTGCCAATGACCTCGCTTCCATTGCCAGAAATAATGCGTCCTCTTCAGAGGAAGTCGCTGCATCTACTGAGGAGCAGCTCGCATCGATGGAAGAAATCTCTGCATCCGCTAAATCACTGTCAACGATGGCAGAGGATTTAACAGGGAAAATTGCAGAATATAAATATTAAGAAAGTTGATAGAAAAAGAAGGATTTCTTATATAAGGGAACCCTTCTTTTTTTTTGCATGATACTTGCACATCCATATTTTTAGCTGTCAAGCTGAATTCATATTCATTTTTGGTGTAGACAAACCCTATCGTTTGTCCACACCAAAAAAATGGAGTACAGCCTTATTCTTTCTATACATACTATCCATTCATATGTTGTCTTAGTAGAACATGGCAATTTGTTTTGCTTTTACAAGAAATACAGCAGTGAACAATTATCAGCCAGTATCGCTATGAGCTATCAGCGTCTTCGTTGAATGGGTATATTTTTACTTATAGGAAAGTTAATTATTTTAGCGATTGTTTTGTGAGGGTGAGTAACTGTAGTTCCCAGAAGTATTTTCTAGCCTGACTAAAATTTTTAAACAATCATATAAGTGCACCGATGTTGATAGGACGAGTAGTGCTTGTCCTAATGAAAGCAATCCTGCGTTAGTTGTTAAGTCGATTTGCTACTTTGTTTTAAAATCTGATCTAATTGGTTCAGTAATTTATCCAGCGATTGTGATATTTTTAATAAATTCGGGTCGTTTGGATTCTTCTCATAAACTGCATACATTTCTTTTCTTTTCGTTTCAATCTGCTTGTTCAATTCATCAATTTCCGACATACTCTCACGCCCTCTCCAATTACCAAATAGAAGTTAATTTGGATATGGCATAAAAAGATATGATAAGGCTTTAAGCAGAATTCTAACAGGAAACGTAAGAAAAATAAAATAAATCAACTGTTCTAATTAATGGGAAGGTAGTTATAAATAGTAAGTTTATATTAAAAATATCCTGTATTTTATAAAAAGGCAGAAGATTTTTGCGGCAAAAGAAGCAGAGGAATGAATAAAAAAAGAATTTAAAAAAATTATAAAAAAAGCTTAAACAATTTGTCCCCTTTGCCGATATAAGAAATAGGTCATCAAAGGATGATTCGTTAGGGCCTTAACGATTATTATTTATTTTGATATTGACCTGAATGGTTAATATAAATGAGTTCACAAGGATGTGGCTCAAAAAATTACAATTACATGGAGGTAAGGAATTATGATTATCAATCACAATATTTCCGCAATTAACGCACACCGTCAATTAGGGGTAAACCAAAACGGTGTACAAGGATCTTTAGAAAAACTTTCTTCTGGTCTTCAAATCAACCGTGCAGGGGATGACGCTGCTGGGTTGGCAATTTCTGAGAAAATGCGTGGTCAGATTCGTGGGTTGGAACAGGCATCTGTAAACGCACAAGATGGGATCTCTTTGATTCAGACTGCTGAGGGTGCTTTAAATGAAACACATGACATTTTACAACGCGTGCGTGAACTAGCTGTAAAATCTTCCAACGATACAAATACAGATGAAGACCGTGCTGAAATTCAAAAAGAAGTGACAGCATTATTGGATGAAGTGGACAGAATTGCTGGTCAAACTGAGTTTAATACGCAAAATCTTTTAGGCGGAGAGTTAGAAGTAACCTTCCATATCGGTGCGAATGAAGGACAAAGCATTCAAGTAGCAATCGATGCTATGGATGCAGAGGCATTAGGAATAAGTGATATTGATCTTAGTACACAAGAAGGCGCAGATGCTGCAATTACAACTATTCAAAGTGCAATTGAAACTGTTTCTGGACAACGTTCGGCATTAGGTGCTGTGCAAAATCGTCTTGAACACACAATCAATAATTTAGGTACATCTGCTGAAAACTTAACAGCAGCAGAATCTCGAATTCGTGACGTTGATATGGCAAAAGAAATGATGGAATTCACGAAGAACAACATTCTTTCTCAGGCTGCTCAATCGATGCTTGCGCAAGCAAACCAAGTACCTCAAGGTGTACTTCAATTACTTCAATAAGAAAAGATTATAAAAAAAGATCCCAGCTGGGGTCTTTTTTTATTTTATAATGAACTTTATAAAGTAGACTTTTCATCCGATATTATATATAGAACTAACTTGCATGCTGTGTAAATAGTAAAGGAGTTTTCGTATGGAAAAATTAGAAGAAAAACAAATATTTCAACTAAAAAATATTATTGATACATTATTGGAAGCAACCGAGCATTTTTCTAAATTAATCAAAGAAAAAGAACTCCATCAAAGTATATTTATATTCAATTCTATTGTAGAAGGAGCAACCGCAATTGAAAATTTACTTAATAGAGCTGAAATAAAGGTAGACGATATAGAAACAGAGAAAATCAATAAGCCATTATTATTCATTGCACGAGAAATGGAGAAAAACAATTTTTCAAAAGTATCCGAAATAACCCGCTTCTCTTTACAGCCGCAATTAAGAAAATTAAAAAAGGCTTTTCAAGAAAGTAATGGCGATCATTCTAATCAGAAAATAACAATTGGTGTTTATCTTGACCCGAACAATCCAAGAAAAAGCTATCCAGAATCTAGAATTAACGCACTTGTAGTAGAAGCGGAAAAACAAGATGCCAAATTGTTATTTTTTTCTTCGGAAGATGTTAACTTTGAGACAGAAGAAATAAAAGGAGATATGTACATAAATAATTCGTGGGAAAAAGTTTCCCATTCTTTTCCTGATGTTATTCATAATGTTGGAATTACTCCAAGGATAAGACAATCACTAACAGAAAGAAAATTGAGAAGAAAATTACCATTTACAAGTTTTGGTGTGGAGAATAAATTACATCTACCTAAGAAAATGCTGCAGTATTTGACGTTTGCTGATTTATTGGTGCCTTTCAAAATGGTTACAGATGAATCCATTGTAATAGACTTTGTAAATGAGAATGGAAAAGCTGTGTTAAAACCTATTGTAGGGAGAAGAGGATTAGAAATTTACTTTGTTAAAAAATATAAAAATCATTATATTGTTCAAGATGATACAAAGGAGCGCAGATTTAATCAAGCGGAATTAAAAAACTGGATATATGAAATTGCTTTGCGTAAAGGTCGTCATTATATGGTCCAACAATATGTCGAAGCTCGCACTAAAAATGAAGAGCCATTTGATATTCGATCTCATGTTCAAAAAAATGCAGAAGGGAAATGGCAAATCACAAAGATATATCCGCGTATTGGAAATAAAAAGAGTATTTTAAGCAATATTAGCCGCGGTGGTAAAACAGATGATTTAGAGGCTTTTTTAATACATGAATTTGGAGAAAAAGGAAAACAGTATAACAAAGATTTGAAGCAACTATCATTTGATTTAACACAGCATTTAGATAAAATATATGGATTAGTACTTGATGAACTAGGGTTAGATATAACCATTGATAAAACAGGACGTTTCTGGCTGCATGAAGTGAATATGGGACCACAATCTACCTATCATGAGAAAGAACGGGCAGTGAATACTATTGGGTATGCAAAGTATATTGCAGAAAATGGAATTTATTTAACCAATAGCTCGCAGCGGTTAACTAGTAAGGGACAATTTAATGCTAGAAATACCAATTTACCTTGGGCCGAGTTAAGTAAAAAAACAAGTATTGGCATGCTTGTACCGGAACAAGGAGAAAATGAGCTGGCTATTGCATGTGCATATGTAGCCAAATATGAAGATGTTGACTTCTTTTACTTTTCGCCGAAGGATATAGATTATGATGAAATGTTTATCAAAGGATATTTTTATGAAGATAAAGAATGGATTTCGAAAGTAGTAAATTATCCAGATGTCATTTATGACCGTCTCAGATTAAGAGGAGTAAAAGGGCATAATACCATATATGAAGAATTAGAAGGAATTCCTTTTACCAATGAATTTTATGGGAATTCAATCAGTAAGCTGGAGGTTTATGATAAGTTAACGAAAGCTAAATCAGTTGACGATGTAATTATTCCGTATCAAAAGGTTGGTAAAGTAAGAGATATATTTCGTTTTATTGAAAAATATGGGACAGTTATTGTTAAACCAGAAATAGGCTCCTTTGCTAAAGGAGTGCATCTTATTCAAAAAATTGAAATGAATAAATACTTTGTAGTGGATGGAGATAAAGAAACTTATCATAGTGAATTTTCTTTATCAGATTATTTAAGAAGTATGATAAGAAAAGATACGTTTATTGTTCAAAGATATATAGAAACTAGAACGAAAGAAGGAAATCCATTTGATATAAGAGTCCATATGATGAAAGATGGTAACGGTGAATGGTCTTTTACTAATAGTTATCCTAGAATTGGTATTAATTATGCTACCATTTCAAGTACTGGAAACGGGGGCTATATTGGTGGATTAGAGGGATTTTTAAATAGAAATTTCAATGATAATGATTCAAAGTTAAAGCAAAAAATAGAGAAAATATCTTTAAACATTGCTGCTAGTTTTGAAGATTTATATAAGAATGAATTAAGTGAGTTAGCATTGGATTTAGCAATAGAAAAAAATTCTACTGTTTACTTGATTGAAGTTAACGTTAATAAACCAGGAATTATTTATTATGAATTTGAAGTAGCTAAACATGCGATACCTTATAGTGTTTATTTAGCGGAGTTTGAAAAGCAGAAAAGAATGATTGCTATAGATTCAGATATATCAACAGATATTGAGTAAGTAATTTAAAGGTTTAAGCAAGTGTAAGTAGATAATCAATTACGTATGTTAAGTAAGAACCGTTGCACAATCAGGGAACTGATTGTGCAACAGTTTTTTTGTGAAGGCAAAAAACTATAAAAGTATACTCTCGTATATTATTAACTTATAACCAATAAAAAATAAATGTACGTAAATTCTCGCTAATTATTAATTATATTTATTGATGGGCTGGAAGAAATGATTCTTGCAGATTATTGGACCCGATTTCATTGATTCTTACTATGCCTATTCAGAATTTAAAATCCCCCCTCATGAAACGCACAAATAGTCTCTATAGACTTATCAATCACAGGCGGTAGATATCTCGAACGATTTTTAACAAGATATACATTTCTTTTTAACATCGGGCCTTCCAGCTTTTTGATATGCACATTTGGATGGTTGGATGCATTGACATAGTTTTCCGGAACAATGGTAATTCCAAGGCCGCTTTCCACAAGGTGATAAGCTGTTTCAAATCGTTCAATTTCGAATTGGATATTGGGATGGATACTTGCGTTTTGAAAAGCCTTTATGATATCAATCCGTGTTTGGTAGCCCTCTTTGCATAAAATGAAGGGCAGGTGCTGTAAATTTTCTATCGTAAGTGAAGCTTCGGATTGAAGAGGGTGATTCTTTGGAAGTAATACGACAAGATTTTCTTCATATAAAAAGATGGACTCGAGCTCTTGTGTATCAATAAAATGATTGGTTATTGCAAAGTGGATTTCATAATTTAATAAAGCATTTTGAAGCTCAGACAAACTGAGTAATTCTGAAATTTGAATATGAATGGTGCTGGAATCCGATTTGATTTTTTTTATTATCTCACTGAACCAGTTTTTTGCCGTTTCAATCATACTGATCGAAAGCTCCAATGGACCTTCTAATCGCAGCCGCTCCATTTCCTTCTCCATATCATTCATCTGGGTTATGATTTTTTTGGCCTGGTTATAAAAGATTTCTCCTTCCCGGGTAAGCTGAATAGAAGGCTTTCTTCGATGAATCAGAGACATTTGCAAATGCTCCTCCAGCTTCTTGATAGAAATACTTAAAGAAGGCTGTGAAATATGCAGCTGTTCCGCCGCTCTTGTAAAATTTTTTTCTTCAATCACTTTGATAAAGTAACGCAACTGTGTTAAATCCACAAGCGATTCTCCTTTAATTATAGTTTCAAACTATCGAATAATAAATTATATATATTAGTGATTATACTACACTAAATTTATAATGAAGGAAATCAATTTATTGTAACGGAGGGATAATATGTATCACGAACCTGCGAAAGAATACTGGAAAGGCAGGATAGACAGCACCTCCGATAAAGACAGCTTTCGTTTCCATCAAACCATCTCATTAGAAACAATGGAAACCATGAATACAGAAGAGAAGACGATTGCACTTATCGGGTTTGAGTGTGAGGAGGGGGTCCGCCGGAATAAGGGAAGACTCGGCGCGAAGGAAGCTCCTAATAAAATTCGGAATTTTTTATCGAATATGCCCAGCTCCGTTTTAGGAGGCTATTCTCTTTCTGATGTTGGTAACGTTTCCTGTGAAGGTGAAAATATGGAAAAGGCTCAGATGGAGCTTGGTGTTCATTTGAAAAAAATCTATTCTCAAAATGCGGTTCCGATTGTTATCGGCGGCGGGCATGAAACGTTATTTGGACATTATTTGGGCGCAAGATGCCATTTACAAAAAGAGGCGCGTCTCGGAATTATTAATATTGATGCCCATTTTGATATGAGGCAGGATAAGCAGCCTTCTTCCGGTACGATGTTTCGGCAAATTCTTGAAACAGATGAGAATGCAGGCTATCTCTGTATTGGAATTCAGCCTTTCTCCAATACAAACGCATTGTTTCAAACAGCAGATGAATTAGGATGCCGTTATTTCTTGGAGAATGATGTAAAAGAAAATATGGATGCCGTTTTTCAAGCTATCGATGCATTTAGTGCGGAGCATGATGCGATTATTTTTACATTATGTACAGATTCCATTTCTGCCAGCGAAGCTCCGGGAGTCAGCGCCCCTGCTGCGTTTGGTCTGGCTGTTTCCGATGTTCGGAAATTATTAAGTTATATTGCTTCCAAAGATAATACGATCAGCTTTGATATTTCAGAGGTCAATCCGGCTCTGGATGAAAATGACCGGACATCGCGCTTGGGAGCAGCTTTGATTACGGAGGTTATTCACGCATTTACTAAGAAAAACTAAGAAGGGGAAAGGGAGGACAAATAAGATGATAGAATTTGATCAGGTTACCACGATATTCTTTGCATTAGCTGTTTTTATGTTAGGAACGTTTCTTAACTATAAAATGCCGTTTCTCAATAAATTCTGTATACCGGCGCCAGTGGTAGGAGGGTTGCTGTTTGCTTTAGTGATTACCCTTTTACGCGGACTCGATATTGTAGTTATTAATCTGGACACGTCATTACAAAATTTATTTATGCTTACCTTTTTTACAACAGTCGGTTTGGGAGCCAGCTTCAAGCTGCTTAAAGTGGGCGGGAAGCTGTTAATTATTTACTGGCTCGCTTGCGGATTTTTGGCTTTGGCTCAAAATGTTATCGGTGTTTCCATGGCCAAGCTGCTGCATCTTGATCCTTTAATTGGTGTTATGGTAGGTGCGGTATCGATGGAAGGCGGTCACGGAGCGGCAACTGCATTTGGCAGTACCATTGAAGAGATGGGAGTTGAAGGAGCCTTATCCATTGGCTTAGCTGCGGCAACAGTTGGCTTGGTTGCCGGCGGTCTGATAGGCGGGCCGATTGTTAAATTCCTGATTAATAAATATCAATTAAAGCCAACCGAAGCTGAGGAAATCTCAGACGAAGCGATGGGAGCAGTGCCCCGACAGAATGAGAAAATAAATTCCAGATCATTTATGATCCAAGTCTTTATTATTGTGTTTTGTATGGCTGTCGGAACTTACTTGGGAGATTCCTTTACTTCGTGGACAGGCTTTGTCCTTCCTGGATATGTAGGAGCGATGTTTGTCGCTGTTATCGTAAGAAATATTATTGAACGAGTTTCGGAGGATGTTATCCAAATGAAAAGCATCGGT
Source organism: Oceanobacillus sp. M60 (assembly GCF_053839645.1). Taxonomy (NCBI): domain Bacteria; kingdom Bacillati; phylum Bacillota; class Bacilli; order Caryophanales; family Bacillaceae; genus Oceanobacillus; species Oceanobacillus sp. M60. The sequence continues at coordinate 79,009 of NZ_JBSSNH010000010.1, read as the reverse complement.
ATTATTGGGGATATCACATTGGGTATCTTTTTATCGATGGCATTGATGAGTATTCAATTATGGGAAATTGTTGATTTAGCTTTACCGCTTTTACTTATCATTTTGGTGCAAGTTATCTTTATGGTGTTATTCAGCATATTTTTCTTATTTAAAATGTTTGGCAAAAACTACGATGCTGCGGTGATGATTGGCGGATTTACTGGTCATGGACTGGGAGCAACGCCGAATGCGATTGCCAATATGGATGCTGTCGTTTCGAAGTTTGGCCCATCACGTAAAGCATTCTTGATTGTTCCGCTGGTTGGTGCTTTCTTAATTGATGTTTTTGCCGTGCCGATTATCATTACGACGATTAATTTATTTAGCTAGTTCACTGTATCATTTTTGATTAAAATATGTATCCTCTCCTTCTTTGTCAACGTTAGAAATAACAACTCTATCATGCAGGGTTGAAAGGAAAACTGTCGCAGAATTATATGTTGCGGCAGTTTTTTTCTATTCTGTATTTTAACAGGTGTCTCTAGTTACTTCAGATAACTCCTATCTTAAACATGGGAAACGTTATAGAATATAAAGTCTCCGGAAAAACATACATCCTTTAAATGTTTCCATTCCATAGTCTTCAAATCATGGTATAATAGACTTAGTTTATTTGTTCTGTTTTATTGTTATATTCAGACTATATTCTTATGCTGGAGGAAAGAGGTGGATACTGCCAAGATCCCTGTCAGGAAGGAAGAAATGGAGGAGATCCAGCTTGCTTCATATGGATCAGCACATGCTGAAAATCAACTAATATACATAGAAGGAGAAACGAATAATGCATAGAAAGTACAAATGGGGTGGCTTTTTAATCGCTGCTGGTCTTATATTTTTTGCATTGGCAATACCATTACAGACAGTAAGCGCGGAAAAAGACAATCAACAATTTGGAAATACACAAAAAGATTCAAACGAACTAGATACGATTGAAATGCCTGCACAAGATCTTCTTTCATTGAAGGACTCGGAGGATGATGAGGGGGCAGAGGGACAAGCCCCAGAGGAAAAACAATCCGATGATGCGAAAGAATTAGATTCTCCAGAGGTTTATATTACAGATGACATATTGGCGGAAGCAGTTGCGCAAGAATTAGGGAAAGAAGCAGGACAGCCGATTACAGAAGCTGATATGAAGCAATTAATAGAATTGGAGAAGCAAGGAGCTGCTGGTGCTGCATCGATACGTTCTCTTGAAGGGCTGCAATCTGCGGAGAATTTGGAAAGATTACATTTGCCAATGCATAATGTCAATGATATTTCTCCGCTATCTAACTTAGGAAATTTACAGTCTTTAGATTTGGCTTACAGCTCGGTTAATGACCTGACGCCTTTATCCAATCTTGGAAATGTAGAGAATTTGAATTTGTTTGGAAATCCAATCAATGATGTTGCTCCTTTAGCAAATTTGGAAAAGTTAAGGGATCTAGACCTGGCTTATACGTTTATAGAGGATATTTCCCCCTTATCGAGTTTACCAAATTTAGAGAACTTAAATTTAGACGGCAATCCGGTGCAGGAGGAAGCGGCAGATTCTGAAGAAGATGGGGACGATGTTGATAATAACTCGGAATCAGATGAAGAAGGAGCAGAAGAGGATAACGGGGAGTCTGGTATGGATTCGCCGGAGGTTTATTTTGAGGACGCGGTATTAGAAAAAGCGATTGCGGAAGAATTGGGAATAGAAGATCGGGCTATTACTGAGGCGGATATGACAAAACTGACAAACTTATATGCCAATGGTTTTGATTCTGAACGAATTAGCTCCCTGGAAGGTTTACAGTATGCAACGAACCTGGCTGATTTATCTTTATGGGATAATAATATTAGCGACCTGACACCTATCAGCGGCTTAGAAAATTTATCTTATTTAGATTTGGATGATAATAATATTGAAAACCTTACGCCCTTGACCAATCTATCAAACGTAATGACGTTATATTTGAATAATAATTCGATTGAAGATATTACCCCGCTGCAGGAATTATCCTTGGCAGACATGTATATCTCTTTGTATGGGAATCATATCGATGATGAAGCTGCGATTCAATATTTACGGGATAATGGAGCTTCAGTGGGTTATGATGAAAGTGGAAACATTGATACCGATTCACCAGAGGTTTATTTTGAGGATGCGCGTTTGGAAGAAGAGGTTGCAAATACGTTACGAGTAGAAGGACGTGCTATTACAGAGTCGGATATGGCAAAGCTAACTGAATTATATGTAGATAGCTATGACTCAGATTTTGGATTAGTCACTTCTTTAGAAGGATTGCAATATGCGGGGAATTTGGTGTATTTAGATTTGACAGGGAATAATATTAGCGATTTGACGCCTTTGTCTGGGTTGGTGAATTTAGAAAGTTTAACTCTATGGGATAACGAAATTAGTGATTTAACACCTATAAGTAACTTAGAAAATTTACATGATTTAGATTTAGACGGTAATTATATTGAAGACCTCGCGCCTTTAACCAATTTACAAAATTTAGAGAGTTTATATTTATCTTATAATGCAATTGAAGATATTACACCGTTAAAGGATTTATCCTTGATGAACATGTATATTGCGTTATATGGAAATAACTTTAATGATGATGATACCATCCAATATTTAAGAGATAATGGAGCTGCAGTTAATTACCACGAAGATGAGGACGATTGGGAGTCACTAGAGGTCTATTTTGAAGATAAAGTATTAGAAGCAGCAATTGCTGAGGAATTAGGTATAGCAGGCCGGCCGATTACGGAGGAAGACATGGCTAAGCTTACGGAATTAACTTCATATGGAACCAATTCGGAATCGATAACCTCTCTGGAAGGATTACAGTATGCAGAGAATTTACGAGAGTTAAATTTGATGTCGAACACCATTAGCGACTTAACGCCCTTATCCAACTTAGTGAATTTAGAAGAGTTAACTTTATGGGATAACGATGTCAGCGACATAACGCCGTTGGAGAACTTGAGAAATCTATCTTATTTAGATTTAGATAATAATGCGATTGAAGATCTCACTCTTTTATCGGATCTAAAAAATTTAGAGACTTTACATTTGGATGATAATGCAATAAATGATATTACTCCATTAAGAGAATTATCCTTAAAGGATATGTATATTTCTCTGTATGGAAATAACTTCGACGATGATGATACCATTCAATATTTACGAGATAATGGTGCTATAGTCGGCTATTACTCTACAGAGAGTGATGAAGAAGACGAAACAGAAACACCTGACCCAGATGGTGATTCCACTAATCCAGAAGGGGAAGACGATACACCAAATCCAGAAGGAAGCGGAGATGAAAACGGAGAAACAAATGACGGCACTCCGAACCCTGAAGACAATGAAGGTGGAAATGGGGAACAAGAAGGTAATACTCCAGCCCCTGAAGGCGACAATGAAGAAAACGGAGATTCAGAAGAGGAAGTTCCACATCCGGAAGAAAATGAAGAAGGAACTGGAAATCCAGAAGATGATACACCAGCTCCAACCGAAGCAGAAGGAAGTAATGGAGAAGCAAATAATGCCGCTCCTAATACAGCTGGAACAACGGGCGACAGCGGAGAACCTGGAAACAATTCCACCGCTCAGGAAAGCCAGAGTGATGTACGCGGGGAATCAACAGCGGAAAGACTCCCGAATACATCAACCAATGCGTATAACTGGTTCTTGGCTGGAGCGATATTCCTTTTCGCTGGCAGCTATATGTTGATTTTTTATGCATATAGAAATAAAAGGCTAAAACACAGATAAATAAAAGAAGCAGCGCTCGTCCTGGCAATGAATGCAGAGGCGGGTGCTTCTTCTTTAATATTAGCTTCCCTGCTGAAATAGATAGCTATGGTTTTCTTTAAAATCAACCCAAAATAATAAAAAAACTCCTCAATCACTTCACTTACCCGCCAAATCAACCGATATACCTAATAACAAGTAAGATACACCTTAGGAAAGGTGGAGTTATTATCGATGCGTCTCAACAATAATGTAATGGCGTTTACGATTTACAATAATATGAACAATCATTTTGCCATGGCTCAGAAATCAATGCTTCGTATCGCAACGGGCAAGCGGATTAACAGTGCTGCAGATGATCCGGCAGGGCTGGCTATTTCCGAGAAAATGCGTGCGCAGATTCGCGGATTGAATATGGCCATTCGGAATGCGCAGGATGGCATCTCGCTATTGCAAACGGCGGAGGGTGCGGTGAATGAAACGCATGCGATATTGCAGCGGATGCGGGAGCTGAGTGTGAAGTCAGCGAATGGAACGTATTCGGAATCGGACCGGAAAATCATGCAGGATGAGATGAATCAGCTCCGGGAAGGGTTATCGCAGATTGGACGGGATACCAAATTTAATACACAGTCTCTATTAGACGGTTCCTTTACCAATAAACGCTTGCAGATTGGTGCCAATGCGGGGCAATATATTGAAATTTCAATTGGCGATGTACGGGCAGCTGCGCTGGGTATAGATGAAATCGATATTACGACACAAGAAGGCGCAGATACAGCCATCGGGATTTTAGATGAAGCGATAGAGAAGGCATCCTCACAGCGTTCCAGTCTTGGAGCTGTACAGAGCCGGCTGGAGCATACGATTAATAACCTCTCCAATACAGTAACCAACCTGACACAGGCAGAATCGCGGATTCGGGATGCGGATATTGCAAAAGAGATGATGCTTTATACCAAGCACAGCCTGTTGGCACAGGTTGCCATGGCTATGCTGGCTCAGGCAAACCAGCAGCCGGGGATGATATTGCAGCTTTTACAGAATTAATTTTAAAAATGAGAACCTGAAAAAATATCTTTGCAGTCTATGAGAAACATAGATATAGTGAAAAATTAAATAAAAAGCGCTCTCACTAAAAGTAAGAACACTTTATCTCTACCCATGAAACGGGCAGCCTTTTCCTTGCCGATAAGCCTTATCCTGATAAAAGAAATTTGGCTTTTTCAGCTCATTGCTGTAGGGCTGATGCCAGACATGCGTGGTTGCCGGGGAGACAGGAGGAATAAGCCAGGTCCATTTTCCGGTTACCTCCCGTTCGGCTTTTGCTTCCTGCTTTTCGAAAATGCGGAACTGGGATGCAGCGGTGTGATGGTCGACAATGGATACACCTTGTTTTTTAAAGGAGTGGAGCACCATTTCATTCAATTCAATCAGGGCACGGTCCTGCCATAAATTACTGGCATGTTTTGTCGATAACCCCATGATTTCAGCTATTTTTGGCAGTAAATTATAGCGGTGCTCATCTGCAAAGTTTCTGGCGCCGATTTCTGTTCCCATATACCAGCCGTTGAAGGGAGCAGATATGTAATGCAGCCCGCCGATTTCCAGACGCATATCTGAAATAATCGGGAGGGCATACCATTTCAAATTCAGGTCTGCTACCGCTTCATATTCTGGATGTTCCATAGGAATCTCAGGGATGAATGCCTCGGGAATGGTTCTCCAGACAGGGGGATGAGCACCGATTTGAATAACAAGCGGCAAAATATCGAAATGTGTTCCTTCCCCCTGCCAGCCCAGCCGCTCACATATTTGGGTGAATTCCAGGGAATCGGAATCACCGATAATTCCTTCTTCTGTTTCATAGCCTGCATAGCGCAGCAGCTGATGATTCCAGATTTTCACGGTTTCTTCCTTGGCTGAGGAGGCAGGGAAGATGGTGATGTAGGGTTTGATTTTACCTTGATTAAAGGCGTTTTTTAAATGACTGAACAGGAATTCGAATATCTCTTCTTCTGTTGTTGCCTGTCTGGCATCTGCCACGTCGATGCGTTCCCAGAACAATCTGCCGATACAGCGGTTTGAATTTCGCCAGGCGAGCTTTACTCCATACACCATTTCCTCATAGGTTTGGGTATAAGTGCCATGTGCATTTATCTCGGCTGTAACTTCTTTAATTCGTTCTGCTGATTTTTCTGCAGGAGCACCAGTTTCTGTATAGTAGGTTGTCAGGAAACGTGCCGCTTCCTGCTGCATTTCATCTTTATTCAACGGAATGACCTCCAGCTGTTCACAATGGATCGTATGCTTTCTTTTCCATTGTAGCGAAGAGTAAGACGAATTTCTATGTTATTCGACAAATGAAAAGAGGAGTAAAGACCTTTGTTCAATTGTCTGTCACATGATAAAGTAAATTGTAGTTACCTTTTTTAAAAATGTGCGTACTGATTTGCTGGATGGTTAAATCATTATTAATAGAATATACGCTGTATTTTATGGGATTTTGTCAAAAAATGATACGATAATTGAAAAATTAATTTAGGTTTAAATAATCGATAATTGTTTAAATCCATCGAAATAGATGTGTTTTTGTCTATTTTACATGATATATTAAAACTAGATGTAATTGCTGTGTTGGTGCGAGGAGGAAATGAACTTGGCTCAGGCTGTATTTAAGATTCGGAATAAAAAAATATATTTTACGGAACTGTTATCTTGGGATGTATTAAATGAGTCAAAGGATATCATTTCTGGAGAAGATTATGATAATATACTTTCTCATTATATCGGACCTCATGTCGCATTAGAATTTTCAAAGCTGGTTGATGGTGAGGAAGAGCAAATTCATTTTAATGCAACGGTTAATAGAAAAAACGGAGAAATGGTGCTGCTGAGTATTTTTGGCTATCAAATTCAATCAGAGGATGGGGTAGAAGTGTTCGGAATCATTTCTGATGACAGGGAAGCAAATAATCAATTAATGAAGGCATTAAAAGAGCTGTCAGATATTAAATATGCGTTGGACCAATCTGTGATTTTAGCCATTACAGACCGGCAGGGGAAAATCATTCATGCAAATAACCTCTTCAGTGAAATATCCGGTTATTCTCATGACGAGTTGATTGGAAATACCCATCAGCTGATTAATTCAGGCTATCATTCCAGAGAATTTTTTAAAGAGATGTGGCGGACAATCGGATTTGGCGGAGTTTGGAAAGGCGAAATCAGAAATCGTGCAAAAGACGGCTCTTTTTATTGGGTGGATACAACTATCGTACCGGTGAAGAATGAAAAAGGAAAGCCGGTGCAGTATATTGCGATGCGCTACGATATCACGGATAAAAAAGAAAATCAGGAAAAGATACGGATGATGGCCTTCTATGATCATTTAACAGGGCTGAAGAATCGCCGTAAGTTTGATGAAAATTTAATCCAAAAGATAGCATATGCTAAAGAAAATCAGGAAAGATTCGGAATCATGTTTGTTGATTTGGACGGCTTCAAGTATGTGAATGATACGCTTGGACACATCATAGGAGATGAATTGCTTATCGCCGTTGCCCGCCGGCTGGAGGAAATCGTCAGTAAGAATGGAGTTGTTGCAAGGCTCAGCGGTGATGAGTTTGCCATCCTTATTGATTTCATCACTTCCCCGAGAGATATGCAGCGCTATGCAGAATCTATTATTACCAATTTTAAAGAGCCTTTTGCTATTGAAGGCTATCAATTAAGCACGACAGCAAGTATCGGGATATCGACCTATCCAGAGGCTGGTTCAGATGCGCCTACGATGATGAAGCATGCTGATTTGGCAATGTATCGCGTGAAGGGCTTGTCTAAAAATGATTACCGTTTTTTTGACAGGGAGATGCGAATCTCGAATCAAAGAGCGTTTCAAATAAAAAATGATTTACGAATAGGTTTAGATAATAATCAATTTTATCTTGTATATCAGCCTAAAGTATCTCCAGGGAAAAAAGATATTGTTACAAGCTATGAAGCGTTGATTCGCTGGAAGCATCCGGAATTTCAGGAGGTATCTCCGGGTGAATTTATTCCTTTAGCGGAAGAATTGGGCATGATTAATGAAATCGGTGATTGGGTGCTGGAAAATGTTTGCAGGCAGCTGAGGGCATGGAAAACCAATGGTTACGATTTACTTCCTGTATCTATTAATCTATCATCCAGCCAATTTTTGCAGGCCGATTTTGTCGATAAATTCTGGTCTGTTCTTCATGCGTACCAGGTGGATCCAGCCTGGATTCAGATTGAAATCACAGAGAGCCTCTTTATTGATAATGAAAAATACGTGCAGCAAATATTAAAAATAATGAAGGAAAATGGAATCAAGATTGCATTGGATGACTTTGGGACAGGATACTCTTCATTGGCTTATTTGCAAAAGCTTGATTTAGATATTTTGAAAATTGACCGTTCCCTCATTAGCGGCATTTCGCATTTATCTATCAAGCGAAAAATTGCAACAACCATTGTCCAGCTGGGAAAAAGCATGGGGATGAAGGTGGTTGCTGAAGGAGTGGAAACCAAAGAAGAACTCGATATTCTACGCAATCATGATATTGATGAAATCCAAGGTTATTATTACAGCAAACCACTTGCGATACAAGAAATGTCGGAAGTATTGAAAACAAAGAAGCTGGGTAAATCATAATGCGGTATGTTTATGTGAAAAATGAATAACGTCATTCCGAAAATGATTTATGATTTATTCGGAGATGACGTTATAGCAGGGTATACTTGGTTTTTACCTAGGTGCTTTGCTTTATATAATGCTTCATCGGCCTGATGAATGATTTGACGCGGGTTGCTGCAGGTATCCGGGTAGGTTGCTGCACCAATCGAAACAGTGATATAAATGCTTTCCTTTTGAGAAATCTGAAAGGAGTGCGCTTTCACGTCCTCCAGTATGCGTTCGGCTACCTCCAGCGCATTTTCAATACTGCAGTTTGGCAGCACAATTGAAAATTCATCTCCGCCATTCCGGAACGCCATATCAAATGAACGGATATTTCTGGATAAGATGTCACCAAATTGCGTTAAAATTTGGTTTCCTGCCGGATGCCCATATGTATCATTTATCTGCTTGAACTGGTCAATGTCCAGCGATAAAATAGTCAGCTTTTCGTCTTTTATGACTGCTTTATTGACTACCTGGCCCCACACTTTTTCGAAGGAGCGCATGTTTTGTAAGCCTGTTAAAAAGTCTGTAGATACCTCCTCTTTATACTTCGCTAAAAGCATTTCTGTTTTTCCGAGATAACTCACGTAAAAAAGAGAAGCCAATCCGCCGACAAATGATACAAAACAATAAATCGGTAAAAAGCTTAGCAGGGAGAGGTAATCATTTTGAAAGTGGAACATCATCGTGATGGTAAAAACGATATTGGAATAGAAAATCATCACGACAGCTTTTATATATATCTTTTTTTCCATTTTCGTCTGGTATAGCTTATGTATCAATTGAAATCCAATCACTAATGCAATCATTAAAAAGACAGCAGAGATGGAAAAGTCCGACATTCCGCCGATGATAAATCTGCCCGCAATCACCACGATACTGGCAATAATCGCAGGAAATAATCCTTCCAGCAAGATTATGAGCATAATTGGTATAAAACGCAGGTCTACCAAGGCACCTTCTGCGACTTCAATGGAAAATATAATTAACATAACACTATTCAGCCCGCATAGAACCCCGTCGATAATTCCTTTTTGCCAAAACGGTCTGTCAGCAATTTTTAATTTTGATCGGAGTGGTACGTATAGCACAGTTAAAGTGATGATGACGCAAAGATTAATAAAAAAATCATCTAAAAAAAAGAACATGATGTCTCCGTTAGCCAAACGTTTTCCTCTCCTTTACCCAATAATTATGCAGCTTGGACGGCTTGAATTCACGGCTGTGTAGAGCGTAGCCGAATTAAAGAAGCTGCGGTAGTTACCAAAGGAATCGTCAGCTGCTGTTTCTAGTCATTATGTATGTTTTTTATGTATATTTTTAAGCGATTATCCATTATAGATATCGTTTCTTTTTGCAGCTGATGCTTTAGAAATAGTTCTATATTCTAATACTAGAATTTTATCATGAATCGATGTACTTACCAAAATTTAAGATACGTTTTTTAAATATTGTATTCTTTCTTGTGGTAATAATTACTTAAATCGTTTGAACACATAAGCCAATTATTTTCCTATCCCCGTTATAGTATAAAATATGCATCATTTGACAGAAAACTATGTTAAAATAAAGGTAATTCGTAAATCTTTCAGAGTGAGGTGAATGGATAGGTGGATGTTGGGAAAATGTCGATGATTATGAGTCAGGCTAATTTGCAGACACAGGTGTCCTTCAGCTTAATGGGAAAAGTCATGGATCATGCGGAAGCGCAAAATGCGGAGCTGATTAAAATGCTGGATCAGCCGCAGCATCCGAATTTAGGGCATTCCATTGATGTGAAGGCGTAACACTTTTTCTCTGTAGGAATGAAAAAGGAAGATAAAAGCTGCCCCGTTTCGGTGTGAAGAAGCGGGGGTTTTTTACATATTAGCAATATATCTGCCAGGAATAAATGTTATTTACTATCTCATAAAATTCTTGTAATCTTATAACAAGATACATAAAATGAAACTTCACTCAGTGTAAGTTTTACAGACAGTTCTCCATGATAAAGTATCCTTCACCTTAGAAAAGGGGCGTGGACGTTATTTCGAATTCTAAAAATCGAGCCCAAATTTTGCAAGAAGAATTGATTGAATTATTAAAAAGAGATCTTATCAGCATGGAAGATTATAAACGCATCTTAACAGCCCATCAGGAATATGCGAAACAGGTAGATAAAAGTATGGATGGGTTAGCGCGTGAGGATGCGGAAGAAGAAGCCTCTAAAGAGAGGTATCAGGCTGCAGAACAGGATCAGCCGGAGGAGGCAGAGGCCTCTTTTTCACAGTCAGACAGCAAGCCTGTTAAAAAACAATCAACCGGGTTTTTCCAGGGCAATAAGGATAAAAAAGAATGGCTGTTGACTCCAGAGGAGCGGGAAGCGGCAAAGCAGAAGAAAGCGAAGCCGGTCCGCGAACCGAAAACAGCGGAGCAGGTCAGAGAAAGAAATATTACCTGGCTGCTTATTTTAGGAGTTTCTTTTCTGTTAATCAGCGGTTTAGTTGTGGCAACCAGCTCTTGGGATCAGATGGGAGCCTTGTTAAAGGTTGCGACATTGCTTGGCGTTTCGATTTTCTTTTTAGCATTAAGCGGGTTATCCTCCCGTTTTCTTAAAATCGAAAAGACAGCTTTTGCGTTTTTGACGCTCGGAAGTTTATTATTGCCGATTGCGATAATCGGTATTGGTTTTTTCGGGTTGTTTGGCGATTATTTAACGTTAACAGGAGAAGGGCGTTATTGGCTGGGAATGCTGTGTACTATTGTCCCGCTTCCGTTATACGCTTGGAATGCTTATAAGACAAAAGCGAAATTATTTGTATGGATTTTTTATATATTCCTATCCTTCTTTATCGGATTTTCCCTTGCTGCACTGCAAGTCCCGACAGATGTGTTCTTTTTCCTAATGATGCTGTATAACGGTGTCTTGTTATTCGTGTATCACCATTTTCGGAAAGAGAAGGGGCAAGTGTTTCGTGTGTTTTTACATGAACTGCCGGCCTATGCACAGTTAAATCTGATTGTTTCCACGTTATTAATGCTGTTTGTCTATAATCAGGCTGTGTTTTATAGTTTTAATGTGCTTTTGACTGCATTTCTCTATATGGCGATGGTGTTCGTCTATCAGACAAAGGGCTATCAATTTGTTTTTGCCGCTTTATTTGCTTATGGCATTTACCAGCTGACAGAGAATTCGTTTTTATATACAGCGGATACGTTGATTTATGCATTGATGGGGGCAGCTTATCTCGGATTTGCTTATGTGATGCGGAAGGACAGCTTTGCGAGTAAGGCGTTTTATTATATAAGCGGCGTCATTTCGGGCTTTGCTTTTCTCTACATCAGCTTTCAAGGCTTGATTATCCGTGCTGACGGGGATTCCTGGTTTATGCTGCTGGCGTATATTGTTATTGCTGCCACCTATGTCTATCTTGCAGAGGTGACGAAACGGGGCGTTTTTAGCTGGATTGCTCCTGCATTCTTTATTGCGGTCGGGATACAGTTTTGGTCGTTAGCAGTGCATCCGTTTTTTCCGGAAAGCATACTTAACTTTATGTTTTTCTATATGATTATTTTATTTCTGTTTGCCGGTTTTCAAAATCGGATTCCATATATGCAGGCTGTACAAAAAAGTATGTATTTCTGGTCGATGCCGGTAATTGGAATCATTATCCTGGGTAAGCTGATCCTGCTTGAGTTCGTGGAGATTGCAATTATATTTGCCTTGCTAGGCGTCGTTGCTTACTATATGACTGTGGTATCGAAAAAAACGTTGGAGAAACAAGTTGCTTCCTGGGCTGTTCCAATTAATTGGCTGTTGGCCATGTACATCCTTTATTTTGAATTTGTGGAAGCATCCTATGTTTACCGCAGTCAGCTGGATATTCCTTTTCAACTGGCGGGCGCCGGTGTCGTTCTGCTTGGAATCAGCCTTATCTGGAAGCAGAGAAAGCAGCAGGAATTGACCCGGACAACGTTCTATACGGGTCAGGGAAGCTATCTATTAGCTATGCTTCTGCTGTTTGTTGGATTTACTGGAGATGAAATATTTGTAAGACCTGCCATTCTGTTGATAGGAATCGGTGTCGTCTACTGGCTGGTTCGTTTTACTGGAAAGCTTGTGTTTTGGAGTCTGGTTGCGGCGGTAAGTTTAGGATTTTATGTATCGCTGCTGCGCACATTTTCAATTGATACGTTGGATGGATTTGTCTGGTTTATGCTTGGCCTGCCCATTGTATTCTTAGCGGTGGAACGTTATTTAGGAAAATGGGATGCCGGCTTAAAGCCGTATTTCTTCTATTTTGCGCACGCGGTGCTCTTGTTCCTTGTGCTCATCATAGCAGGGGACAGTGTAGCACGTCCTATCCTTTATCCGGCAGTCTGGCTGGTTCCACTGGCAATCTATACCTATACGGCACTGACAAAGGAAAAAGAATGGGAAATAAAAACGGCTTTATATGCTGGGTTACTGATGCTGCTTGGAGCAGTGGTATCCTTCATCTCTCATTATGAATGGATGGCAGCTATTTCATTTGTTTATGCTTGGCTTGCTGCAGGAATCATTATGATTGCAATCTGGGCAGCAGTATCAGCGGTGTGGAAGCGGCGGATAGAATATTTTCTCATTCCGTTTATGAATCTGGTTTTAGGTATGGGCGTGTTTTTATTTGCAGTAGAGGTGTTTTGGCAGCTTCTCATCTTTACCGGACTGATTATAGTGAATGTATATTTTCTGCATATGCGAAAATGGACATTATACCTTGTGGTGCCTTTATTTTTCTCCATCTATTTATGGCAAATACAAGCGGTATTTGAGGAAACGATTCATTTATGGCTGATGTATACCATTGGATTTGGCATATTAACAGCTGCCGGGAGATATTTATTTTCAAAACTGTATGTTACTACTGAGGGAAGTCTGCGGGCTGTAGACTGGTATTCTCTGATGGCAGTTGCCTATCTCGTTTTTGCATTAAACTGGGCAAATGAGCTGGATACGATTTGGCTGACTGTTATTCCGCTTGTTTTGTTCGCTTCCTGGTTTTTCCTACAGCAGGATCGTGTAGGGAATCAGATGCTGCAGAAAATATGTATCAGCCTTGGCGGCGTGGCTTGTTTACCGCCTTATTATCTGGTGCTTGATTATTATATTAATGCTATTCCAGAAGTGTTTTATGCGGAGCTTCATGCGCTGCCGGTTCTTGCTTTGGCAATTATTTTGTCTAAGAAAACATGGAATGATTACGAATCGGTGATGCGGCATATTCAGACCGTGCTGTTGATTCTGGTTACGGTGTACCTGATTGCGGATGCGATTCAGAGTGCTACGATAATGGATGCATTGATTATCGGAGTGTTGTCAATTCTTTCCTTACTCGCAGGGATGCGTTATCAATTAAAATCCTATTTCTTTGTCGGAATCGGAACCCTCTTGTTTAATGTGATTTATCAGACACGGTCTTATTGGGGCAATCTCCCTTGGTGGGCGTATCTTCTGATTGCCGGAATATTATTTATCAGCATCGCCAGCTATAATGAATGGAAGAAACAGCGTGATGGGGAAGGAAAGCTGGAGAAAAAGCTGAAGCAAATGATTGCTCGGTTTAAAGAATGGAATTAATGAAAGCAGTTTGGGGAGGCTGAATTATAAAGCAGCTCCAAACTGCTTTATTTTTTATAGGGAGGGATAAGCTTGCTTATAAAATAATTGCTTTCAGGGAAATTTGGGATTGAATCTGGAGAAGGTCTTTATAAATACCCTGATCCGGCATATGAAAAAACCTGCATTTTTGAAATAAATAATAGTGATCAAAAAAAGCTGCCCGCGCTGGACAGCTTTTTCTAATCATTATTATATTGCTGATGCGCCTGTTCCAGCTGCTGATACTGCTCTCTAGTTTTATCTGCCTGCCCCGTATTTATAATAACAAAGCTGTCCCCGGTATGAACAACAATAAATGGGGCCTCATTGGAACGGATAAATAGTTTCCCGGATCCCCATTCCTCGATGCGATAATTCCCAAGATGTTTGCCAAACAAGGAAATGCCGTTTGTGCGTATCGTGGTTTCAGGAAGTTCGTCGTAGAGGGAGATATCTTCGATGTCAGAAAAAGCCCATGCTTCTCCATATAAACCTGTCATTTCAAAGGAGTCTTCGTTTATTTCCAGTTTATTTGGCATAAAAGGGATGGTGAAAACAACAATAACTAATATGAGGGAGAGGCCTAACACCGTTTTGTTTATCCTTCGAGATTTCTTTTTTACCTTTTTCGTCATCCAAAAAGATTCAATAAATAAAACGATAAGCATCACAACATAAGAGGCCTCAATTGCATAAGGAACATGCAAGAGCTGGAGCAGGAAGCCAAGGCTTAAAATAATGGCTATATGCAGGGTCATCTTGCCGACAGCACGCGGATAACCTGCTTGAATCATTTTCCGCTGCTCCTCAGGCGTACTTGTATTAAATCCGCTGATTAGATAATAGTTTTTGCGTATTAAAATAAGGTAACTGAAAAAGAAAAACATAAGGATTAAAAAGATTTGAATAACGTAGCTGTATTCCATTCGTTTTCCCCTCCAAATTCTTTCTGCACTATAACTACGAAATAAGGGAGAGAAGGTTTCAGCGAATACGAAAAATCAGGAATTTCTATGACAAACAAGCTTGTTTTATCCCGAAATACTTGCTTTATCGGCTGGATAGGATTAAATTATACATTATTAATAATGTACGGATAAAGGTCTGGTGGTTCGATGAATTATCTATTTGTGATGATAGGGGCTTTTTTGGGAGCGATCGCCCGCTATGGCGTCAGTCTATGGCTTGGTGATATGACTTTTCCAATGGCAACGATATCGGTAAATATCATTGGCTGCTTCTTGTTAGGCTTTTTACTGACGCTTGTTTCGCTTTCCAGACATGACCGCCACATATGGGCGTTGACGTTTGGCACCGGGTTTCTAGGCGCATTTACAACATTTTCTGCCTTTGCATTAGATGCATTGCTGTTAACCTTGCCCATGGCTCTGCTTTATATTGGGATAAGCGCGGTTGTGGGAGTCATTTTTGCCGGGGCAGGAGTTTGGACAGCGCGTGTTGTCTATGCACGAATCAGGAAAGTATAACAAACAGAAGGAGGCGTCATTCTTATGTTTTTTGTAGGGGCAGGCGGTGCCGTTGGTGCATTATTGCGTT
This sequence comes from Oceanobacillus sp. M60, assembly GCF_053839645.1. NCBI lineage: Bacteria > Bacillati > Bacillota > Bacilli > Caryophanales > Bacillaceae > Oceanobacillus > Oceanobacillus sp. M60. Next base: position 63,352 of record NZ_JBSSNH010000010.1, on the reverse strand, counting down.
ACATCATCAGTGAATATATGAAGCCGTTAAAGGCAGAAAAAGGCATTATCTTTCCAGTTGCGACCTGGATCATTAATGTGTCTGGCTCTCTTTTACTGGGAGTGCTATATGGGCTTGATTTGCCATTCGAGCTGTGGCTGCTGTTAGGAGTCGGCTTTTGTGGCGGATATACGACCTTTTCTACTTTCGGGAAGGAAGTAATTGATCTGCTGCTGGATAACAAGTGGCTGGCAGCTTTCTGGTACATTAGCACATCTGCTTTATTAAGTATTGCTGCAGCTTGGGCGGGAATACATAGTGTTTTCATTTTTTCTTAAAAAAGAAACCGCCACCTCGATAGAAAGCCAATTATTTGTAGTTTTGTAAGCGGTTACGTAAAATAGGAAAAGAAGATACTATAAAGGAGAGGTGTTATATGCGAGATAAGGTGGTATTAATCACTGGTGGAGCCGGCGGAATTGGTCAAGCAGCTGCAAAATTGTTTTTAAACGAAGGTGCAAAGGTTGTTTTGGTTGATATTAATGAATCATCCTTAGCAAAAGCAAAGGAATCTCTCACGGATAATCCGGAAAATGTGGGCATTATTCAAGCCGATGTAACGAAGGAAGAAGACGTAAAGAAATATGTTCAGGAAACGGTTGATCAATTTGGCCGCATCGATGTTTTCTTTAATAATGCAGGAATTAATGGTCCTGTTGCGGAAATTACTGATTTGGATAAGGATACCTTTGAACAGATTATGTCGATTAATGTTACCGGGGTGTTTTTAGGCTTAAAACATGTGCTTCAACAAATGAAAAAACAGGGGCATGGACGAGTGATTAATACAGCATCTAATGCTGCCTATATCGGTTCAGCGGGAATGGTCGGTTATATAGCCTCCAAGCATGCGGTTGCAGGAATAACGAAGACGGCAGCATTAGAAACAGCTCCGTTAGGGATTCGTGTGAATGCGGTAGCTCCTGCTGCTATTGATACACAGATGCTTCAAGATATTCAAAATAATTTAACGCCTGGCGAGCCGGAGAAATCAGGAGAAGCTTTAAAACAGGGGATTCCGGTCGGAAGATTTGGCGCGCCGGATGAGGTTGCCCAGATTGTCCGGTTCCTGGCATCAGATGAAGCGTCGTTTGTACATGGCGCATTGTATAATGTAGATGGCGGAATGCAGGCGGATTAAATTATCCTAATAAAAAAGCAGTTATCTCGGGTATGTGAGATAACTGCTTTTTTAAAGACTTAAATGCCAGTGTTTTCTACTACGGCATCTTTATTATTAAATTTCTTCTCATCCAGGTTGCCGAGCACTTTGGAAGTGACAGTACCTGAAACCATGCTGCCGTTGACATTGACTGCGGTACGGCCCATATCAATAAGCGGCTCAACGGTAATCAGCAGACCAGCGAGTGCGATTGGCAGTCCCATAGAGGACAGAACAATAATTGCTGCAAATGTTGCTCCGCCGCCGACTCCAGCGACTCCAAAGGAGCTGATTGCTGTAATTAAGACAAGCTGTACAATAAAGTCAAGTGATGTTGGATCAATACCAACAGTTGGAGCAATCATAACGGCCAGCATCGCAGGATAAATACCTGCACAAGCATTTTGCCCCATGGTTGCGCCAAAGGATGCGGACATATTCGCAGCTCCGTCATCCACGCCCAGTGCTTCCTTCTGTGCAGTAATATTCAACGGAATCGCTCCTGCACTGGAACGGGAAGTAAAGGCAAATCCGAGCACCGGGAACACTTTTTTCATAAACGTAATCGGATTTAATTTGAATCCGCTGATGATGAGCATGTGAATAAGAACCATAACAATCAACGCGACATAGGATGCAATCACAAATTTACCAAGCTGAACAATCCCTGCAAAGTTTGTCGTGGCAACCATATTCGTCATCAGTGCTAATACCCCAAATGGAGTTAAACGTAAAATAAGCGTTACAAGCCGCATGACAATGGCAAATACGGCATTCACCATTCGTGTAAACCGTTCTGCCTGTTCCGGCTGTTTCCTGCTCACCCCAAGTGTGGCTATTCCGACGAGAACAGAGAAAATAACGACGGCAATAACAGATGTAGAACGTTCCCCAGTCATATCTAAGAAGATATTGTTCGGGATAAAGTTAATGATCCGCTGCGGTGTTGTTTCCTCTTCCATGGATTCAAAATTTTCTTCCATCGAAGCGCCGCGTTCTGTTTCTTCATGACCCGCTTCGATTTGTTCTGCATTCAAATCAAAAACAAGAGAGGTTACAACACCGAGTGTTGCTGCAACAAGTGTTGTCGAAATAAGTACGCCAATCACCCATGCGGCCATTTTTCCAAGCTGCTTTGTCTCATTCAAGTTAATAATGGCACGAATAATCGAAACCATAACGAGCGGAACCACGATCAGCATTAAGAAGCGAATATATCCGCTGCCGACAATGCCGTACCAATCGAGCGTTCCTGTAAGAATATCTGACCCTTCTCCATAGATAATCTGGAAGAGAGCTCCTAAAACGATACCAATCCCCATACCTGTAAATACACGTTTGGCAAAGGAAACATGCTTTTTCTGCATATAGATTAGTAAACCGATTAATGCAAGTAAAATAACAATATTTAATAATATAAACCAATTATCCATTTGGTATTATCCTCCTTTGATAAAATGTTCTTCGGAAATCCAACAAAAATAGTACGGATTAAACTATACAACGATTCTATTTTGATTTCAAGATAGTTGCTTTGGATGTGTTTTTATTTTGAAGAATAGGAAAGTATATAAAAAATGCTGAATATAGTCGCTCCAACGGGTTTCATGGGGTGAGTAATCGCAACCCCAGAAATACACTCCGCTTTCCGTGGGCCCCGAGCTCATCTCCTTTAAAGAAGACTTGCTGATTGGCAAGCCGTCAGGCGCAGACAGAAGCAAAGTCGCACTTATGCCCCGCGGGTAGAAAAAAAGAAGTACACTTTTTTCCTGCGGGGTCTTCCCACTGGGACTGCGATTACTCGCCCCATCAAAACCGTCGCTAGAATTTGCGTTATTTCCTTGTAAAAAAGCAAATAAAACATAATTCTACTTAGATGGGAGCGGATGTTGTCGACTCCTGCGAGAAAAGCAACAGGTGATTTAAAGACCAAGCGGTGTTCTTGGTTTTTCTAATTTGTTATGTTTTTAATCTGTTAAAAAACCCTTAGATAGCCGCTGTTCTGAAAGGACACTGTGCTTATCATGAGTAGAGAAAAATATTTTACTGGGAGATGAGTAAGAAAATACCCAACTCAAAATCATTTTTCAAGGAAAGATAGCTATTTAAAACCAAGTGATTTCCTAGGATTTTATATTCTATGCACGCTAAAGGGAAATGGCTATTCTTTATCGCTGTGCGGCAGGCTGTAATGTAAGTCTTCTATTACAAAAAATCAAAAAAATACGTCATTTTAAAACGGGAAATCAGACAGTAACGGTCCGTTTCGTTTTATAAAAAAATAATTCCTCTGCTTAGTATGTACGAACTTTGAAATAACATAATTGATTTTAAATAAGAAAAAGAGAAGAGGCATCCAGACAGAAATGGATACTGTCTAAATGTCTCTTCTCAAGATGGAGTTGATTATTTAAATGTTTCTTTCTGAACCGTGTATTTTGCCAATTTCTCACGGTTAACTTCATATCCGATACCCGGGGGAGCAGGGACTTGTACGATTCCGTCTTTGACAAATACTTCTGGGTCAATGATATCTTCTTCCCAATAGCGGGAGGAGGCTGCAGTGTCTCCAGGTAATGTAAATGCCGGGAGGGAGGTAATCGCGATATTATGCGCACGGCCTACACCTGACTCAAGCATGCCGCCGCACCACATTGGCACATTTGCTTCTTTACACAGCTCATGAATTCGTTTCATTGTTGTAATCCCGCCGACACGGCCGACTTTCATATTAATGATTTTACCGCTTCCCAATTGAATAGCTTGTCTCGCATCATCATAGGAATGAATGCTTTCATCCAGACAAATCGGTGTTTTGATATGCTTTTGCAGCTCCGCATGATCAATTAAATCGCCGGCGGTTAACGGCTGTTCAATCATCATCAGGTTATACGGATCCAGCTGCTTTAATGTTTCCACATCATCTAGTGTGTAAGCAGAGTTCGCATCAACCATCAGCGGAATATCAGGGAAATGCTCGCGGATTTCCTTAACAACTTCTACGTCTTTGCCAGGTTTGATTTTCACTTTGATTCGCTTATAGCCTTCTGCTGTTTTTTCTTTAATGTTGGTAAGCAGGCGCTCCATATCATCTTCAATGCCTAGGCTGACCCCGACTTCAATTTCTGTTCTGCATCCGCCGATAGCCTCTGCCAGAGAAAGACCCTGCTGTTTAGCATAAATATCCCAGGCAGCTGCATCAATCGCTGCTTTTGCTAAGTTATTGCGCTTAAACGGCTCGAATAACTCTGTCAGCTCATCGGGATGGCTGATTTCACGGCCGAGAGTAAGAGGAATTAAATATTCTTCGAGCATTACCCAGGCAGCTTTTGTGAATTCTTCAATATAAAGAGGAGACTCCGAGGTAACGCATTCTCCCCAGCCAATGGTTCCATCCGCATCTTTTGCCTCTAAAATAATAAATTCACGATCCTGTTCTGTACCAAAGCTTGTCGTGAACGGATTTTTCATTCGCATATTCATCCGATGCATTGTTATTTCTGTAATTTTCATTTCCAAGACTCCTCGTAATTTGTTAGTAAATAGGAAAGATACCTATTGTAAAAGTTCAACATCTTCTTATGTTCTAGTATATGGAAGTTTGTTCTCAATAGCAATATGGATGCTGAGGGAAGCTTCATTTCTGCAAGACAGGAGATGAATTTTAGATAAAAAAACAAAGGCTGTCAGCTCCCAGCCTTTGTTTTCTACTTTTAAGCAAATACATCCATCGCCTGTTCAAATAATTTTAATTGGCTATTCAAAGCTTCATCATCCGGCGGAACATGCGAATAAGTGCCGTCATTTGCCTGCTGTCGTGCTTTTTTAGAGTCACGGAGCATGATGTCGAGGATATCATGAATACGATTTTTTATCCGGGGGTCAAAGATTGGAAACATCAGCTCTACCCGTTTAATCATATTTCGCGTCATCAAATCTGCGGAGGACAGAAAAATATTGATGTCGCCATTATGATGGAAAAGATAGATGCGGCTATGTTCCAAAAATCGCCCGACAATGCTCAGCACGCGAATGTTCTCGCTAACACCTGGAATGCCCGGGCGCAGACAGCAGATACCGCGGACAATCAAATCCACTTGCACGCCGGCTTGAGAAGCTTCGTAAAGCTTTTTGATTAAAGGTTTATCTGTCAGCGAATTCATTTTGGCAATAATCCGTCCATTGTTATATTCCTTGTGAAACGTGATTTCCTGATCGATAAGCTGAATTAGGTCATTGCGAATATCAAATGGTGCCATGGATAAATGATGAAAATCAGGCTTTTCTGTATAACCGCTCAAATAATTGAAGAAATTGGTGGCATCGATGCCATATTTGCGCTTGGTCGTTAAAAAAGACATGTCTGTGTAAAATTTAGCTGTCTGATCATTATAATTTCCCGTACCAAGGTGGACGACCCGTTCAATCCGATTTTCATGCTTTCGGACAATCAGCGTGATTTTACTGTGGGTTTTCAATGAAATCATTCCGTAAATAACATGACAGCCGGCGATTTCCAGCTGTTTTGCCCACTCTACATTATTCGCCTCATCGAATCGTGCTTTTAATTCCACCAGAACGGTTACTTGTTTTCCATTTTCCGCTGCACGCTTTAAACTGGCGATAATCGGTGAATCCCCGCTGACACGATAGAGTGTCTGCTTAATTGCCAGCACTTCCGGATCATCCGCAGCTTCACGCATTAAATCAACAATCGGTTCAAAGGATTCATATGGATGATGAAGAAAGAGGTCTCTTTTTCTGACAGCTTCCAATACCGTTTCATCCTCATGGATATCCTGTGCCGGCTGCGGGATAAATGTTTCATAAATAAGATACTCAAAGTCATGCTTTACTTGATCATAAAAGTCATTTAAACACGTTAAATCGAGCGGTCCATCTACAATGTACAAATCCTTTTCATGAATTTCCAGCTCATGCAGCAGGAAAGAAGTAATAGAAGGGTCCTGCTCCATGGCATTCATCTCTAAACGGACAGCCTCTCCAAATTTGCGCTTCTTCAGCTCTTTTTCAATTTCCTTTAATAAATCATGCGCGCTGTCCTCATGGATATTCATATCTGCATTGCGGGTAATACGAAAAGTGCTTGTTGAGATTACCCGATATCCCTTAAAAAGTTTATGGATAAAAAACCGAATGACATCTTCTAACAACACATAGTGATGCGCATCATCAATCTGGATAAACCGGTCTAACAATGCAGGTACTTGGACAATCGCTGTTTTTTTCTGATGCTGTTCTTGTTCATACTCGTCTTCCAGCTGAATAGCAAGATTTAACGATTTATTTAACAGCATTGGAAAAGCGCGATAGGCATCGATGGCCATCGGTGTAAGAATCGGATAAATTTGTTCATCGAAATATTGCTCCAGTATATATAATGCTTCTGCAGATAATTCCGACATTTGAAAAAGACGAATCTGCTGTGTTTCTAATTCCTCCTGTACCTGTTTAAACAGGTGATACTGCTGCTCTACCAAGTCATGATTTAAGGATGCGATAGAAGAGAGCTGCTGCTTTGGAGTCAGGTTTGATTTGTCATCCGGCCGGTTAAATCCTGCTTTTACCTGATCCTTTAATCCGGCTACCCGGACCATAAAGAATTCATCTAAGTTGGATGAAAAGATGGATAAGAACCGCAGCCGTTCGAGCAACGGGTTGCTTACATCGTCTGCTTCTTCTAATACACGTTTATTAAATGAGAGCCAGCTCAGCTCCCTGTTATTGTAGGAGGCTGATGAATTGACGTTTTTTATTTGTTTGTCCATATCACACCATCCCTTTTTAAGAAGATATTCAAAAAGTTCCCAAATGATAAGCTGCGAATCGGGCTTTTTTGCTTCTGGTTTGAATCCTTTTTGAACACTCGTTATAGCGTCCTATATATATCATAATCCTTTTCCGCATAAAGTATGTTAAAGAGGTGTAAAGTTTGTGTGAATAATTTGTTTGGCAGGAGGGGTCGTAACAGCTTTCTCCTGCACGCTTATTTTTGTCTTTACAAATCAATAAATTCCAGGTCTACTTCTTTTCCAATTGCTTTTTCCAGATGCTTTTTCTGTTTTTCTGCCTGGTATTCTTCCGGCATGGCATTGCCTTTCGTATATATACGAATAATGAGGGTCTTTTTCTTTGATGTAAACTCTATTTTTTCGACAATCTGCCTTTTGGTCGCATCTAAGCAATAAGTGAATTTTAATAAAGATCCCAAATCTAATAATTTCTGGCGCTCTTCCTTTAGGAACCATGATTTATAGGGCTGAATAAATTGCTTGAAGACGGTCTTATTTTTAAACGAAGCAACCAGTGCAAGCTTCAGACGTTCCCGGTGCTCTAATCCATCAATGGTACGGTTAGCCAGAAGGTAGAAGGTATGCTGCGGGCTTGACTCGGAATCAATATATTCTCCGAGATTAAATAAAAAGCTCGCCATTTTCAACAGCTGCCGGTCCTGCTTGTCCAGATGGATCAGTCCATTTTCTTTGCAAAAATCAAATATTTGCTCGGTCAGGTTTTGGACATGGCTGATATGTTTACGATCCAGATCATAATCATTAACGAGCTCCTGGATGCTTTCCTCTAATACATTTGGAAAGAGGGAGGAATCGAATTGCTTTGCTAAATGTTCATACAATACGCCATCCCGAAGTCCTTTCCGGCTTAGGATCAAGCTCTCTGCCTGAACAGTCTGATAGAGGCAGTGAAAAACTTCAATCGCAGGAATAATAATGTCCGCCCTGTCTTTAGAAAGTCCTTCTACTTTTGCTAATTTAGCCGGTTTCAGAGAAGTTAAATGATTGCTTACTTCCATAATATCCTTTTGGAACATTTGATACTCATGCAGACCTGCTAGCGGATAAGACTCCAGATTTTGATGGACCTGAGCCAGGTTACGCGCACTTCCGCCGATGGCAACCAATTTGACCTCTTTATCTGCAAGCCATGGAAGTGTTGCGAATTGATCCTTTAGATAGTGGCGCAGCTTGGAGAGCTCTTCGGTTGTCGGAATGGACTTGTGGAAGAAATCCTTTAAGGTAAGCGCACCAAAAGGAAAACTGTGTGACTCCTTGAGTTCCCGGCCCTCAAAATAAGTAACCTCTGTACTTCCGCCGCCGATATCTACGGTAACTCCTTCTGTGAGAGAGGTAGAATGGATAACTGCTAAATAGCCATAGTAGGCTTCTTCCTGTTCACTTACAATGCGGATATTTAATCCTGTACGTTCGACGATTTGGGTTTCAATTTCTTTTTTATTCTCCGCTTGCCGGACAGCTGCTGTAGCCGCACAGATGGTGTCCTGTAAGGTATAGGTATCCAGCACTTCCTGAAAGCTTTTCAATGTATCAATTAAACGGTCAATCCCGGCCTGGTTTAAGGTATTATCCTCTTCTAAAAAGGTACGCAGCCTGGAGGAGGCTTTCACGTTTTCTATTTCTTTCAGCCGGTTCCCCTTTGTTTTTTCATAAATGACTAAACGCATGGTATTGGAGCCAATATCGATGATTGCATAATGTTGCTTCTTCATTTCTTTCGCCTCCTGTTGTTTTGTCTGATTTTTCTTTTAGTTTAACACATTTGCAGAGAAATAAGCTGGCATTGCTGCGCTGCGGCAGGAACAAAAATAAGAAAAAGCCTTCAATTATCACTTCCCTGGGTAGATGCATATCTTGGTAGGAAGCAATGGAAGGAGGGCAATGGAATGAATGAATTCAATGTACCTGCAGAAAATCAGCAGGGAATGTATCCATATAACTTTTATAACCCTGCCGGATTAAATAACCAATTCAATTATCAAGAAGTCAGAAGGCCATATCACCATCCAAGACCATTTTATGGAAATCCTGTATTTGGATTTGGCGTGCCATTTTTAGGAGGATTGGCGACAGGGTTACTGCTAGATGACATAGGAGGACCGCCGCCATATTATCCTTATCCTCCATACTATCCATATCCGCCGTATGGGTATTATCCTTATTAGTAATATTATTTTTAAGAAAGGTAAGCAAAGTATTTTGTTGCTTGCCTTTTAGCATGGTAGCAATTAAAAAAAAGACTTGTAAAACGCTTTCTATTGATTTATACTACACCTAAATCGATTTACTAAACCGATTTATTAATTATGAGTTAAACAGGTGAAGCAGATGAAAACAATAACAATGGCAGATGTTGCTAAGCATGCAGGAGTGTCCAAAAGTACAATTTCTCAATATTTGAATGGTCGTTTCGATTATATGAGCAAAGAGACACGTATCAAAATTGAACAGTCTGTGAAGGATTTAGGTTATTACCCAAATATGGTGGCTCGCAGCCTAAAGCAGAAATCCTCAACGACCATAGGTGTTATTGTAGCAAATATTCTTCATGTATTTTCAACACAGGTAATACGAGCAATTGAGGATTTTTGTCATGACAAAGGATTCCATGTGATTGTATGCAATGCAGATGATCAACCTGAGAAAGAAAAAAAATATATTGAAATGCTAAAGGCTAAACAGGTGGATGGAATTATTGCTTTTCCTACTGGCGGTAATGTAGAGCTATATCAACAGCTTTTGGACGAGGAGTATCCATTAGTGTTTATGGACCGAATTGTAAAAGAATTGAAGGTAGATACGATACTTTTGGACAATGAGGAAGCGTCAAGACTAGCTGCCGATACTTTATTGGAGGGTGGTTATAAGCATATCGCAATGATAAGTCCGCCTTTACTTGAACAGGTAACACCAAGAGTGGAGCGTGTAAATGCTTTTCAAAAATTTATTCAGCAGAAAGGCAAAGACAGTCCAAAAATTTCTTTAATTACCGGGAAGATCAGTACGATATATGAAAAGCTAGATGCATTGTTTCAAAAGGACAAACATCCAGATGCTATTTTTGCCATTAATGATCGTGTGCTGCATGAGATACTCTCATTTTTAAATAAGAGAAATATGAGGATACCAGATGATGTAGCAATCATTAATGTGGATGATGTATCTTTCGCGGACTTCTATAATCCGCCACTTACAACAATTTCTCAGCCTGCTTTTGATATGGGAAAAAAAGCAGCTGAAAACTTATTTGAAGTCATTTTAAAAGAAAAAACTGATAAGCATTCGGAAACGGTGCGATTCAAGCCGATTCTAGTACGAAGAAAATCTTGTTAAGGAGGATACTCTATATGAAAGATATATTGGAAACAGTAGCTGGAGAGATGCAGGAAGTATTGTCACAGGTTGATGCAAATCAAACGGTAGAACTGGCGGAGAAAATTCAAAAAGCAAATCGAATATTTATTGGGGGAACAGGCAGGTCTGGTCTTGCGGGAAAAATGTTTGCAATGCGTTTGATGCACAGCGGCTATCCGGTATTTGTAGTAGGAGAAACAATTACACCAAGTCTGGAATCAGGCGACTTATTATTATTAATATCCGGTTCTGGCGGAACAGCATCTCTTTTACATTATGCGAAAAAAGCAAAAGAAATTGAAGCGTCCGTTGCATTGGTTACAACAAATCCACAATCAGCAATTGGCGAATACAGCAATTTGATTGTCTGTATTCCAGCCGCTACAAAAAAACGGTTAGAAGCAGAACCAAAAACCATTCAGCCGCTAGGAAGTCAGTTTGACCAGTCTGCGCATCTTGTCTTAGATAGTATGGTTGTTTACTTATTGAAGGCATATCCAGAAAATCGCAGTGAAGCAAGTCTGAATCAAAAACATACTAATTTAGAATAGGAGACTTTGAAATGACTATTATTGAAGGAATCAAAAAAGAGAAAGTGGTAGCTGTTATTCGCAAATCTAGTGAAAAAAATATTGTAGGAATTCTGGAAGCTTTGGCAGAAGGCGGAATTCATCATGTAGAAATTACTGCGGAAACAACAAATGTGAATGCGATTATTAAAAAAGCAGTCGCAAATGTAGATGAATCGATTAAAGTTGGTGCTGGTACTGTACTGGACCCAGAGACAGCGCGTTCTGTTATTTTAGCAGGAGCTGCGTTTGTTGTTGCACCGACATGGAACCTAGAAACATTGCAATTGTGTCAGCGCTATGGAATAGAGCATATTCCAGGTGTTTTAACACCTACTGAAATAACCACCGCATACGAACATGGTGCCCGTATGGTAAAAGTATTCCCTGCTGATGCGGTAGGCCCAAAGTATATTAAAAATATCCGCGGTCCGCTTCCTCATGTAACAGCGATGGTAACTGGCGGAATAACCAAGGACAATTTGAGAGAATATCTAGATAATGGCAGTGCAGCAGTAGGGCTTGGCAGTAATTTAGTGGATGCTTCAAAACTAAAAACAGAAACAGATTATAAAGAACTAACAGCTCGTGCAAAGGAATTTATAGAATTAGCAAGGAAGAATAGATAAATAGAAAAATAAATTGCAGAAACGAAGGGCATCATCTTGATAAGCGTTCGTTTCTGCAAGCAATTTTTTAATCCTTTAAGAAGACGTTCAAACGCACTTTAATGCGTCTTATTTTGCAATATATAAGGGAGGTTATAAATGATGAAATGTAATAAATACGCTTTCATTTTCATTATGTTTGCTGTATGCTGCCTTTTTTTAGCGGCGTGTGGGAATGATGAGTTCGAGGTTGAGGAAGACGGTACGCTGAAGATTATTGCAGCACACAACCAGACGTCACCAGATAATCCTTACCAAGCTGGACTTTTGAAATTTAAAGAAGTAGTAGAAGAAGAGTCAGACGGCAAGATAGAAGTGGAGGTTCATGCTGGAACGATTGGAACAGAGGAATCTGAACTAGTGGAAAAAATTCAGCTGGGGGCTGCTGATGTTGTCGTTGTTTCACCTGGATTTATGACACAGACAGGTATTCGAGAGGTTGATTTATTCTCTGCTCCGTACTTATTTACGGATTATGACCATTGGCTTCGTACGGTAGACGGAGAAGTTGGAGAAGAGATGGCACAAATTATTAATGAAAAATCGGATAACTCATTTAAGCTTTTAGGTTATTGGTCAGCAGGGACAAGACATTACTATGGGAAAAAACCAGTTGAAACAGTGGAAGATATGAAAGGGTTATCATTTCGAACACAGACATCGGGAATAGTATCTGACTTCTGGACACAAGTGGGTGCTATTCCATCTGGTATCTCGTGGGGAGAATTATATCAAGGTTTACAGCAGGATGTGGTAGATTCTTCTGAAAACGCATACCCTTTCTTTGTACAGCAATCTCACCATACTACACCAAATGGAAAGTATATCAGTGAGACGGCGCATGATTATACAACACGTTTTCTTCTAATGAATGGAGAGAAGTTTGATAATTTAAGTGCAAATCAGCAGCAAATTATTTTAGATGCGGCAGAAGCTTCTGTCGAAACAGAACGTGAAGTGACATTAGAACAGGATGAAGATTATAAACAGCAGGCAATTGAAGATGGAGCTGAAGTGAATGAAGTAGATCGGAAGCCTTTTATTATTGCTGCTCAACCTATTTTAGATGAATTTGCAGAAGAAATTGAAGTAGAAAAAATGCTTGAGGAAATCCGCACTCTGGCAGAAGAGTAAGGGGGAAGTCATATGAAGAAATTTATACAAGCGTTGGAAAAAGTACAGATTATTATTGGAGTCCTTTTTCTATGTGTTTTCTTTTTTGTCATTGTTTTACAAATCTTGACTAGGCATTTAGGTATATCAATTATTTGGACGGAAGAAGCAGCAAATTATTCCTTTATTTGGGCAGTATTTATGGGGGCTGCTGTTATGGTTAATCGCCGGGAGCATTTTAATTTTGATTACCTGCAGCGAAAATTTCAAGGGAAAAAAAGAATTTATTTAAGTCTTTTTAACGATAGTGTTTTAATTATCTTTAATGTTTGTGTCTTTTTATTAGGTTTACAAGTGGTTAACGAGTTTTGGAATTATACATGGTCAACCTTGCCAAATATGAAAATGGGTTATATTTGGATTGCCATACCAATCATGGCAGGTACGATGCTGATTTATACACTGTCACATATGATACAACATGTACAGAAACTAAATGCAAAGGAGGTCCATGGATAATGGGATTTCTACTTGTTGGTTTATTTTTACTGTTAATGCTTATCGGTGTACCAATAGCTTTTGTAATTGGAATTGTTGCTCTCATTGGTATTTTGAGTATTCCTTATACACCAGAAGCAACGGTAGCTATGTCGATGGTGAATGGTCTTGATTCGTTCGTATTATTAGCTGTTCCATTATTTATTTTGGCAGCAAATTTAATGAATTCAGGGAAAATTTCTGAAAAGCTGATTGACTTTGCATTAGCAATCGTTGGACCGATTCGCGGTGGTTTGGCACATGCAAATATTCTTGTATCGATGATGTTTGCAGGCGTATCTGGCGCATCTCAGGCAGATACAGCAGGTGTGGGTAAAATTCTTATTCCCAGCATGCTTCGTAAAGGTTATGATAAAGAGACCTCTGTAGGCGTTACTGCTGCATCTTCCACGGTAGGAGTAGTCATACCTCCGAGTATTCCTATGATTATTTTTGCAGGACTGACAAATGCTTCAGTTGGTGCTTTGTTTCTGGGAGGAATTATACCGGGAATTTTAATTGGCTTAGGTATGATGATTTTAATTTACGTGATAGCTGTTAAACGGAACTATCCTAGAGATAAACGCGTTGAAATGAAAAAACTGCTTAAGTTATTTTTTGATGCATTTCCAGCTTTGTTGACACCTGTTATCATTATTGGAGGTATTATATCTGGTTTTTTTACTGCTACAGAAGCTGCAGCAGTAGCATCTATATATACAGCAATCGTATGTATGTTCTATTATAAAACATTAAAAATAAAAGATTTTCCAAAGATTTTATTCGATACTTTAGCGCTTAGTTCTTTATCTTTATTTGCACTTGCAGCTGCCAGTGCGCTTGGAGAGTTGATGAGCTATTACCAGCTGGGAACAGCAGCACAGGAGTTTTTCGATAATAATATTGGTGCAAGCTGGTTATTTATCCTTGTTATTATTGCATTTTTCTTGTTTATAGGAACATTCATGGATGCGATTCCAGCGATGATTTTGTTTGTACCTATTATATTGCCTACTGCTTTAGAATTTGGAATAGATCCGGTGCATCTAGGGTTAATTGTAATTATTACACTTGCGATTGGCTTAATTACACCTCCATACGGGCTCTGTTTATTACTTGCAGCAAAGATAGGAAATATGTCGATAGAACGATCTTTTGTAGCGGTAATTCCATATATTGCAATTATCTTAATCGTTCTCTTATTTGTTGCTTTATTCCCGGATATTACATTCTATATTCCTAAATTAATCAACCCTGCTTTATTTTAAAGGAAGACTTTAAAAGAAAGGAAGTTTGAAAATGGAAACATCAGATAAACAGTATGCTGCAGAGAATGCAGCCGAAAGAGTAAAAGATGGAATGATACTTGGAATAGGGTCTGGTTCAACGGTAAATTATATGTTAAAAAAACTTGCTAAGCGAATAGAAGAAGAAGGAATTCAGGTAAAAGGTATTCCTTCTTCTAAAAAGTCGGAGAAATTAGCAATTGAACTTGGAATTCCATTGACAAATTTTGCTGAGAATGGTCATATAGACCTTGCTATTGATGGAGCAGATGAGGTAGATAAGCAACTTCATCTGTCTAAAGGAGGCGGAGGTTCACTTTTTCGCGAAAAGATGGTAGATAATATTGCGGATTATTTTATTGTTATTGCAGAAGCAGATAAACTGGTTAAAAGATTAGGAGCATTTCCTTTACCTGTAGAAGTAGTGCCCTTTGGCTGGGAACTAACTGAGAAAAGGCTCCAAAAACTAGGATGCCAAACAACTTTGCGCTATCGGAATGAAAAGCAATTTGTTTCAGATAACGGCAATTATATTATTGACTGTCAATTCGAAAAGATTGATGCGCCAGAAAAAGTGCATAAGGAAATAAAATCGCTGCTTGGTGTAGTAGAAACAGGAATATTTGCAAATATGGCGGATGAAGTGATTATTTCAGAAAATGGAAAATTACGATCAATTAAACGATAGAAATGAATTTTGGAGGGAATAGAATGAAAGATATTATTACGATGGGAGAGGCAATGATTGTTTTTAATCCAGATGCGACAGGCCCGATGAAATTTGTAAATGGATTTAAAAAGCATATTGGAGGCGCGGAACTTAACGTTGTGGTCGGCTGTTCCAGGCTTGGTCTAAATACAGGATATATCAGTCGATTGGGAAATGATGAGTTTGGTAAGACCATCCTTACCTTTGCAAGAGGCGAAGGAATTGATGTAAAAGAAGTGAAATTGGTAGACGATTATCCTACTTCATTAAATTTTAAAGAAATTATGGAGGACGGCAGTGTAAAAGTCTTTTTTTACCGTGATAAGTCACCTACATCAACAATGAAACCAGAAGGATTAAATGAGTCATATATTAAAAATACACGTATACTGCATTTGACAGGTATTTTCCCAGCAATTGGCGGAAACAATTTAGAAGTCATGATGGAATCCATTCGTCTTGCCAAAAAGCATGGTGTGAAAATTTCTTTTGACCCCAATATCCGTCTTAAGATGTGGACAAAAGAAGAGGCAAGAAAAGTATTATTAACTATTCTTCCACATGTGGATATTTTGCTTACTGGGGAAGACGAAATGGATATTATTATTGGGGAGAGTGAACCAGAAGCAATTATTGAGAAAACAAAGGAATTTAATATTCCAACTATTATAATTAAACGCGGTGAGCTTGGCTCAGTTGGTTACCATCAAGGAAAGACAATAAAAGCGGATCCTGTGAAAGCTTCTAAAGTTGTGGATACAGTCGGTGCGGGGGATGGATTTGATGCTGGATTTCTTTATGGTTTTTTAAATGGCTGGAATTTAGAGCGCAGTCTGCACTTTGCTAATACTATCGGTTCCATAGTTGTTAGTATTGCTGGAGATAACGAGGGACTTCCATACTATGAAGATGTTCAAGAGAAACTGGGAGAAGTAGAACGTATTGAACGTTAAGGAGGACAGACAGTGAGACTACAATTAGCATTGGATAGATTATCAAAGGATAGATGTATTCAACTGGCAGAGGATACTGAAGAATATGTTGATATTATTGAAATTGGTACAGGGATTATTAAAGAATATGGTATGTCCATTATCCGTGAAATGCGTGAGCTTTTTCCATATAAAATAATTCTGGCAGATATGAAAACCTGTGATGCAGCAAAACATGAAGTGAAACAAGCCCTGGAAGCAGGGGCAGATATAACGACAGTGATGGCTTTTTCAGCTGATGCATCCATTAGAGAGGCACTGAAGGAAGCTGATAAACGAGGCGGACAAATAATGATTGATTTACTTGGAATTCAATCCAAACAACGTGTAGAAGAATTAGCTTCATTAGGGGCAGAACTGGTAAGTCTTCATGTGGGGAAAGATCAGCAAAGTAATGGGGCTTTTCATAAAGATTTATTCAAATTAACAGAAGAAACAGGCTTAGCAGTAGCTGTTGCTGGCGGGATTAACGAGGATTTAATGCCAGACATTGTGGCAAACCATCCTGATATTATTATTATTGGCAGCACGATAACTGGGCAAGAAAACCCAAAGAAAATAGCAGGTAAATTAAAAACTTTTATGTAAAATATTTTACCGAGAATAACACAGGTTGCAGAAACTTGTGTTATTCTATTAATTAAGCAATATTCTGCCGATTTTTCTTAGACGGAAAAGGCTGCTATTTTTTAAATTCGAATGATTTTTAGTATAATGTAAAAAATAGCTCGGATTACAAATATTGAAGTGAAAAGTTATTAAACCACAGGAAAGGTTGGTTAGTATGAAATTAGGCACAATTGGATCAGGTAAGATTGTTCAGGAGATGCTGCGGGCAATAGAACCGGTTGAAGAAGTAAACTGTGTTGCTGCATATTCCAGAAAACAAGAAACAGCGGATGGATTAGCCGACGAGTTTCAAATCCCGAAAACTTTTACATCTTTGGAAGAATTTTTTGCTGATGAAGAGATGGATACCGTATATATTGCTTCCCCTAATCAACTGCATAAACAGCAGGCGCTTCAAGCGATAGAAAATAAAAAGCATGTTATTTGTGAAAAGCCGTTCACCCCGACGGCCAAGGAAGCGAAGGAACTGAAGGAGGCAGCGATACAAAATCAAGTGTTTGTTTTTGAAGCGATTCCTACTTTGTTTTTACCTAACTTTCTAGAGCTGTCCAAGCATATTGAACGATTAGGACCTATCCGGCTGATTCAATGTAATTACAGCCAATACTCCAGCCGCTATGATCAATTAAAAGCTGGAGAGGTGACCAATATGTTTAATCCTGCATTTGCAGGCGGTGCATTGGCGGATATCAATATCTATAATCTCCATTTTGTATTGCGTTTATTTGGCAAGCCGGAAGAGGTTACTTATAAAGCGAATTTGTATGAAAATGGCATAGATACTTCCGGTATCGCTTTACTTTCCTATCCAGGTTTTCAAGCAAGCTGTGTTGGATCGAAGGACACCACTGGTGAAAATTTTGTCTCGATTCAGGGAGAAGAAGGCTATATGTATATCAAGCCTGGCGCAAATGGTGCAAGAAATGTCAAAATCACGATTGATGGAAAAACAAAGGACATCTCTGTAAAACAGGACCGGGCAAGACTTTCCTATGAATTTATTCATATCAATAAAATTATCAAAAATCATGATGAGAAAGTATTTGAGGAATTAATCGATCATACGATTGCAGCCGCTGAAGTGTTAGAGGATGCACGGAGTCAGGTCGGATTATAAAACGGAACTTCATTTAATGGGAGCTTTTTGCTTTTTTTCATGATAAAAGAATAAAAAAATCGCTGTATGAAAACTGTCATACGGCGATTTTTATTGGAGAATTAATTCGCAGAATTCAGGCTTGCTGCGAATTTGCCTGCAGGCCGTTGTATAGCTTTATCAGCTGCTTATTAGTCTTCAATATCTATTATATGGGGAGATATGGATTGATTTGGGATTTTTATGATTAAAATTCCATTCTCAAGGGTTGCCGTGATGCTTTTTTTTGGTATATTAAAAGGGAGTGTAATAATGCGTTCTTTCCGCTCGGTGGATTTTTTATTTACGTTTTCTTTTTCTGTCTGTACGGATAGGCTTTCGTCCTTATTTAATATTATTTTTATTTGATTTCCTATGATTTCAATTTGAATATCCTGCCGGCGGTATCCAGGAACTTCTGCTTTTACATAAACGTGATTTTTTTCCTCTATTATTTCTGCGGGAAAATCATTAAGTATCTGGCCCTGGAATGATTTAAAAGAACGGGAAAATAGATTATCCATTCGATCGACGAACTCTTGAAAGGGGGCAAAATCAATATTCCAATTTTCAGGGAAAACTTTTTTCTTATCAGAACGAGAATCATGCTTATCGGGATCCATCAAAAAACCTCCTAACGATAACTTTTGGTTATTTCTTACACGAGGCGGGAGCTGTATCTATTATGGAATCAGCCTATGGTTGTGACGTGATAAGAATATTGTATGCAGGCAGTGCAGAAGCTGTGCGCATATGACATATAAGAAAAGAGTGCAGAAAATAATGTTGTAATTTTCTGTTTCCTGTACATAGGCATTGTTAAAAAACGAGAGGAAGCGTTTGTTTTTCCATTATATATAAGGAAAAGCAATGGGCGTGCATGCTACGAAAAAGAGGGAGAGAAAAGATTGACTAAATTTTGTAAAGAATGTGGAAAGCCAATTGGGGACGGAGCGCAATTTTGTAAGCATTGCGGAACAAAGGTAAGCAGCGAGGTGCCGAAGCATAAAGCCATAGCGTCAGAAACGGAAAAAGAAGCTGCAGAGAAAAAAGCACCGGTAGAGCAAGCTGGCAAGGAAGAAAATCAGACACGAAGCGAGCAGCAGACGCGGCAGGTGAATAAAGAAAAGAAGCCAATGACAAAAAAGAAAAAGATATTGACAGGAATACTTGGCGTTATTGCATTATGTGTCATTGGTTTAGGTATTTGGGGAAATATGTATTATTCCGAGGAAAACACGGCAAATCGTTTTGCAAGTGCGATGGCTGAGGGAGATACTGAAACGATTCAAAAGGTGATGACAGTGGACGGCAAGGAGCTTTCTGCTGAGGAGGCCAATGCTGTGGCTGCGATGAGGGAAGAGGAGGAATTCGCTTTTATCAGTGACGGGGATTCCGAAGTGCTATTTGAAGAACTTCCTGTTTTTGATATGGAAGAATCCAATGAAAAAGCATTCTTGTTTTTCACGCAATATGATGTAGCAGCCGAGCCGCAGTATGTTACTGTCTATTCTAATGTAGAAGGGGTGACAACAACATTTAATGGCGGCGGGTTTGAAGAGGCTGATGCGTCTTCGGATTATATTGAATATGGTCCATTAGCTCCCGGTATTTATGAAGCGGCAAGCAGTTTTGAAACAGATTACGGAGAAGCTGCAAAAAGTCAGAACATACGGTTAATGGATACGTATAACAGCTATGAGTCGGAACTAGAGGTGGGGGAAGTCACTTTTTATGAAATGTTCGAGAGTGATTTACCATATAACTCGATGGAATGGATGATTAATGAAGAACCCCTTGAAACGAATACAGATAGTGGTTATGTGACAGCCGGACCGCTTTTACTTGACGGTTCCATGGAATTGACTGGTGTTGTCAAAACAGATTGGGGAGATATTGAAATTGAACCAATTGCGATTACAGATAGGGAACACGATGTGTATATTACCGAGTTATTCACTGATGGGGCAGAAGAAGAAATCAAAGAAGTCATCACAAACTTTAGTGAAAATTATGTAGAAGCAACAGCCCAGCTGGATGCATCCGTGATTGAAAATATTTCAGATGAATTAAGTGAAACGTTAGAGGATGAACTTTTTACGTATTTTAATGATAATGGATTCAGCGGCAGATTGGATGAAATCGGGATTGCCTTTGAGGATTCGGAATATGTAGAGGGTGATTCATCAGACAACCCGGAATTCGAACTTCCTGTTCAGCTGAATATGACAGGAACCTATGATCCAGATTCAGAGTATGAAGAAATAAATATAGAGACCATTTTTACTATTCAATACGGTACAGATGGCGGTAAATGGGATATTCAAGATTTCACAGAAGCTTTTTACCCGAGAGATATCAATTATGAGTTTTTTGAAGCATCTGGCGAGGAATATGAAGGTGTTGTTTTAGAGGACGAAGATGAAGCCGACGAAAATAGTGATGAGAATGGCAATTCGGAGGATGAGGAACTTACAGAAATAGAAGCAGTAGTTGAAAATTATGTTGATAATTTAATCTGGGCTATTAATACTGGTGACTATAGCATAGTAGAAGATTATATTGCTACTGGCAGTGAATTAGATACGATGCAGCAAGACTTAGTGGAACGCTTATATGATAGTGGATTAACACAAGAAATCGTATCAATGTCTGTAGAAGATGTGGAAGAGATTGATTCAGAAACATGGGAAGTAACAACAAGTGAAACAATTGAATTGATGTATGCAAGCGATGAGACAGAAACAGAAGATTATCAGTGGACGTATACGGTGGAGTTAACAGCTGACGGATATCAGCTGACGAATTTAGAATAACCGTTACAGCCAGAGGGGAACCTTTGGCTGTATCTTTCTGATAAAACACTTGACCAGACGCCCACTTTTCCGATAATCTATAGTTTACGAATATAAATAAAGCGAGGAAATTAGACAGTGAATATGTATACAGATAAACGGACAGATTTTTATAAAGACCGTTATGAAAATAGAGCAAGATTAATGATTAAATGTCCAGATCAGCCGGGAATTGTGTCTGCAATCTCTACATTTTTATGGAACCAGCAGGCAAATATTGTCACATCTAATCAATATACCCAAGATCCAAAAGGCGGCGAATTCTTTATGCGCCTTGATTTTGAATACCAGACCGGGACAGACGTGGAAAAACTGAAGCAGGAATTTCAGGAGATTGCCGATCGTTTTCAAATGGACTGGCGGCTAAGTCTCGTTCATGAGTTGAAAAATATCGCGATTTTTGTTTCAAAAGAGTCGCATTGTTTACTAGAGCTGTTATGGGAATGGCAAAGCGGCGATTTAATGGCAAATATTCCAGTGGTTATCAGCAATCATGAAAATTCCCGTAAAATGGTAGAAGCATTAGGGATTGATTTTTATCATCTGCCTGTTACAAAAGAAACCAAACCGGAGATAGAAGCGAAGCAAAAGGAAATCTTAGAGGATTACGATATTGATTTGATTGTATTGGCACGCTACATGCAAATTCTTTCCCCGACATTTGTGGAAGTATTTAAAGATAGAATCATTAATATCCATCACTCTTTCCTGCCGGCATTTATCGGAGCAAAACCGTATGAACGTGCCTTTGAACGAGGGGTAAAAATGATTGGTGCAACTTCGCATTATGTAACCAACGATTTAGATGAAGGACCAATTATTGAACAAGGAACAGAGCCAGTCAGCCATGAGCATAATGTGGAGGACTTAAAAAAGATTGGACAATCCATTGAGCGCAGGGTATTGGCGCAGGCTGTTAAATGGCATTTAGAAGATCGAATTATTGTGCACGGAAATAAAACCATTGTATTTGAATAAAGCGAAAAGGGAATGCTGCAGATTGTTTTTGCGGCGCTCCCTTTTTTATTATACTCCCTTTTTGGAATAGGTGATGGTGCATAGCTCCGCTCCGGCCAACCACTCCGCTTTCCGACGTACAAATGTTTTCGATGGGACGAGTAATCGCAGTCCCAGGACGTACTAGTGCAGACGTTGCAACAACTCTTTTCGATGGGGTGAGTAATCGCAACCCCAGGACGTTGCGGTCTTAGTCTGCCATGGGGACGGCTTCAGCTAACTTGAAAAGAAAACCGCTTTTCAAGTGGATCTTCAGCTCGCCCTGTTCCCATAGGAGTCTACGTGGTCGGCCTGCGCTCTGATAGGATTCTGCAGCGAATGAAAGGAATAACATTTTGATGAGTTGGACGAAATAACAGCTTTCGCCTGAACAACCAATCCAGGCAGCATGGAAATGAAGTTACTTTTTAATGTGTGAAAGTTGAGTTTATTAGTCAATGATTTTTCTGATTTTTTATTTTAGAAAGCGAAATGATATTAAATATTAATCTGATACCAAAACCTAACAGGATGATGAAAAATGAGATAAACAAGAGAGAAGACGAGCTTGTATCAGCAGCTTGATTACGTATGAAAAGAAGGTAAACCAATCCCGCTAATGCTGTGATTGTCAGGATCGTATTGATGCATAAAGAAATAATTAAAAATCTTCTGTTTTTATTATTCACAATACCCCCCCTCGTATTACGGGTGGTTTCTAAATATGGAAACGTCCAATCAAATGAAGCATTCCATAGATTGAATCTTCATTAATCCGGGATTTCTTGTATCCAACATATGCCCTAATCACAAAAAAATAATAGCTATATAAATTGAAATTAATAGCTACCGCTACAGAAAAACACTACGTTTTCCGTGGGCTTGAGCTCAGCCTCCTCGAAAAAAAGAAGTTCGCTTTTTTTTCTGCGGGGTCTTCCCTCCGCGCTTTCCCACAGGAGCCTCCGTGTTTTTCTTCCGCTAGTTACTGTTTTCAATCATTATTTCGTCATTTTTATAAGAAAAATAAAGTGTAATTTCTTACTTCAATTTATATATTATCCATTTTCCCGGGAGACGAAAGCTATAAACACGAGGTAACTTTGCTTAAGCAAAATCGCTTCTGAAGTTATGTTGATTTCTGCTTATATCCATAGAAAAACCATAGCCGGCAAAAGCAGCTATGGTTTCTTTTTCTTTGGAAATGATTATTGTTTCTCGGTTTCCCGTTCCCAGCACTCGATGCCGGTCTGATCGTCCAGAGTATCTTTATAGAAGACAGGGTCTTTTCCTTCTTTCCGCTGCCTCATATAATCCTTTAATAAAATATTGGCTTTCTTAAATAAGACAGAAATAGCATAAAGGTTAATCAGTGCAAGCAAGGCCATGGTGACATCAGCTAAAGACCAGACTAAGCCGAAGGAAGCCAATGTACCGAATACAACCATTACAAGCGCTGCTATGCGATAAATAAACAGGATGGTCTTAGAGTCTTTAATATAAGCCAGGTTGTTCTCGCCATAATAATAATTTCCAAGAATCGAGCTGAAGGCAAATAGAAAAATAGCGATGGCGATAAACACGCCTGCCCAATCTCCCAGCATTTGGGTGAAGGCTGTCTGTGTCAGCGCAATCCCGTCTTCTTCACTGCCTGCAAAGCCGCCGGCGGATAAAATAATCAATCCGGTAGCCGAACAAACTAAGATGGTATCAAAGAAAACACCTAAGGCCTGAACGAGCCCCTGCTTGACCGGGTGGCTTACTTCTGCAGTTGCTGCTGCATTGGGGGCAGCACCCATTCCTGCTTCGTTAGAAAATAGTCCGCGTTTGATTCCCAGCATAATGGCTGCGCCAAAGCCGCCGCCAGCAACCTCGCGGATTCCAAATGCATTTTCAAAAATAAGTACAAACATATCTGGAATAACGGTAATATTCATAGCTAAGACAACAAGCGCTAAGCCGATATAAATAATTGCCATAAAAGGAACAATAATTTGAGAAACATTCGCAATACTTTTCAAACCGCCAAAGATAACGATGGCTACAAAAATAGTCAAAACAGCCGCAATCCAGACAGGGTTTATATCAAACTGTGAACTGAACGCAATGCTGATGGTATTGGATTGAACGGAGTTAAAGACCAATCCGTAAGTAAAAGTAATCATGATGGCAAATACAATACCAAGCCAGCGTTTTTTCATTCCCTTTTCAATATAATAAGCGGGACCGCCGCGATACTGATTGCTATCTTTTTCTTTATAGAGCTGTGCTAGAGTACTTTCAACAAATCCGGAGGCGGCGCCAAGTAGCGCAATCAGCCACATCCAGAATAATGCGCCCGGTCCGCCAAGCGCAACTGCTGATGCAACGCCGGCCATATTTCCTGTACCGACGCGGGAAGCGGCACTGATTGCAAATGCCTGGAAGGAGCTGGTCCCTTTCTTGCCAGATGCATCATAGGATTGTTTATCTGCTACAGCACGGAACATTTCCGGAAGCAGGCGAAACTGGACGAATCCGGTCCGAATTGTAAAATAAAGACCTAAACCTATTAAGACAATAATTAAAATATACGACCAAAGAAAATCATTGATATGGCCGATAATCGATTCCAAAATACCCATAAAAATCCTCCTTTTTATTAAAATAAATATATTCCTTTGCTGCTTTAAAATGCCAGTAAATCCAAGAAGCGATGAATAAAATAAAAACGAAGCTTAAACCAGACCTGATGAATAGCACTTGCTGTTAAAAGCAATCATTTACTGGATTACAGATGAAACGATACTCTGCTGATAAATTGGGTGTAATGATAAATACCCTGTGTCATTGCCGAGCAAACCAAATTAGCAGGCAGCATCCCATTACGGTCAGAAACCATAAAAATCCTTTATTGGAAGGCTGCGTCATTTTGCAGAGAATAATTTATTATAGCATAAAGTGGAACTTTATTCAGCGGGCGTTTTACAATCCCTATGCCATCCTGCAGCAAGTCAGCTTGAGATAAACTCACTTCTGACAAATATCGATAATCGATTGTACTGCTTCTTTGAGCTTTTCCTCTGCGATACCTGCGAAGCCGATCACAAATTGCGGATAAGGGAAAACGGCATTTTTTGAAGCGTAATAGGAAATCGGATAGATTTTGATACCTTTCTGCTCCGCTCTTCGAAGTATCTCTTCTTCTGTCAGACCATTTCGCACCTCACAGACGACATGGAGTCCTGATTGTTCTCCAAGAAGCTGTATAGATGGTTTATACGGTTCAAATAATTGATGGACCAGTTCAAATTTCTTTCTATATATTTTCCGCATTCGATTCAAATGCTTTTCAAAATAACCCTCCTGAATAAAATGCGCCAGCACATGCTGATCCATTCGCGAAACTGTAGAATGGTGAAAAGTAAGCCTGTTCCGATACTGCTCCAGTAATGCTTTGGGCAGGATCATATAGCTGATTCGCAGGGAAGGAATCAATGATTTGGAAAACGAACCAAGGTAGATAACCCGGTCATTGAAATCCATTTTTTTCATAGGAGGGATCGTTTTCCCTGTATAACGAAACTCACTGTCATAATCATCTTCTATAATATACCGGTCCGCTGTTTCATTTGCCCACTGTAACAACTGATTGCGCCGGTTGATGGAGGTCACTGTTCCATATGGAAAATGGTTGGACGGAGTGACATAGATGTAATCAGGCTCTAAGAGGCGAACTGCTTCAATGGACACGCCTTCTTCGTTCATATCTAAGGCTCGTCCTAAAAAGCCAAAGTGTGTTATTAACTTCACCATTAACTGATAGCCGGGGTCTTCAATGCCGAATATGGTAGATCCGGGGAGCAGGGAAAGCAGCTGCTGCATTAAAACTTCAATTCCTGCTCCGACGACAATCATGTCCGGGTCACAGTCAATTCCCCGTGCGTGATAGACATAGTGGGCAATAGCTTCGCGCAGCTCTTTATCGCCTTGCCCATCGCCAAGCAGCAGTAAATCATGATGAGATTCATCAATCACTTGACGGTTTAATTTTCTCCATGCAGAAAAGGGAAATGCCTCCGTATCAATTTTATTGGGAGAAAAATCAAATAAAACGGATGGTTCTTTCCCCGCATCAGCAATCTCCTTTTTCCCCGAATGCTCTACAAATTCTAAATCGCCATGGGCCAGTACATAGAATCCTTTTCTGGGCTGTGATGCAATATAACCTTCTGCAACAAGCTGTTCAAAAGCAGTTTCCACTGTATTCTGACTTACTTCCAAATGATTGGCGAGCTTTCGTTTGGAAGGCAATTTTTGGCCATAGGGAAGCCGCTCCTGTACAATTTCCTGTTTAATAAACTCATAAAGCTGTTCGTATAATGGGCTATTGTTTGTTTTTTCTAAATGAACAGATAATAAATCCATCTTCTCTCTCCTCTGGAAAACTGACCTCATTAAATGATGAAAAATTGGCACTTTCATTCATATCATATTATTTTTATAATAATAAAAAATCAATCAAAAATCTAGGAGGAAATAAAATGGCAGATCGAGTAACAGGTACAGAGCGTGTAAAAAGAGGAATGGCGCAAATGCAAAAAGGCGGCGTCATTATGGATGTTGTTAATAAAGAACAGGCAAAAATAGCAGAAGAAGCGGGCGCTGTTGCTGTCATGGCATTGGAGAAAGTCCCGTCTGATATTCGTGCTGCAGGCGGTGTAGCGAGAATGGCAGATGTCAGTATTGTAGAAGAAGTAATGGAAGCTGTATCCATTCCAGTAATGGCAAAGGTGCGTATCGGCCATATTGTCGAAGCACGTGTTTTAGAATCACTTGGGGTGGATTATATTGACGAAAGTGAAGTGCTGACGCCGGCGGATGATTTATTCCACTTAGATAAAAAGCCATTCACTGTTCCATTTGTATGCGGATGCCGTGATTTAGGAGAAGCAGCCCGCCGGATTGGAGAAGGCGCGTCGATGCTTCGGACAAAAGGAGAGCCTGGAACAGGAAATATCGTGGAAGCAGTACGCCATTTACGCGAAGTGCAATCACAGGTAAGAAGAATTGTACATATGAACGCGGATGAGCTGATGACAGAAGCTAAAAATCTTGGAGCACCATTTGAAGTGCTGCTGCAGGTGAAGGAAACAGGCAGGCTGCCAGTGGTAAACTTTGCTGCAGGCGGGGTGGCAACTCCGGCAGATGCTGCATTGATGATGGAGCTTGGAGCAGACGGGGTCTTTGTCGGATCTGGTATCTTTAAATCAAAAAATCCGGAAAAATTTGCACGTTCTATTGTTGAAGCAACAACGTATTATCAAGACTACCAAAAAATTGGCGAGCTTTCTAAAGACTTGGGAGAAGCAATGAAGGGTATCGATATGAAAACGTTAAGAGCAGAGGATAGAATGCAGGATCGGAGTTTCTAAGTCGCTGAAAGGAGCGGATACGATGAGTGAACAAAAATATCGAATCGGAATTCTTGGCATGCAGGGAGCGACAGAAGAGCATGCGAGTCATTTGCAACAAGCAGGACATGAGCCGATTCTGATTAAAAATAGGGAGCTGCTTGAAACGGTGGATGCTTTAATTATTCCGGGAGGGGAAAGCACAGCAATTTGGCGCTTGATGAAGAAAAATAATCTTGTGGATGCTGTAAAACAATTTGCCCAATCCAAGAAGCCGATTTTTGGAACCTGTGCCGGTCTCGTTTTGCTTGGCAAGGGTCAGGTGGATGCAGAGCAGAGTGTGCATTTAGGTCTGATGGATGTACAAGTTAAACGGAATGGTTTTGGAAGACAGCGGGACAGTTTTGAAGCAAATCTGGATGTGAACGGAATGAAGGAGCCGTATCCAGCCGTGTTTATACGTGCCCCATATATTGAATCGGCAGGAGAGCGTGTGGAAGTTTTAGCTGCCTATGATGATAAAATTGTGGCTGCAAAAGAAGAAAATTTAATTGTAGCGGCTTTTCATCCGGAGCTGACCGATGATAATCGCTTTCTGGAATTATTTCTTTCGCTGGTGGAGGAGAAGCCGGTATTAACGGTATAGCAAAAAGTTTTACAATAGAATAGCAGCAAGAAACTAGCATTGACTAATCAGGTAAGTGTATACGAGTTTTGCATGTTCTTATGGTGAAACATAGAAAAAGAGCTGATACGTGAACCAGCTCTTTTTCGCGTTTTAAAGGGAATGATGCAGCAAGTTTTTCTTATCCTTAATGAGGTTTCTCTTGGCTGGAAAGAAGAAAGGAGGTAAACTATTTCTTTTTTTTCAGTTTACTATTCTTTTTTCGATTTAATAGAGCTTCCCGCAGGTTACTGGACACTTGTTTATTCTTCTGATCTGTTTCCGGATCAAGCTGAATTACTGGGTTTTGCTTTCCTGCGGATTCTTCTACAATTACCGCTGATTTCACTTTACAGTCACTCGGGAGCTCTTTCTTTGGAACAAGTAATTCCCGATTCTCCGCTTCCACTAAAATAACAGCCGATTCGCCTTCAAACCGGTCGATAATTCCTTTCATGCTATATCCCTCCTTTAAAAGTCACAAATTAGACCCTCGGCTTCCATATCTGCGATTCTGCTCGGACCGATTCCGTCAATTTCCTCCAGCTCCTCGAACGTATCGAACGGGCGTTTATTTATTATTTGATTGGCACGTTCGTCACCGATATGAATAATCCCGGTTAATTCCTCTTGGGATGCGTTATTGATATTAATACAGCTGCCATCCTCGTTTTCTTCATTTGAAGCAGAAGCGTCTTCGGAAGCATCCTGATTCTTCTCCTCGGCTGCATCTGGTTTGGAAACAGTAATATCCTCGCCCATCTCGGTTTCAATCGAATAGGATGATCCATCTGTCGTAACAACAATGTTTCCATCAACATCGGTTCCGTACCAGTCAATGTTTTCATCATCTAATAAATCAATAACCTCTGTACTTGGATGCCCGTATGAATTATCTTCTCCAGCGCTATAAATGGCAGCCTGCGGATCGACAGCATCTAAAAAGGCGGGATCAGTGGATGTATTGGAGCCATGGTGCCCTAAATGTAAGAAGGTGCTGTTAAGCGAAGAAGCTTCTATCATTTCCTTTTCTTCCTTCACTCCGGCATCTCCAGTCAAAACAAAGGAAACCTGATTATAGGCTAAACGAATACTGACCGACTCTTCATTCGCTTTTCCGGAAATGTCCTCAGGGTACAGCACTTCCAAGTCAATCGGGCCAAGTTCATACTCCTCGCCGGTCCGCGGTTCATGATAATTGATATCCTGAGATAGGATTTTTTCCATCGCAGTTTGGTATGTATTGGAGGTGCTTTCATTTCCGGACATCCAAACTTCATCGACAGCAAAATGATCCAGGACTTTGGAAAGCTGACCGATATGATCTGCATCCGGATGGCTGATAATGACAAGATCAATTGCTGAGATTCCCTGTGCCTCTAAGTAAGGAACCACTTCATTACCCTGCCAGTCCCCCGTATCAAACAGGATTGCCGTTTCCTCCTCTCCGTCGTCGAAAGTGAATAAGGTGGAATCGCCTTGCCCGACATCGATAAAATGTGCTTGAAAATCTCCGTCCACACTGTTTGATTGTACAGCTGTATCTGTGTCTGCGTTACAGCCTGCCAATGCAAAGATAATTATAAAGCTGAAATAAATAATGTTTTTCAAAATGAATTCTCCTTGTTCCTGTCATTCTTTTTATTCATCGTAATATAATGCACCGACAGCACCGGCATGGCCTCCTTTTTCTAAAAAGGTTAAATTGTAATCAAACATACTTTCAAAAGAGCCTATCACTTGCTTTAAAAGCGGATTTCCGGTCAATGCACCGCCGATCATGACGATTTCTTTTGTAGCTAATGAGTTTGCCGTTAAGCTGGAAAGCAGTACAATCGTCTCGCCAATAAGCTGGGTTAATGCGGCCAGCTGGTCCTCAGCTGAAACGGATTGATCCAGCTGGTCTTTTCCAAAATTAGCAGCGGTCAAAGAAGCCTCGACAGGCGAATAGCTGGATTGATAAATATCTGAGACCATCAAATCACTGCAGGTCCTGTCTCCTTTAGAGGCCAGATCTACCAGTGAATGATAATCAGAAGTACCCGCAATAATTGCTCCGAGGCCTGTAAACAACCCGCCGCCGACTCCTGTTCCTGATAAGCGTTTCTGTTTGTGGAAAAAAGAAGTTCCTGTGCCGATATTCACTAAAAGATAATCCGTATCCGGAAGCTTTTTTTCTTCCGATAATAAGTACTTTGTTCCCTCTATTACACATGTGAATTCCTTAAAAATAGAAATAGATTGGTTGTCGGCTTTAATCTGTTCAGCTCTTCCGCCTGTCACCTGAAGCGCTGCTTCCGGTGCAGTCAACTTCAACCAGGAAATGACCTCATGGGTTTGCTTGGCAGGAAAAGTTTTTAATCGAAGCTTGCCTCTCTCTTCATAGGCAATTTTTATTAAAGATCCGCCTGCATCAATACCAATTCGTTTCATTAAAAATCCCTCCATGAATGTAAGTCTGCTAATTTCGGTGCGGCAAATATAAGAACATTTATTCTTATATTATCATATTTTTTAATATAAAGATAAATTAAACAGGGGTCTCTTTAAGAGGAAGAAGAGAAAGCTGCTGTTAAAGATTTCTTACTGCAGGTGAGATATGAGAAAATAATTTATGTAACGGGTTTTAAATAAAAAGAAATTGAAACTTTTAAAAGCCTCGTTCGTAATAGTATAATAAGAGTAAGAGTATAGACGATTATACTTAGGATAGAATGATTAATCACGTAGGAGTGAGCATATGCGAGCAATTATGCAATTTTTAATGCAGAGCTTTGTTGGTGCTGTCAGCCTGACAGCTATATGGCTTGTTAGCTTTTTTATATATGGACAGACTGTCCTGTTGACCAGTCTTTTTGCTGCAATTGGGGGCGTATTGACCTATGCAGCCACAAAACAGATTATGGATTATCGATTTGTTAAAAGTCAGGGATTGACTAAAAAAGAATATAAATTTATTGATGCCAATTTAAAAGAGGCAAGAGGAAAAATCACACGTATGCAGAAAGCTTTATTCAAAGTAAGGTCTTTCCAGCATGCGCGGGAGAATTTAACGATTGTAAGAACGGCTCAAAAAATATATAACAACGCAAGAAAAGAACCGGTACGATTTTACCAGGCAGAGCGTTTCTTCTATAATCATTTAGACTCGCTTGTCGAATTATCAGAGCGTTATGCGTATCTTTCCAGCCAGCCTTCTCCATCTATCGAGATGCAAAAATCATTAAAGGAAACCAGGCAGACGCTTACCGCCTTTAGTCCCACGATTAAAAAGGATCTGCAAGTGATGCTGAGGGATGATCTAGAAACATTGGATTTTGAGCTGGATGTAGCTAAAAAGACGCTGCGCCGATCTAAAAAATAAGGAGGATTCTACATGACTGCAAAAGACCAAACTAATGATTCGATAAATGATTTATTAAATGACCCGTTTGGAGAACGAACAGAGGTTTCAACGGATATTTCCGAACAAAATATGGAAAGCTCGGAGGCGCCAAGACTGGTTGACAGACTTCCCGGCGAGCATCGTAAAAAAGCAGAGCAGTTAAAGCAGCAAATCGATACAACCAACCAACAGTCTTTAGTGAAATATGGTGTAGAGGCACAAGCAAAATTACATCAATTTTCACATGAGATGCTGGAGCATGTTCAAAAGCAGGATGTCAGCCAAATTGGTTCGATTCTAAATGAGCTGATGAAAAAGCTGGAGGATATTGACCCTTCTGAACTGCAGGAGGAGAAAACAGGCTTCTTATCACGTTTGTTTGGAAAACTGTCGAAATCTGTGAATGAGGTATTATCCCGTTATCAAAAGACAAGCTCCCAGATTGATCGTATCAGTGTGCGTCTGGACCGAAATAAAGATTTACTCTTGTCGGACAATGAAATGCTTGATAAATTATTTTCTACCAACCGGGATTATTACGATGCTTTAAATATTTATATTGCTGCCGGCGAATTAAAGGTGGAGGAAATCAATAATGAGATTATCCCGCAGCTTCGCCAAAAAGCAGAAACAAGCGGAAGTCAGATGGATGTTCAGGAAGTAAATGATATGCTTCAATTTGTGGACCGGCTGGAAAAACGGACGCATGATCTCCGGTTAAGCCGTCAAATTACAATGCAAAGTGCTCCGCAGATCCGTCTTATCCAAAATACGAATCAGGCACTTGTCGAAAAAATACAATCCTCTGTTTTAACTGCAATTCCACTATGGAAAAATCAGGTGGCCATTGCCTTGACCCTATTAAGACAGCGTCATGCGATGGAAGCACAGAAACAGGTATCGCAAACAACAAACGATTTATTATTAAAAAATGCGGATATGCTGAAAGAGAATACGGTGGAGACAGCCAAGGAAAATGAACGAGGCCTTGTCGATATTGATACATTGAAGCAGACGCAGGAAAAATTAATGTCTACCATCGAAGAAACACTGCAAATTCAATCAGATGGACGTAAAAAGCGTAATGAGGCAGAAAAAGAATTAATCGGCATGGAAGAGGAATTAAAAAATAAAATGCTGGAATTTAAAGAATAAAGACAGAAAACCAGGTGAAGCGCCTGGTTTTTTTATTTGGATGGCAGAAAAGGATGATGTATGATGGCGGTATTTGTGATAAGTTGACGCAGTCCACGTCTTATACCAAGCGCTTTTGGTTCCTAATTGACACCTTATTTTTAATCGCTTAACATAGATTACTGCACTGACAAATTGATTTTATATCGAACTGTAAGATAAGATAGAAGTGTACACCGTTTAAAGACGCTGGCGTTTTTAACAGACTGTCATCGGGAAGCTAAAAAATAAAGCTACTTTAAGGAGGAAATCATAAATGCATCAGACACAGCAAATAAAAGAAGCAAGAGAGTTTATTCAAAGTAAAACAGATATGACCCCAGAAATCGGTATTATTCTTGGTTCCGGATTAGGCGGCTTGGCAGATGAATTAGAAGACGCAGTTGTCGTTCCGTATGAAGAAATCCCGCATTTCACTAAATCCGCAGCTGTTGGACATGCCAATCAGCTTGTTATCGGTACATTGCATGGCAAGCGTATCGTAGCGATGAAAGGGCGTTACCATTATTATGAAGGCTATTCCTTGGATGAAGTGACTTTTCCAGTACGTGTTATACAGGCGCTTGGTGCGGATAAACTGATTGTTACCAACGCAAGCGGAGCAGTAAATAAAGATTTTAACCCTGGTGATTTAATGCTGATTACAGATCATATTAACTTAGTTGGAACGAACCCATTAATTGGCCCAAATAATGATGACCTGGGAACTCGTTTTCCGGATTCTTCCCAAATATATAACCGTGAACTTCGCGATTTGGCTAAAATTATTGCCAAAGAAAATCAGATTAATTTGCAGGAGGGTGTATATACCTGGTGGAGCGGACCAGCTTATGAAACACCGGCAGAAATTCGCATGATTCGCGTGCTTGGAGGAGATGCAGCCGGCATGTCCACCGTTCCTGAAGCGCTTGTTGCCGTCCATGGCGGAATGAAGGTATTAGGTATTTCCTGCTTAACCAATATGGCAAGCGGTATATTAGATCAGCCGCTGAGTCATGATGAAGTGATTGAGGTTGCTGCACAATCGCGCAGTAAATTTGTAAAACTCGTGAAAGAAGTCATTCATCAGATATAAGCACAGCAGTTATATGGCATAACGGAGACTTCATTCAGCACCAAGATGCAGGATGAAGTTTCTTTTTAAAGAATAAGAAAGTATATAAAAAATGTTGAATATAGCCGCTACAATGAGTTTCATTAAGGGAGTAATCTTCAATGTTGTCAGGTTAATGCGACCGCTGCGGAAAAACACTACGCTTTCCATGGGCTTGCGCTCAGCCTCCTCGAAAAAAAGAAGTTCGCTTTTTTTCTGCGGGGTCTTCACCCTGGGCCTGCGATTACTCGCCCCACCGAAGACCATTGCGCTTTCCCATAGGAGTCTCCGTGTTTTTCCTCCGCTAGATAGGTTTTATTACTATCTGTATAATATTTAAGAAAATTCATTAACCTGACAACATTGCTTGTCCTATCCAAAAGCGTCGCTAGAATTTGTGTTATTTCTTTGTAAAAAAGTAAATAAAACATAATTCTTCTTAGATGGGAGCGGAGGGAAGTCGACTCCTGCAGGAAAAGCAACAGGTGAAGACCCCGCAGGAAGCGGTTTTCTTCCGAGGAGACTGAAGCGTTGCCCGCGGAAAGCGACTTCCCGCAGCGGACATCTCTTCGGCGAGAACACTGATGTTTTAAAGACCAAGCGGTATTCTTGATTTTTCTTAGCTATTGATTTTGAAAGCGTTCTTATATATAATGAAGGTGATAAAGGATTGTTACTGTGAGGCAGGCAAAACCTGAATGAGTTAAACGGCATAGAGTGCGCTCTATCTGTTTAATTTGTTCAGGTTTTCTTTTTTGAAAGAAGAATAAGCATAGCTGGCGTTTGAAAAAAACCGGCCTCATGACATTTCTTTTGGTATAGAGGGTCCTCATAATTAGGGAAATGGAACCGTTGACATAATTTATTTTTTATTCTAACCTAAATATAGATTGAATATTGGCAAAATGGAATGTTACCTTATTGGGCATAACCTGGATTGTTTTGAATGCACGTGAAGTGTGTTCAAAATAATTCAGGTTTTTTATTTCTAAAAAAGCTGAAAGGAGGTGGAAGGAAAATGTAGCAGGAGCATGGCATATAACAGTATCAATATTACAGTTGGGCAAAAAGTGACTTATAAAATAAAGAATAAATCTATTTTGGAGGAGAAAAGATATGAAAAAGATATGGGGAGTCATGGCAGCACTATGTTTTGTATTCGTACTGGCAGCTTGCAGCAGTTCCGAAGCAGAGGAAAATAATGACGGAGATACAGAGGGGAGTGAAAAGGAAGTCGTAGAAGCAGAATCAAATGATGAATTAACTATCTACATTGTCCGTCACGGGAAAACAATGTTAAATACAACCGATCGTGTGCAGGGCTGGTCTGATGCTGTATTGACTCCGGCAGGTGAAGAGGTCGTCACACAAGCAGGAATCGGTTTAAAAGATATTGATTTCCAAAATGCCTACAGCAGTGACAGCGGAAGGGCTATTCAAACAGCAGAAATCATTATGGAAGAAAACGAAACATCTTCGGAACTTGATTTAAATACAGATGAACGTTTTCGTGAATTTAACTTCGGAACATATGAAGGAGATCTAAACGAGACAATGTGGCAGGATATTGCAGATTTGCAAGGAATTACACTGGAGGAATTTTTAGAAAATCTCGAACCAGAAATGTTTTCAAACAGTGTAGCAGAGCTTGACGAAGGAAGAGATGAAGAGGGACTTAATTGGCCTGCAGAGGATTATGATACCATTACAGCACGGCTGACAGAGGGCCTGGATGAGTTAGTAGAAGCAGAACAAGGGCAAGAGGGGTCAGGAAATGTTTTACTTGTCTCTCACGGGTTAAGTATATCTGCTTTGCTGGATACGTATTTTGATGATTATGAGGTGCCAGAAGGCGGTCTTGATAATGCAAGTGTATCCGTTATAACGTATCAGAACGGAGAGTTTCAGCTAGATTCTGTCAATGATATGAGTTATGTTGAAGAAGGAAAGAAGTAAGAGGAAGAATAATAATGACTCAAGGAGGAGAGTAACATGGCAAAAGCTTTTCCAGAAGGATTTTTATGGGGCGGCGCAACAGCAGCCAACCAATTAGAAGGCGGATTTCACGAAGGAAATAAAGGATTAAATATAGCCGATGTGCTGCCTGGCGGAAAAGAAAGATTACAGGTGCTGCGTAATCCGGGATTTCAGTTTGAAATAGAAGAAGGAAAAAGCTATCCGAATCATGAAGCAATCGATTTCTATCATCGTTACAAAGAAGATATTGCATTATTTGCAGAGATGGGCTTTAAAGCATTCCGCTTATCTATTGCCTGGTCACGGATTTTCCCGAATGGCGATGAATTGGAGCCAAATGAGGAAGGACTGGCTTTCTACGATAAGGTCATTGATGAGCTGTTAAAATATGATATCGAGCCGGTCGTCACCATTTCCCATTATGAAATGCCTCTGCACTTAGTGAAGGAGTACGGCGGCTGGAGAAATCGGGAAGCTATTACTTTCTTTGAAAGATATACGGAAGCTATTTTTACCCGTTATCAGGGGAAAGTGAAATACTGGATGACCTTTAATGAAATCAACAGCGGATTAATGATGCCAATCATGGGATTAGGGTTTGCGATTAAAAAAGAGGAAGATCGTTATCAACCGACATTCCAGGCATTCCATCATCAATTTGTTGCGAGCGCGAAAGCAGTGAAACGATGCCATGAAATCATGCCGGAAGCCCAGATTGGATGTATGATTATTTACGCTCCATTCTATGTCTATGACAGCAACCCGGAAAATGTCATGGATGCATTGGAGAAGGATGAACGCTTTAATTATTTTTGTACAGATGTACAAGTAAGAGGAGAATATCCAGCTTATATCCAGCGGTATTTCCGGGAGCATAACATTGAATTGGAGATAGAGGATGGCGACTTGGATATTATCAAGGAAGGAACAGTGGATTACATCAGCTTCAGTTATTACATGTCCAAGACAGAAAAGAAAGTGGATGTGAATGGCGGGCAAGCAGATGGAAATATTCTGCTTGGCGGCGTTAAAAATCCATTTTTGAAAGCTAGTGATTGGGGCTGGGAAATTGACCCGGTTGGTTTACGCATTTCCCTCAACCGGCTATACAGCAGGTATCAGATGCCATTATTTATTGTAGAAAATGGTTTAGGTGCCTATGACAAAGTGGAAGAGGACGGTTCGATTCAAGATGATTATCGTATCGACTACCTGCGGGAGCATATGAAACAAATGCTTGAAGCTGTAGAAGATGGTGTGGATTTAATGGGATATACGAGCTGGGGATGCATTGATCTAGTAAGTGCCTCCACCGGGGAGATGTCGAAACGCTATGGTTTTATCTATGTGGACAAGCATGATGACGGCAGCGGCACACTGGAACGAAAACGCAAAAAATCATTTTACTGGTATAAAGATACCATCGCTGCTAATGGTGCAAACTTAGCAAACCAGTAAAAAGAAATAATTTAAAACTAACATAGGAAAAGCGGCTTTACTTTCATTGTTTGAATGTAGAGCCGCTTTTTTGGATTTTGCGTGTTCAAATCATTCGTTTCTGCTAAAAAATAGGTGTACAATATGAATACAGAAAGTTCAGAACAAAAAAGGCAGGTGATAAATCATGTATCCTATTCAACTATACGGAGACCGCGGTGTACGAATTCCCTTTGGCAATGCCATTGACAGACAAGTAAATAACGCAGTGCATCGCTTTGGCGCTCTCTTAGAAAAATATCCAATACAGGGAGTATCGGAATGGATTCCTGCATATACTGCCATCACGATTTATTATAATCCGAGTGAAATCACTTATAGAGAGCTTGAAAAAAAGCTTATCCATTTACAAAAAATAATGGAGGAAACAGCTCCTCCTGCAGCCAGAAAGATTACGATTCCAGTATGCTATGACAAGGAGGTTGCCTTAGATATGGAAGATGTTGCTGCCCGCTCTAAACTTTCCATTCAAGAAGTGATTCGTCTGCATACGGAGCCGCTTTATTATGTGTATATGATGGGCTTTATGCCTGGCTTTCCTTATTTAGGCGGTTTATCTGAAAAGCTTGCCGTACCAAGGCTGGATAATCCAAGAAAAATGGTGGAGCAGGGGGCAGTAGGTATTGCGGATAAACAGACAGGGATTTACCCGCTGGAATCCCCTGGAGGCTGGAGAATTATCGGCAAAACTCCTGTACATCTTTATGATGCGAAGGGGGAGAAAAAAATCCTTATCGAATCCGGAGATCTGCTCCAGTTTGAAGCAATTGATCTGCAAACCTATTATAAAATAGAAGAAGCAGTAGAAAACGGAAGCTACCGGCCTCAGATAAACCAAGAAAAGGAGGAGCAATCATGAATTTGCATATCGTTTTGAATGGGAATCCAAAAAAGAGCTTTGGCGCAATGAATGAATTTGCGGCACGCTGCAGGAGTCAGTGCAGACATGTGAAATCGCATGGTGCTCTGTATTCGAAGGTAGTTACGGCAGGTGATTCACGTTGAAAGAAATCTTGGAAGTCATGAAACCTGGATTATCGACCAGTATCCAAGACACTGGAAGGATTGGCTATCAAAAATACGGTATTCCGACGGCAGGAGCAATGGACACCTTTGCCCATCGCATTGCAAATCTGCTCGTCGGCAATCCGGAGGAAGCAGCAACGTTGGAAATCATGTTGATGGGCCCCCGATTGAAGTTTTTACAGGATGCGGTCATTGCTGTCGGCGGCGCAGATTTGTCAGCAGCTGTTGACGGAGAGCCTGTCTGTCCATGGAAATCCTTCCGCGTTTATACAGGGCAGATTCTGTCATTTGGCAAGCCGGTTCATGGAACCTATGCTTATCTGGCAGTAAGCGGCGGATTTTATGCCGAAACAGTAATGGGGAGCAAGTCTACCTATGCGCAAGCCAATCTTGGCGGGATAGAGGGAAGAATCTTGCAAAAAGGAGACCGCCTATCTGCAGAGGATAAAAATCTGAAATCCATCCGGGCAGGCAGGTATTTAAAAAAGACAGATATACCAAATTATGAACAGCACCGTCCAATCAGAGTCATTACCGGGCCGGATATATCTGCTTTTTCAGACACAATCTATCAGCAATTTCTTCAGGAAAGCTATCGTATTACTGAACAGTCCAATCGCATGGGTTATCGTTTAGAAGGGAAGGCTTTGTCTCATGTGGATAAAGCGGACATTATTTCGGATGCTGTGCTTCCCGGTACCATTCAGGTGCCGGCAAATGGTCAGCCGATCGTGCTTTTAGCGGACCGGCAGACAACAGGAGGATACGCACGTATTGCTACGGTCATCGCCGCAGATATTCCTCAGCTGGTGC
Source organism: Oceanobacillus sp. M60 (assembly GCF_053839645.1). Taxonomy (NCBI): domain Bacteria; kingdom Bacillati; phylum Bacillota; class Bacilli; order Caryophanales; family Bacillaceae; genus Oceanobacillus; species Oceanobacillus sp. M60. The sequence goes on along the minus strand of NZ_JBSSNH010000010.1, from coordinate 24,434 downwards.
AAAAGAAGATTGGGGCAGAGGTGCGGTTTTTATCGGTTCCTTTAGAAAGAGCCCACGCAGATTATCTGGCGCAGCAGCGTTATTTTAAAATACTCCGGACAGCTGTCCGGTCAGAGGAGTGATTGCTGATTTGAAGGGAGCTTTAACACAAGGTGATTCCATGGTAAAGTAAAGAGAACACGAACGTATAGGAGCTAGTCAATAATGAGTAAACAATTCGTCAGTCCGGCGTTAGTCATTTGTATCATTGGTTTTACGATGATCCATTTTGTCACGTATTTTTTGCAGGTTCATCTGCTGTTAACACTGTTAGTATGGTTTGGGTTTGGAATTATTTTCTTTGGAACATTATTTTACGGGCCGCTGCATTTGAAAATGCCATTAGGCTTGTTTTTAACTGGAGTAATCATCTTTCTATCTGTAGACACCTCTTTTCTTTCGGGAATGCGGGAAGGGCTTTTGCAGATGCGGAATATGGTCGGATTATTAGTTATCATCCCTATGGTCAGCTGGGTATTGCGGGAAGAAGCATTTTTAGAATCTGCCATCAGCTATGCGCATGATTTTGTGGATACGAGTAAGAAATTTTATTTTGGAATGGTTTCCTTTACACAAGTAATCGCATATTTTCTCTTATTTGGCGCGATTCCTATGCTGTATCAATTTGTATCGATGATCTTAAAGGACGAAAAGGGTGAGGCGTGGGAGAGATATAAAGGAACAGCGATACTGCGCGGGTTTGCGTTATCGGTTCTGTGGGTAGTCAGTATTCCGAGCTTTGCCTATGTGGTGGAAGCAATGGAGGCTTCCTTATGGAAATCAATTCTGCAAGGGCTGGGGGTAGCTGCATTAGGAACCATCGTTGCGATTTTGTTCTTCCCGCTGGAGAATAAAAAGTATCATGTTAACTTTACAAGAGGCCTCCAGCATGAAATTGATGAGATTATGCAGCATACGAGAAATAAACGGGAGACAAAGCGGATCGTCCGTGAATTTATGATTCTCTTTCTCTCTCTTTTCGGTTCCATCTTTATCCTGAGCGCTTGGGTGAACATGGAATTGCTTGTCCTGATCCCTTTAACCATCCTCGTATGGATACTTAGCTATTATCTAGTGAAGAAGCGTTTATATAAATTAACACATATTGCAGCACTTTATGTAAAAGAAGAGATGGCGGGCAAGTCGTATCAGCTATGCGTGATGGTTGGGGCAGGAATGCTGATTGCAGGATTGACTAAAACAGGCTTTGCCGGCTGGGTTGTCGACAGTCTCTATGCCTTAGAAGCAGTCGCTCCATTTATCAATCTATTATACCTGCTGCCGTTTATGGTAATTATCTTAGGCTTTGCCGGTCTCGGTCCGTTGACAGTAATGGTATTGGTAGCTGGTATTTTGCAGACTATCCACCTGCCGTATCCTCCAGAGCTGATTGTGCTTTCAGTGACGCTGGGAAGCTCAATATCAATTTTATTATCACCGGTGATTATGCCAATCATTGTCTTAAGCGGCTCCAATGGTTTGAGCGGCTTTAAAAATGGTTTTCAGTTTAACGGTGTGTTTGCTGTGGTGCTATATGCTTTGGTGATGACATATATTCAACTAATGGCATATATGGCCGGATAATGTTTATAGAGCAGGGAATGATTGGGGGAAATGGGCTTAGGAGGCCATACCCTGCTTGTTTCCCTCTTGACATTCATTTTTGAACAACATAAAATGAATGTTGAAAGCGTTTACTTTATTTGGTTGTTTTACATTTTTATTTAATAACTGATAAGGGATATTGATAGGGTTCACCGGAAATCGATTTGCTGTAAATGATAATAGATTCATATCCTTTCCAAATGAAAAAGGAGGAGTATCGATGCGGGATGCGGTGATTGTAGAGGCAGTACGTACACCTATTGGTAAACGAAATGGTTTTTTGAGTGAGATAAGGGCAGAAGAATTAGCTGCAGCGCCTTTAAAGGAATTAGTTAGACGAACCAATCTGGATGCAGCAGCCATTGACGATGTTATTATGGGATGCGTCACGCAGACAGGAGAACAGGCAGTGGATGTGGCCAGGCAGGCAGCGCTTATTGCCGGCTATCCGGTCAGTGTTCCTGGAACAACGATTGACCGTCAATGCGGATCGGGTCAGCAGGCCATACATTTTGCTGCACAGGCCATCTTGAGCGGGGATATGGATATTGTGGTAGCAGCCGGGGTGGAAAGTATGTCACGTGTGCCAATGGGAACCAACCAGCAGGGTGTAAAGTGGAATCGTGCTTTACTAGATAACTATGATATGGTGCATCAAGGAGTCGCAGCCGCTCATATTGCTGAAAAATGGGGGATTTCTCGCCAAAAAATGAATGATTATTCATTCAAGAGTCATCAGCGTGCGATACAAGCGCAGGGAAAAGGCTTTTTTCGACAACAAATGATGCCTATTTCCGTCAAGCGCGCGGATGGAACCACTGCTCAATTTTGTCAAGATGAAGGGCCGAGAAGAGATACCTCGATGGAGAAACTGAATGCATTGCCTGATTTATTTACAGAGGAGAGCGGAATCACAGCGGGAAATGCCAGTCAGATGAGTGACGGTGCAGCAGCACTTTTAATCATGTCTGCTGATAAAGCCAAAGAGCTTGGCTTTACTCCGCGTTTTCGTATTCTTACCCGCAGTGTGATTGGTTCTGATCCGACAGAGATGTTGACAGGTCCAATCGAAGCTACTAAAAAGGTTCTTAAAAAAGCTGGTTTATCGATGGAAGATATCGATGTTTTTGAAGTGAATGAAGCCTTTGCATCCATTCCTTTAATGTGGATGAAGGAATTAGGGGCAGATGAAGAAAAAGTCAATATTGACGGGGGAGCTATTGCCTTAGGGCATCCTTTAGGCGCAAGCGGAGCCAGATTGATGGTAACGATGATGCATACCATGGAGCGGCTCGAAGCGCGTTTTGGTCTGCAGACGATGTGTGAAGGGCTGGGAATGGCTAATGCGACAATTTTGGAACGATGGACAGGGGAATAGGGAGGAATTTTAAAATGATGCAAACCCAATTAAATTTAACGACTATGGTGAAGCATGCGGAGAAATACTTTGCTGATAAAACAGTTATTTCGCGTACGCTGAGCGGAGTTCATACCATTCCGTACAGTAAAATAACCGAACGGATTCACCGGCTGGCAGGTGCTTTAAAAAGCTTAGGCGTGGGAAAAGGGGACAGAGTCGGCACAATAGCCTGGAACCATCACCGTCATCTGGAGGCTTACTTTGCGATTCCGACGATGGGAGCCGTACTGCATACAATCAATATCCGTGTTTCACCAGACGATTTAGCCTATATTATCAATCATGCAGAGGATAAAGTCTTATTGGTGGATGAGGATTTATTTCCATTGATCGAGCGCGTGAAAGACCAAATTACGGATATAGAAAAAATTATTGTGATGACGGATAAGGAGGAGCTGCCTGAAACAAGCCTAACAAATATGGCATCCTATGAATCATTGCTTGAAGAAGCAGACCCGGACACAGAGCTTGATGATGCTATTGATGAAAATACAATTGCCGGTTTATGTTATACCTCTGGAACAACGGGCAGGCCAAAGGGTGTTGCTTATTCTCACCGCGGGATTTATTTACATAGCCTGGCTCTGGGATTAAAGGACACCGTAGGCTTATCAGAGGAAGATATTGCGATGCCTATTGTTCCAATGTTTCATGTAAATGCGTGGGGGATGCCATTTGCTGCATTATGGTTTGGAACAACCCAGGTGCTTCCGGGACCGATGCCGACACCGCAGATTTTAGCAGAACTGGTTGAGGATTATAAAGTGACGATGGCAGCCGGTGTACCGACGATTTGGATGGGCTTTCTGCAGGCACTGGAGCAGGGAAATTACGATACAAGCAGTCTGCGCTGTATTCTTTGCGGCGGCTCAGCTGCTCCAAAAGGGATGATCCGCACATTTGAATCAACCTATCATATTCCTTTTGTTCATGCATATGGAATGACAGAAACCTCTCCGATTGTGACACTGGCCCGTTTAAAAAGCTATCAGCAGGAGCTGGATGAAGAGGAGCGTCTGGAATTACGCTCCCGTCAAGGCATGGTCGTGCCGGGAATTGAAATTAGAGGAATCAATGAACATGGCGATATCCCGCATGATGGAAACACAATAGGCGAATTGCTTGTCAGAGGGCCGTGGATTGCCGATGCATATTATAAAAATGACCGCAGTGAGGAATCCTTCCGGGACGGCTGGCTTCACACAGGCGATGTGGTCAATATCGATGAAGAGGGCTCCGTGAAAATCGTGGACCGTACCAAGGATATGATCAAAAGCGGCGGGGAGTGGATTTCCTCGGTCGATATCGAAAATGCATTAATGGCGCATGAAGCGGTATTTGAAGCCTCGGTGATTGCTGTTCCGGATCCAAAGTGGCAGGAGCGTCCGGTAGCATGCGTGGTATTAAAAGAGAAGAAAACATTAACGGAAGAAGAAGTGAAAGAATTTTTAACACCACAATTTGCAAAGTACTGGATTCCTGACCGCGTTCTATTTATGGAAGAAATCCCAAAAACATCGGTAGGGAAATTCTTGAAACGGGCATTGCGGGATCAAGTGGAAGAAATGCTTTCCTTATCTGATTCATCTTCATAATATCAAATTTTTTCAACAGGAAGCGCGGAGCGGCGCTTCCGTGTTTTCTAATGGAAAAGGAGCTGGTTAAATGCAATTGACTGATATAAAGAAAAAAATGGAGCTGCCGGTTATCATGGCTCCGATGTTTTTAATTTCTAACCCAAACATGGTTGTCGGGGCATGTGAAGCAGGAATCATTGGAACATTTCCGGCTCTGAATGCCCGCACGAAGGATGTTTTAGACAGCTGGATGGCTGAAATCAATGAGAGATTACAGGAAAAAGAAGCAGCAAATCCAGAGGCAGCGATGGCACCCTGGGGCGTCAACTTCATCAGTCACTCCTCCAACAAACGATTTTACGAGGATTTGGAGCTGATCGAGAAGCATCAGCCGCCAATCGTTATTACATCGTTAGGAGATCCATCTCCGGTTGTAAAGATTGTTCATAGCTATGGAGGTCTTGTTTTATCCGATGTGGTGGATGTGAAATTTGCTGAAAAGGCATTGGAAAAGGGCAGTGACGGGCTGATCTTAGTAGCAAGCGGGGCTGGCGGGCATGCTGGAACGCTAAATCCTTTTGCATTTATCGAGGAAGTACGCAGCTTTTTTAATGGCCCCGTTGCTTTAGCGGGAACCATTACAAAAGGAGAGCAAATATTGGCCGCAGAGCTTCTAGGAGCTGATTTTGCCTATATTGGCACCCATTTTATTGCGACAGCGGAAAGCGGAGCAAGTGCGGATTACCAGGAATCGATTATTCAATCTGCGGCTGCGGATATTATCTATACGCCTGCGTTTAGCGGGATACCTGCTAATTACTTGATCCCCAGTATTGTCAAAGCTGGATTGGATCCAAAGAATTTACCGGAAAAGGCCGGGCTTGATTTTAAAAAGCTGTCGGACTCCTCAGCTAAAGCGTGGAAGGATATTTGGGGCGCTGGCCAGGGAGTTGGCGGAACAACGAAAATACAGACGCTGCAGGGAGCTGTAGATGAATTAAAAACAGCATATACACAAGCAAAAAAACAACACCAGCTGACTTGATTTAAAAAGGGAGAGAAGGCAATGACAGATGCAGTGAAATACGAAAAGAAAGATGCGATTGCTTTGATAAAGATGAACCGGCCGGAGAAACGCAATGCCCTGTCGATTGTAATGGCGAGAGGCTTGGTGGAAGCGCTGACGGACGCAGAAAAAGATTCGGATATCAAAGCTGTCATCATCAGCGGAGAGGGAAAAATATTTTCAGCCGGCGGCGATTTGGAAGTGCTTCATACATTGGATAACAGCGCGAAAATAATGGAATATATGAAGCAGGCATTAGAGATTATTCAGACGATACGGGATCTTGATAAATATGTTATCAGCGCAGTCCATGGCTTTGCCGCAGGAGCAGGCTTCAGTATTGCCGTTGCAGCAGATTTTGTCGTAGCTAAAAAGGATGCAGCCTTTCTATGCAGTTTTACCGATGTAGGCATTATACCGGATTTAGGCTTAGTAAAAAAACTGACAGATAACCTGCCAAGTGCCGTAGCGAAGGAATGGATTTCTTCAGGAAGACCTGTTTCAGCAGAAGAAGCATATCGGCGCGGCATTGTTAATCGCGTAACAGAGGACGAGGTTGTGGAAGCAGCCATTGATTATGCCGGCTTTATTGTTAACGGGCCGCCGCTTGCTAATAAATTTGTAAAGCATATGGTCAACTATGCAGATGAATGGAGCAGCGGTACAAATGATCTGCAGGAAACGGCTATCCAGACCTTATTGCTGCAGACAGAGGATAATAAAGAAGGGATTCAATCATTTTTTGACAAAAGAAAACCGAGTTTTAAAGGAAAATAAAAGCGGATTGTTTAGAAAGAAGTGACGCCGATGTTAGATAAATTAGGGATAAAGCGGATTACTTTAGCATTGCCGTTCCGCTTAAATCATGTCCATTGTTTTATTGCTGAGGAAGCGGACGGCTATAAGATTTTAGATACAGGTCTGCATAATACAACTACGGAGAAAATATGGGAAAAGGAAATAGAAGGGAAACAAATTACGGACATTATTGTTTCTCATTACCATCCAGACCATTTTGGTTATGCAGGGAAACTGCAGGAACGAACCAATGCGCGCGTTTGGATGTCTGAAATTGATTTACAGGCGGCGCTGCAAGCCTGGGAGCAGCCCTTTTTAGAAAAGTTATGGGAGAATTATTATCGGGCGGGCATTCCCGAGGAGAAAAGCAGGGCTTTGACGCAGAATACTGCTGCATTTGCACCATTAGTAACCCCTTATCCAAAGGTGGAAAACATTTTAAAGGAAGGGGAAACGATTCAATTTGGGAAATATGTCTATGAGATTATACATACACCAGGTCATTCAGACGGTTTAGTCACCTTTTATAGTCAGGAAAAGAATGTGCTGCTGTCAACGGATCATGTTCTTCCGAGGATTACTCCGAATATTTCCTATTGGTTTCACGGGGACCCAAACCCATTAGAAAATTATTTGAATTCCTTGGAGAAAATTAAGAAACTGGACGTCGAATGGGTTATTCCATCCCATGGCGACCCGTTCCAAAATGCATCCAAGCGAATTCAGGAAATAGAGACCCATCATAAAGAAAGATTGAACAGCCTAAAGGAAATGCTGAAAACCGGCTTAACGGTTTATGAAACAATGGAAAAGCTGTTTCCGAAAAAGCTGGCTGTTCACGATACGCGGTTTGCAGTAGGTGAAACGGTCGCCCATTTAGAATATTTGCGTCTGGCTGGGGAGTGTACGCGCGAGTTGACAGATGGTGTGTATATGTATCATGTAACGAACTAGCAGACAATGCCGCCCATTTTAGAGTGGCGGCATTATCTGCTAGTTCCTTTTTCTTTCTTTTACGTGATTGATTGTTATAAGATGATAGAAAAGATAAGAAAGGATGGATGTCTGATATGAGTAATCACCTTCAGGGTACAGTCACATTAAATAATGGCGTAGATATGCCTGCGTTTGGACTGGGAGTCTATAAAGTAGAAGAAGGACAGACAGCAGTGGCCGCAGTGAAAACTGCGCTGGAGCATGGTTATCGCAGTATTGATACCGCTTCTTTTTACCAGAATGAAGCCAGTGTCGGGCAGGGTATCAAGGAGTCTGGTATACTGAGAAAGGATATTTTTCTGACATCAAAAGTCTGGAATGATGAGCAGGGCTATGCGTCTACATTAGAAGCATTTGAAAGAAGTCTTGAAAAATTAGATACCGATTATTTGGATTTATATCTGATTCATTGGCCTGTAAAAGAAACGTTTATAGATACGTGGAAGGCAATGGAAAAGCTTTATCATGATGGACGCGTTCGTGCCATTGGTGTGAGTAATTTTCATATCCAGCATTTAGAGCGGCTTTTAGCAGAAGCAGAAGTTGTTCCGGCAGTTGATCAAGTGGAATTTCATCCGCATCTAACGCAGGAAGGCTTGCGCGCTTTTTGTGAAAGACATGGCATCCAGCTGGAAGCCTGGTCTCCGCTGAAACGGGGAGAGCTGCTAAATCATCCAGCGCTTGTTACGATTGGAGAGAAATACGGGAAGAATGCGGCGCAAATCATCTTAAGATGGGATGTCCAGCATCAAGTTGTTACCATTCCAAAATCAATTACCCCGGAACGCATCATTTCCAATGCGGATATTTTTGATTTTGAATTAACGGATGAGGAAATGAAACAGATCGATGCGTTGAATGAAAATAGCCGTTCTGGTTCCAATCCAGACGAATATGATAAATAACTCTCGGGCTTCCGTCAGAGAGAACTGTAAAAAATGCGCTGCGCTGAAAAACATTCTGCGCGGCGCATTTTTTCTTATCGATCCCAAAAACGCTGTTTCGCCATTGCATTGACAAAGGCTTTATAGAAGCCGTCGGTCGGGGCTCTGCTTGTCAAGACGCCGGGGCGATTTTGAAGATGAATTTCTTCTATCCACTTTGCTCCTTCGTCAATACCGCCAATAGGCTTATAATGGTTAAACTGATCCACAATAAATTGATTTGTCATAAAATGAAAATCCCTGGTAGCATATGGGCCGCCTATAACAAATAAACCATCATACAGAAGCGGCGATCCGGTTAAAAATGTTTCATCAACGGAAAGGCTATCCCCGTTTGTTCCTTCCAATGTTCCGAGCCTTCTGCTTACAAAAACAGGCTCTAATCCTGCTTTTTCCCACGACGCCATCGCGTTTTTTAAAGCATTACTGTCATATTGTTCATCAATAATCACCCCGACCTTTAAGGTATCCGTACGAAACACTGTATTTTGCATACTTAAAGCCGGCGAGGAAGCGGTCACATCGGATTCTGGAATAGCTTCCGGCGGAGCTGGCACGCCAACCTCCTCGGCAACCGAAACAGCCAGCGGTCTGCTGATATGGGCAATCAGACGAACCGCGCGCTTCCGTACTTCCGGATTCTTCACTTTTCCAAGCTCGAAACTGAATGCCTGCAGGATATGGCTTTTTTCCACATCACTCATGCTGTTCCAAAAAAGTCGTCCTTGAGAAAAATGATCCTCAAAACTGGGTGCTGTCTGACGTACCTTTTTTCCTTCGACCAGAGAAGGGTAGGTGACAAATCCGCCTTTATCACCCGGCACAGGATAAGGTGTATTATTCGCCAGATAATTTTGATGGTAGGCAACCTGTCCTTTATCAATCACATAACGTGCTGCACCATCACGATGGTTATTATGTGCTGTGCGAATAGGGCGATTGATTGGAATTTGTTTGAAATTAGTGCCCACACGGTAAAATTGTGTATCTGCATAGGAGAACAGTCTGCCTTGCAGCAGCGGATCATTTGTAAAGTCAATTCCGCGAACAATATTTCCCGGATGAAGCGCAACCTGTTCAGTCTCTGCAAATACATTCTCGACATTTTTGTTTAAAGTCATTTTCCCGATTTTCTTCAGGGGAATAAGCTCCTCCGGCCACAGCTTGGTAGAATCTAAAATATCGAAGTCAAAATCAAACTCCTGATCCTCTCGAATCACTTGAATGCCAAGCTCGTATTCGGGGAAATTACCTTTCTCGATATTCTCCCATAAGTCCCGCCGGTGAAAATCCGGATCAGCACCGCCGATTTTCTGTGCTTCATCCCAAATCAGAGAATGAACGCCTAAAACTGGCTGCCAATGAAATTTACAAAAATGCGATACACCTTCTTTATTTACGAGTCGGAATGTATGCACACCAAAGCCCTGCATGGTTCGAAAACTGCGGGGGATGGTGCGGTCAGACATAATCCACATCATCATGGCGGCAGATTCTTCATTACTTCCGATAAAATCCCAAAATGTATCATGTGCTGTCTGGCCTTGAGGGATTTCATTATTTGGTTCTGGTTTTAGCGCATGAATCAAATCGGGAAATTTAATGCCATCCTGAATAAAAAAGATTGGGATATTATTGCCGACTAAATCAAAGTTTCCTTCCTCCGTATAAAATTTGGTGGCAAAGCCGCGCACATCCCGGAGTGTTTCATTAGCACCTCTGGAACCGGCAACCTGTGAAAAACGGACAAACACAGGTGTTTTTCTGCCCGCATCTTGTAAGAAATGTGCCTCTGTTAAATCAGATTGTGATGCATAGCATTCAAACACGCCATGCGCTCCATATCCGCGTGCGTGAACATTTCGTTCTGGGATTCGTTCTCTATCAAAGTGGGAGAGTTTTTCCCGATATATAAAATCCTCTAATAGCTGCGGTCCGCGGTCTCCGGCGCTTAGCGTATTTTCATCATCCGAAATTTTAACCGCTTCATCCGTCGTCATTGGTTTCCCTTCATTATCTCTATAAAATTTCTCCAGCTGTCTGATTTTTTTATTTTCTTCCGGCTCCCGATTCTTGTGGTCTGTCATGTCTTATCCTCCTTTTAAATGAATTTTTTTCACAGTAATAAAAGGATATTCGCTGGAAGTGGTAAATATGACCAGAGGAGAAGAATGGAGGTTTTCTGAGTTCATATTATCTTTTAAAAAATTTGTTTGATTGTTTAGCGTTATATAATATTATTAGAATAAGACAGACATGAGAGAGGGGAAGGCATATGGGCTGGATGAATCTCGTTATGTTTATTATATTGGCAGTGTTGGGGTTGTGGGGACTGATTTCCCGAGCTAAATGGCTGGAGGGCGAATCAAAAAAAATAAAAAATCTTAATATTTAAAGATTTATCTGTGTTAACATTGTCTTGCCTGATAACAGATAAAAAAGAGCCGTCCCGGGGGGATAGGCTCTTTACTCCGTTGTAAAGGGAATGATGATGTTTGGCTGAATCTTAGTCCTTCGGAAGCAGTCCATGGTGCTGTAATGCGTATGAAATGCCATCATCACTTACATCCTTCGTAACAAATGCAGCTGCTTCCTTTACTTCCGGCAGGGCATTTCCCATGGCGACACTGTTAGGAACGAGCTGCAGCATTTCTATATCATTTAAACCGTCTCCGAAGGCGTATTGTCTTTCTGACGGAAAATCGAGATACTCAAGCAGTTTTTTAATACCTAATGCTTTTGATCCGCCTTTTGGAAGGACATCTAGCGATTTTGGATGCCACCGGACAAAATCTAAGTTTGTGAATGTATCCTGATAAATCTTTTCTTCGCCTTCTGTGTTGAAAAGGAGGCTCTGATAAATGTCACTTTGCCGGGCCGTATTATGCTCTTCCTGTTCTGGATAAGCATCTACCTTTAATGTTGCAATGCTTTCTTCTATATATGGATGGTCATTCGGCACATTAGTTGTCATTTTTTTATCATTCATATAGACAACAGGATGGTTATTTTTTAAAGCAAATGCGGTTAATTCCTCTAACGTCTCTGGATTGATTGTGTTCGCATAGACAACTTCCCCGCGGCACACCACATATTGCCCGTTATAGCTTATGTAAGTGTCAATACCTAATTCGTCTCGTAAATCATCAAATAAGAATTTGGCCCGGCCTGTTGCGATGGCAACCTCATGACCAAGTTCCTTCAGCTTGAAAATGGCTTTCTTCGTTGATTCAGGCAGGGTTCTTTCCTCTTCTGTCAATAATGTCCCATCAATATCAAAAAACAGAATACTTTTATCTGGTACCATTTTATCCCTCATTTCACCTTCATTATACGCTTTCTATTATGATGGAACTGCTGTATAGATTCAACTGTTGACTATTATAATAATTAAAATTATCGCTTAAGATTATTCTTCACAAATATATGTGAATCGCTTACAATCAAGGTGAGTGAGTTGAAATCAATATTTTACTTTCTAGCAGTCGCTGCGGAAAAACACTCCGCTTTCCGTGGGCTTGAGCTCAGCCTCCTCGGTAAAAAGAAGAGCCCTTTTTCCCTGCGGGGTCTTCCCACTGCGCTTTCCCACGACGGACAGGACGTCCTGGTGTCGGTCGTTGGTCACAGGACGTGACCGTTCTTAGCCGACCAGGAGTCTCCGTGTTTTTCCTTCGCTAGATAGTGTTATCACCACCCATACTAATTTTTAATTCATTATATTAACCTGATAACATGGAGACCTGCGATTACTCGGTCTATTAAAACCGTTGCTGCGATTAGAAGTCCTATCAAAAAAAGTAACTTGTTATAATGTTTTAATTATAAAAAATTTTGTTAGAGACAAAAATAAGGAGTTAATTCATATGAAACGCCTGGTATTACTAATGATGATATGTATTCCTTTGTTCCTGGCAGGCTGTTTAAGTCCGAATAGTGCCCGGGTAGTCAATGATATGTATCAAGCTGCGATTATGGAGGAAGAAGAAAATGTAGCTTCCTACTTTTCAGAGGAGTATTTAGAAGAGCATCCAATTGATGAATTAACGAATGAATTAGCAGAAGATGCCCGGACCATGTACGGGGTCAATATGATGAATATTACGCTTATCCGCGAGAAAGAGCTGCAGGACGATTACATCAAATCGACCGGATTAGCTGATAATCCGGATTTATCAGTGGTTACCGCACAGACAGATGAACGGGAGGTAATAGTCTGGACAGTGGAGCGGGGGAGTACCCGGTATACGATAATTCAAGGGGAAAGGTATGACTTTGATACATATAATGAAAATGTTCTTGAGTAAAAACACGGCACCCCGCCGTGTTTTGTTATTGGACTTTTAAACATCCGTTTAAAAATGAACTCTGAATGTTTTTCTAAAATATTTCCATAGAGCATGTTTTACACTTCCACTGCATAGGATATAGAAATCGTTGTAAGATGGAGGGAGCCTGCGATGGATATTTTAAATAAAGTAAAAAACGATAGAGAAGCAGAAAAACAGCTGGTATGGGAAGGCACGTTTGCGGAATACTTAGAGCTGGTGAAAGAAAACCCGACAATCGCACAGACTGCACATTCTCGGGTGTATAATATGATCAAGAGTGCAGGGGTCACGGAGAGAGATAACCATAAAATGTATGAGTTTTTTGGATCAGCTATTTTTGGTCTGGAATCAGCAATTGAAAGCTTAGTAGAAGAGTATTTTCATCCGGCAGCAAGAAGGCTGGACGTCAGAAAACGAATTTTGCTGTTAATGGGACCGGTCAGCGGTGGAAAATCGACTATTGTTAGTTTGCTGAAGCGTGGCTTGGAGCAGTATTCACGTACCGATGAAGGGGCTGTATATGCCATTAAAAACTGTCCAATGCATGAAGATCCTCTTCACTTAATCCCACAGCATTTGCGGGAAGATTTCCATGAAGAATATGGTATACGAGTGGAAGGCAGCCTATCTCCATTGAATACCATGCGTTTAGAAAAGGAATACGGCGGCAGGATTGAAGATGTTAAGGTACAGCGAATCTTTTTCTCAGAGGATAAAAGGGTAGGAATCGGGACATTCAGCCCGTCTGATCCGAAATCACAGGATATTGCCGATTTAACCGGCAGCATTGATTTTTCCACGATTGCTGAGTTTGGATCTGAATCCGATCCGCGTGCTTACCGGTTCGATGGAGAGTTAAATAAAGCCAACCGCGGAATGATGGAGTTTCAGGAGATTCTAAAAAGTGATGAAAAATTCTTGTGGCACTTGCTTTCACTGACGCAGGAAGGAAATTTTAAAGCCGGGAGATTTGCTTTGATATCCGCAGATGAGCTGATTATAGCGCATACGAACGAATCAGAATATAAATCATTTATTTCCAATAAAAAGAATGAGGCACTTCATTCCAGAATGATTGTGATGCCGATTCCATATAATTTAAAGGTCAGTGAAGAAGAACGAATCTATAAGAAAATGATTCAGGAAAGTGATATTGCGGATGTTCATGTAGCTCCCCATGCTTTACGGGCTGCGGCGATATTCTCCATTTTGACCCGATTAAAGGAATCGAAAAAGCAGGGTGTCGATGTCGTAAAGAAGATGCGTCTCTATGACGGGGAAAGTGTGGAAGGATATAATCAGATTGATATAGAGGAACTTTCAAATGAGTATACGGATGAGGGAATGGCTGGGATCGATCCGCGCTATGTCATCAACCGTATTTCCTCCACGATTATCCGTAAAGAAATCCCTTCTATCAACGCACTGGATGTATTACGTTCGCTGAAGGAGGGATTAAACCAGCATCCGTCTATTTCCAAGGATGATCTGGATAAATATTTAAACTATATTTCGATTGCCCGGAAAGAATATGATGAGATTGCGAAAAAAGAAGTACAGAAAGCATTCGTTTATTCGTATGAAGAATCAGCGAAGACCTTAATGGATAACTATCTGGATAATGTTGAGGCATATTGTAACCAGAATAAATTACGTGATCCGCTCACTGGAGAAGAAATGAATCCAGATGAAAAGCTGATGCGTTCGATTGAGGAGCAGATTGGCATCTCGGAAAATGCAAAAAAAGGCTTCCGGGAAGAAATCTTAATCCGTTTATCTGCTTATGCGCGTAAAGGAAAGCGATTTGATTATCAATCGCATGAGCGTTTGCGTGAAGCGATTCAAAAGAAATTATTTGCTGATTTGAAAGACGTTGTGAAAATTACAACCTCATCGAAAACACCGAATGAATCGCAGCTGAAAAAGATTAATGAAGTGATTGCCCGTCTGATTGATGAGCATGGGTATAATTCGGTGTCTGCGAATGAACTGCTGCGTTATGTAGGAAGTTTACTGAATCGATAAAGCAGTGTTTATATTTATTTCATCTTAGAAAAATGAAAAGTGGTATCCAGATGAACATGGATACCACTTTTTAACTTACCTGATAAAAGGAAATAAGCTTTTCTAAAAACCTCAAATTCTTTTAATCCGTCTGCAATAACTTATCCCCTCTTGCATACAATAGATAAAGCATGTTTCTAAAACTGTTTGTACCATAAACTGATGATTGGAAACAATTCAAATATAAGGAGAGGATTCGAGTGTCCAATGAGCAAGAGCATAATTTCGTCGTCTCCCAAGAAAACTGGTCTCTCCATCGAAAGGGTTATCAGGATCAGCAGCGCCATAATGAGAAAATAAAAGATGCCATCAAGAAAAACCTGCCTGACCTGGTCAGTGAAGAAAATATCATTATGTCCAATGGCAAGGATGTAGTGAAAATCCCGATTCGTTCGCTGGATGAATATAAAATCAGATATAACTATGAAAAATCAAAGCATGTAGGGCAAGGAAATGGAGATTCAGAGGTTGGAGATGTCGTCGCACGCGCGCCTGGAGACGGGCAGCAGGCGGGAGCCGGCAATGGCAAGAAAGCCGGGGATAAGCCGGGACAGGATTATTATGAATCGGAAGTATCCATTGCAGAGATAGAAGACGCATTATTCCGAGAATTAGAGCTTCCTAATCTGCAGGAAAAAGAAAAATCAGAGATTATTACGGAAAAAGTCGAATTTAATGATGTGCGTAAAAAAGGGTTAATGGGAAATGTAGATAAGAAACGAACGATATTAACCGCATTAAAGCGGAATGCGCGGGATGGAAAGGCACAAATCACGCCAATTTATAACGATGATCTGCGTTTTAAGACCTGGAATGAAGTCATCCGGCACGATTCCAAAGCGGTTGTCCTGGCGATGATGGATACAAGTGCTTCGATGGGCGCATTTGAGAAGTATATAGCCCGCAGCTTCTTTTTCTGGATGAACCGTTTTTTGAAAACAAAATATGAAAGTGTTGAATTTGAATTTATTGCTCACCATACAGAGGCGAAAGTGGTGACAGAAGAGGCTTTTTTCTCTAAAGGAGAGAGCGGCGGAACGATTTGTTCATCTGCGTATTATAAAGCGCTGGAGGTCATTGAAGAAAAATATCCCCCGTCCCGCTATAATATTTATCCTTTTCATTTTTCAGACGGAGAGAATATTAGCTCGGATAACAAGACATGCATTGAGTTAGTCCATCAGTTGATGGAGAAATCGAATATGTTTGGTTACGGAGAAGTCAATGGCTATAACCGCTATTCTACGTTGATGAATGCTTATAAAACGATTGACCATCCGAAGTTTAAGCACTATGTATTAAAAGAAAAAGCGGATGTCTATCATGCGATGAAAAGCTTTTTTCAAAAGACAGCAGCACGCATATAGAAAATAAAACGAACAGCTCAAAGAAATATACTAATCTTTGAGCTGTTTTATAGGAATGGCAAGATTTTATTCAGAGGACATAGACTATAATAGTAGCTGAATAAAGGGAGGAATCTACTTGAGCGAAACAAAGGAGTTAACAAAAGCTATCGAAGAAATTACGGAGGTAGCCAAAGGGTTTGGTCTGGATTTTTATCCGATGCGCTATGAGGTTTGCCCGGCGGATATTATTTATACATTTGGCGCTTATGGGATGCCGACACGTTTTACCCATTGGAGCTTTGGTAAGCAATTCCATAAGATGAAGCTGCAATATGATTTAGGCCTGAGCCAAATTTATGAGCTGGTAATCAATTCGGATCCTTGTTATGCCTTTTTGTTAAATACGAACAGCCTGATTCAAAATAAGCTGATTATTGCCCATGTTCTGGCGCATTGTGATTTCTTTAAGAATAATATCCGCTTTGCAAATACGCGCAAGGATATGGTGGAAAGTATGACAGCAACAGCAGAGCGTATCGCCCATTATGAAATGGTGCATGGAAAAGAAGAGGTGGAGAGCTTTTTAGATGCAATTTTATCGATTCAGGAGCATATTGATCCTTCAATTGTCCGGTTTAAACTGCCACTCAAAGCAGCGGATGATATGATAGAGGAGGACACTCACAAAAAACGCGGTGAGTACGATGATCTGTGGAGTTTAGATCAGCGTGGCAAAAGCTCGCAGACGAAAAAGGTAAAAAGACAAAAGAAAATTCCCCCCTTTCCAGAAAAGGACTTATTATTATTTATTGAAGAATACAGCAGAGAACTGGAAGACTGGCAGCGTGACGTATTAACGATGATGCGCGAGGAAATGCTTTATTTCTGGCCGCAGTTAGAAACGAAGGTAATGAATGAAGGCTGGGCATCCTATTGGCATCAGCGCATAATGCGGGAATTAGATTTAACCTCCTCGGAAACGTTAGAATATGCAAAATTGAATGCCGGCGTGGTGCAGCCGTCCCGGACATCCATTAATCCATATTATTTAGGAATAAAAATCTTTGAGGATATTGAAGAGCGTTATAATAATCCAACGGAAGAAATGATAAGAAATGGATGTGAATCGAATAAAGGAAGAGATAAAATTTTTGAAGTAAGGGAAATGGAGTCTGATATTTCCTTTATCCGCAACTATTTAACGAAGGAATTGGTCGCAAAAGAGGATATGTATCTTTTTGAGAAAAAAGGAAGAGATTATCGGATTACAGAAAAGGATTATGTAGAAGTACGCGATCAGCTTGTTTCTCAGCGTGTAAACGGCGGTTTTCCATATATTACTGTAGAAAATGGCGACTATCTTCGTAATGGAGAGCTCTATCTGCGGCATGGTTTTGAAGGTATTGAGCTGGATATTAAATATTTGGAGCATGTTTTACCATATGTCTATCAATTATGGGGAAGAGCCGTGCATTTAGAAACAATTATTGAAGGAAAAGAAACACTGTATACGTATGATGGGAAGGATATGCATAAGCAGCGGATTTGAATAGGGTGAAGGCTGGTTAGATAGTTGGCCAGCCTTTTATTTTCGCACCTACACAGGAAAGAGTCTCTTTCGTTATCCATTTTAGTTTTGTCTCCTATTTCGTAATATAGAAAGTACTTGGAAACACGATTGTTTTTGGATATAATTGTAATAATTTTTTACGTGAAGAGGGAGGAGAGGAAGTGAATAATAATCCGTTTAGTCCATTTCCAGTATTGAAAACGGACCGGCTCATTTTAAGGAATGTAGAAAAAACAGATTTGCAGGATATTTTTGATTATGCTTCTGACCTAAATCTAACAACATATCTGACCTGGAGAGCGCATCAGACGCTTGCGGATACGGAAGGCTTTATAGAGTTCATATTAGCTAGTAACAAACGTCATATGGGAGCAACGTGGGTCATTGTCTGGAAGGAAAACAATCGTGTTATCGGCACCATTGACTTATCTTGGAATCAAAAGCATTATTCTGCCGAGCTCGCCTATGCGCTTTCTAGAAAATATTGGCGAAAGGGAATTGGAACAGAAGCTGTTCAGGAAATCGTTCGTTTTGGTTTTGAAGAAGTGAAGCTGGAACGGATTCATGCAAGATGCCATCCGAAAAATGAAGCTTCCTATAAATTAATGGAAAAAACAGGGATGATCTATGAAGGAACATTGAGAAAGTCGATGCGGAGAAAAGGGAAACAAGAGGATATTAAGATATATTCTATTTTAAAGAGCGAGTTTGAGGGGTAAGTATATCGCCATAATAGAGGAAAAGAACGATTGCTTCGCAGGTTAGAAGCAATCGTTCTTTTCCTTTTCTTTATTCTATTTTTTAGTCCTTTTCTTCCTTCTCCTCTTGTTTCCCTCTTTTATAAAAATAACTGTAAAGAGACTTCAACGTCTCTGCATTCAATTCAATATTATTTTCATAAGCATATTTCACCGAATACCCCATCGCAAGTGTCATCCCGCCTGCAACACTTCCGCCGATGACAGAGCCTGCACCAGGAACAAATTTGGAGACCTGACGAAAGATAGTTTTGCCGATATTACCAGTAATCGTGGCAATTGTCAGCTCCTTTGCTTTCTTTTTGGATAATGGTTTTTCATATAAGGTTGCCAGTCTAATCATTAACCCGACTTGGATTCCTGTCAATGGAATAAAATCTGATCCAGGAAGCGGTGTTGCTCCGACAGCAGTTGCTGAGGCCGAAGCGCCTAAAATCCATTTGTTCGCCGTCTGCGACTTTTCTTTAATAAGTCTTGCGAATTGAATTTCCTTTTCTTTTTTTTTCAGGATTTCTAATATCTCATTCCGTAATTTATCAATATTCTCTCCGGTCCGGGAGGAAATCGGGATAACCGGATAACGTTTTGACGTATGCTCCTTCACATATTGAACGAGAGCCGGGATATCATCTGCTGCATCAATTTTATTTAAAATAAAAACAATCTGCTTATTTTCTTTTCTGATGGTTTCAAATGACTTTCTTTCCCCTTCTGAAAAAACTGTTCCAGCTGCGTTTAGGAAAAATAAAATGACATCTGCTTCGCGGTAAAAGCGAAAGGTTTCTTCCGAATTAGTGTGGTTGATATCATCAAGCCCGGGCGTATCTGCGAAAATAATTTTGTCCCGGTATACATATTTATCAATACCAATCGTTTCTCCAGGACGTGCACCGACTTTGGCGACATCATCACCAATAAGCTGGTTAATGGTAGATGATTTTCCCGTATTGATGTCCCCAATCATGGCGAAAATAATATCTTTATCGAGCTGTTTATTTATTTTTTTCGTTTCCTCATTATAAGCTTTATCGAAATCTTTCTCATTAAATGCTGACATCAGCAACACTCCCTCCTGTTACTATTCCCTTTTAATTATTATCATACACCATTATTTACAGAGGGATATAATTTTAGCTGTCTAAAAGAGAGAAGGAAGAATTTTATACCTTTAATCCTATCAGAAAATTTAAATCCTTTTGAACTTGTTCTTATTTCTTGATATAATGACTAACGTATAGTACGAGGTACTAATTTGAGGAGGAATAAGATGAAAAAATCAGATTTGATTGCACCTGCATTATATAATATTACTTCTGAATTTGAAAAATATGCTGCAGATGAAGGAAGAAAAGCGGTTATTTTAGAAGAAGAAAATGGAGATATAAAAGAAATCACGTATACGAATCTGATAAAGAATGCAAATAAGGCAGGGAATATCCTGTTAAATCACGGTTTAAAACGCGGAGATAAAATAATGATTATGCTGCCGCGCTGTATTGAAGCGTATGAACTATATATTGCAGCCTTAAAAACAGGAATGATTATTATACCAAGCTCTGAGATGCTGCGGACCAAGGATTTGCAATTTCGTATCTCACATGGCGAAATTGATGCAGTTGTTGCGACAGAAGCATGTGTGGAAGAGTTTAAAAGAGTTGTAGAGTATGAGCAGCTTGCTAAATTCAGTGTGGGAAAAGAGATAGAAGACTGGGTATCAATTGATAAAGAAAAAGCAGCAGCTTCTGATCAGTTAGAAACGGTAGAAACATCAAGAGACGATATTGCCATTTTATCTTATACATCCGGAACAACAGGAAATCCAAAGGCAGTTATTCATTCTCATGGCTGGGGATTTGCACATATGTCCTCTGCTCCTCGTTATTGGCTCAGTATTCAAGATGGCGATACAGTTTGGGCAACTGCTGCACCCGGATGGCAGAAATGGGTATGGAGTCCATTTTTATCCATTATGGGGATGGGAGCAACAGCGTTTGTCTATTCAGGAAGATTCGATGCAGCAAAATATTTGGAGCTGCTGGAAAAGCATCAGGTTAATGTGCTTTGCTGTACGCCGACAGAGTACCGTTTAATGGCGAAGCTTTCTAATTTAGATGATTACAATTTGAATGCACTGCATAGCACAGTTTCTGCCGGAGAACCTTTAAACCGTGAAGTGATTGATAAGTTCAGACATCATTTTGATGTGACAGTCAGAGATGGTTACGGGCAGACAGAAAGTACCTTGCTGCTCGGATTCTTAAAAGGGATGGAAGTACGCCCGGGTTCAATGGGGAAACCAACTCCGGGAAATGATGTCGTTATTATTGATGAAGACGGGAAGCTGGTGAAAACTGGTGAGGTTGGAGATATTGCCATTCCGCTTGATACAGCTGCTTTGTTTAAAGGGTATTATAAAGACGAGGAAAAAACGAAAAGAACACAGCGCGGAGATTATTATGTTACCGGAGACCAGGCAAGCATGGATGAGGACGGTTATTTCTGGTTTGAAGGAAGAAGCGATGATATTATTATCAGCTCCGGCTATACGATTGGACCTTTTGAAGTGGAGGATACGCTCGTAAAACATCCGGATGTGAAAGAATGTGCTGTCGTTGCCAGCCCAGACCCGGTAAGAGGCAATGTTGTAAAGGCATTTGTTATTTTACAAGATAATATTATTGGAAATAGCGAAGTAGTTGCAGCCCTGCAGAGCTATGTAAAGCATGAAATCGCACCATATAAGTATCCGCGAAAAATTGAATTTGTTTCTGAATTGCCGAAAACATCCTCTGGTAAAATTCGGCGTGTGGAGTTAAGACAGAAAGAATATAATAATTCTTTTAAGTGAGGGAGACAGCATGAAGGTAATTGATACGCATTGTGACGCACTGCTTAAATTACAGACAGCACGCTTGGAGCAAAGAAAGCTTGATTTTCGAGATGCGCCGGAGATAGAAACGAATCTGAAGCTGTTAGAAGCGGGAAATGTTGCGGTCCAGTTCTTTGCGATTTTTGTTGATCCGGAAAATGTGGCGACAACAGATCAGTGGAAGTATGCGCAAGAGCAGGCAGCCATTTTTCATGAAGAAATTGTGGGAAAGAATGAGAAGGTACGGTTTATTCAAAACTGGAAGGATATTCATTCGCTTGCTTCCGATGAGATTGGTGCCGTATTGACGTTAGAAGGAGCCGAAGCAATTGGCAATGATCTTGAAAAACTAAAGACGCTTTACCAAATGGGAGTTAAATCTGTTGGATTGACATGGAATCCGGCAAATCTATGTGCTGATGGCGCTGAAGAACCCCGGGGAGCCGGACTTACCAGATTAGGCAAGGAAGTAGTCCAGTTAAATAATGCGAATAATGTTTTGACAGATGTATCTCATCTTTCTGTTCGAGCATTTTGGGATGTGATGGAGCTGGCTGATTATCCAATTGCTTCGCATTCAAACGCCCGGGCAATTTGTGAGCATCCAAGAAACCTATACGATGACCAGTTGAAAGCATTGATTGAAAAAAAAGCGCCTATTCATTTTGCGCTCTATCCGGTCTTCTTGAAAAAAGGGGCAGAAACAGCAACGGTTGCTGACCTTTTGGAGCATATTGATCATGTCTGTGCTCTTGGCGGAGAGAAGAATATTGGTTTTGGATCAGACTTTGACGGCATCAGCTGTTATATTGATCATATTCCGGACGCCTCGGGCTATACGTATTTGCTGAATGAACTGCAAAAACATTATTCAGAGGAGCAGGTCAGAGGTTTTGCTTATCAAAATATAATGAATATGCTGCCGGCATAGAAAAAACTATATAGATAGCAAAAGAGCCAGAATATCCGGATATTCTGGCTCTTTCCATTCCTGTTTTAAAATTTTTGTCCATCGTATTTATCGAGTGAGAATCCTCTCCCGAGAATTTCGGATGCACTGATAAAAATAGTGAAAGCGTCAGGTGTTTCTTCCTGTAATAATTTCTTCAGCTTAACTGCTTCCGCCTGCTGTGCCACCACCAGTATCATGGTTTTATCCAATTTCGTATAACCGCCAACAGAACGGATTTTCGTAAGACCCCGGTCAATACCGTTCTGAATAAGCTGCTGTACTTTTTCTTCCTCATCCGTGATAATCATTACCAGCTTCGTTGCGGATGTTCGTAATTGGACAATATCTATTGCTTTACCGCTGATATAAATTGCCATTAATGCAAACAGTGTCAGTTCGAAGCTGAATACAAAAATCGAAGTAATCACAACGAGTCCATCTACGATAAATTGCGAGTAGCCGCTGGAAATACCAGTGAATTTCTTCACAATTTGGGCAATAGCTGCTGTACCCCCGGTAGAACCATTTCCTTTATATACAATCCCTAATCCCGCACCAAGAATAAGTCCGCCGTAAAGTGCGCTCAGAAATGGATTGGTCACTGTAATCGGAATATCTCCTGATAAAAAAATGACAAATGGAACCCAAAACGTTCCAATCAATGTTTTTAGGCTGAAATCCTTCCCTAAAGTAATCCATCCAATAATAAAAATAGGGATATTAATGATAAATTGGCTGAGTGCTGGATTAATCGTATATAATTCAAATAATATCGTGCTGATTCCGGACAGACCTCCAGCAGCTAATCGTGCTGGCAGGAAGAAAATATTATAGGATAGTCCGACAATGGTTGCTCCAATAATAATATAGGCATATTGCTTCCATGCATGCGATTGTTTTGCGTTAACCATGTGCTATGTTCCTTTCCCGACAATGATAATTAGACCTATATAAATGTATCACTGTTGAGAATAAGAGTAAACAGCATAGCTTTAAAGTGGTAAAGCAACAGAATCCGCTTCTGTCAGAGGCTTTGCAATTCGCTGGACAAACTTTTCCAACAAGCCGGGAAGGAGGGAGCCAATCAATGGTGCGCTTATTTTTCCTGTTAAACCTTTTAATTCAAGCTCTAATAGACAGGTCAGTGTGGAGGAACGGGAAGAAAGCTGGGAAAGCTCAAAACAGCCGCTTCCTAAACAACGGTCTTCTGAATCACGAACCCGAAATTGAACGGTAGACGGAGATGTTATTTCTATGATTTTGACATAGAGCTTTACATCCTTAGTAATGGAGCCTGCTTTTCCGTGAAGCTCCCAAATCGAGTCTGTCGGGGATATGTTCTTATGTGTTTGATAACCGGGCACCTGCTTCGCCCAATTAGACCAATCTTCTAAATAACGCCATACGTCTGATTGAGGCAGGTTAATATCCATACTGTAATCTGCTTTTAACATCAAGTAGTTCCTCCTTAAAAATGCTTTCAGCTTTTTTTAATCACCTTGATATACATATGTACAATTTCCAGCACTTATGCTAAAACTTCTTGTATAGTTTATAACGTTCTGCACAAGATAGGAGCAAGCAAGTATGATACTTGCTTTTGAATAAAAGAGGAGGGTCTCTGGTGGCTGACAAACGAAGAAATGCGTTGTTAGTACCGCAAGCAGAACGTGCAGTGAATCAGATGAAAGAGGAAATCGCTGATGAAATGCATGTGAATTTAGGAGCTGACACGACTGCTCGTGAAAACGGTGCGGTCGGCGGTGAGATGGTTAAACGAATGATTCAAATGGCTGAGGGCAGCATTGCGAATCGGAAAAAATAACCTGACTTTCAGCTTGAAAAATTACCCGCTCTAATGTTCTGAATAGAAAAACCTGTGGTGAGAAACTCCTTCTCACCACAGGTTTTTTTTGTAGAATAGGAAAGTATATAAAAAAATGCTGAATATATTCGCTCCAATGGGTTTCATTGAGGGAGTAATCTTCAACGTTGTCAGGTTAATGCGACCGTTGTGGAAAAACACTACGCTTTCCATGGGCCCCGAGCTCATCTCCTTTAAAGAAGACTTGCTGATTGGCAAGCCGTCAGGCGCAGAC